>JAFROJ010000061.1 GCA_017429765.1 Bacteroidales bacterium | reverse complement strand
CAAGATGTGTATGAACCCGGCCTTCCTCGCCTCCGCCACGATCTATTTCCCGGCCAGGGACAGGAACTTCTCTTTGTCTAACCCCGCCGCCTCTATCGAGTCCGTGAGCATGAGGCCCGCCGGGATATTCTCGGTCAACCAGCAAGTGGACGAGGAGCTGATGATCCTCCCCCTGGAGGAGGTTCGTCAACTGCTCGGGTACGACCATGAGGTCTCGGGAATAGAGATACGTCTGGCTGAAGGGGCCTCTCCTAAGACGCTGAAAAAGGCCATCGGTGAGGTCAAGGACATCTTCGGGCCGGATTTCAAGGTTCTGGAAAGGTTCAGGCAGAACACATCCCTCTACAAAATGATGCGCTACGAGAAAGTGGCCATCTACCTCATTTTGATATTCATCATCATCATCATAGCCCTCAACATATTCGGCAGCCTGACGATGCTGATCATCGAGAAAAAGGAGGACATAGAGACCTTCCGCAGCCTCGGCGCCACGGAGAACATGCTACGGAAGACTTTCACGCTTGAGGGCTGGCTGATCTCCTTGCTCGGGCTCGCGTCCGGCCTGGTGATAGGAATAGGCTTCGCGCTTCTCCAGCGCCAGTTCGGCTTCATAAAGATGCCGGGGAATTTCCTTGTCAACGCCTACCCCGTGATCGTGAAATGGAACGACATCCTGCTCACGATCGCCGGAGTGGCCATAGTCGGCTATCTGATAGCGATGATCCCGGTGAAAAGGAATATCTCTACAGGCGGGAATAAGTGACCTCGTCCTTCGTCCCGTTGTTGGCGACCACCTTGAATGTGTCCGAATCCTTCTTCATCCTCAGACCGGTGAACGTCCAGATGACGCCAGTGTCCTCGCCTGAGTTGTACTTCTTGGCGACCATCCTCCCGTTCTGGTACAAGGTCAATGTCTTGGCGTTACTGTAGACCTTGATGTTGAAGTCTTTCCCGGCCGGGACGCCGGACAGCCTCGAAGAGGTGATGTGGACGGTGTGTTCCTTCTTGTTCCATAGAGCCTTGTAGAGGTAGAACACATCCTTCCTCGTCTGACGGTCCCTGGTCACCAAGCCCTTGTCATTCATGTACTTCCTGGCCTCGTTCTTCACGAGACGCCCGCCGTCGGAGGAGTCCATGTAACCCTCGGCCCGGCTCGCCACCGGGAAGTCGAACAGAACCCAGGCGGAGGTGAATCCCAGCCAAGGCATCTTCAGGATCTGACTGACGTAGGCCTCGTGGAACTTATTGCCGAACTCCTCGAAATGACGTGAGTCGTCATCCTGGTCACGGACAGCTTTTGTCCAGTCCCAAGTGTGGCAGAAAGGGTTGATCCCGGCGCCGTACTCGGACAGGTTGACCGGGCCTCCCCTGCGGTCACGAACCTCCTTGAGAGAGGTGGTCAGGGCGCTGAAGTCGTTCGGGGTGTAGTACCATCCGTAGTAGATATTCTGGGAGCAGAAGTCACCGGCGAGACCGGAATAGCCGTCGCGGGCCAGCCTGGAGTCATCCGTGAAACCGACGAGGCGGTATGGGTCCAGTTCCTTGGCGTAGTCATATAACCTGCCGGTCTCGGTCAGTACCTTGGCGCCGTCGAAGGGTCCCTGGAGGTCGTCATTGTTGCCCCAGGTGTCCAGCTCGTTCCACATTCCCCAGAAGATGACGCTCGGGTGGTTGAAGAGATTGTTGATCATCTCGCCCATCTGGTGGCGGATGTTGTTGAAATAAGCCTGCTTGGCCCGTGATCCGCAGACGTTCACCCATGGAACCTCCGTCTGGACGACAATCCCCAGCGAGTCGCAAAGGCTGAAAGCCAGATCGTTATGGGGATAATGCGCCAGGCGAAGGAAGTTGGCCCCCAGTTCCTTGACTATCCTGAAATCCCTCCTTATGTCATAGTCCTCCAAGGCTGAGGCCTTCCCGTCCGTGTCCTGATGCATGCATACTCCGCGGAGAGGATATGGCTCGCCGTTCAGCAAGAATCCCTTGACCGGGTCCAGCTCGTAGGAGCGGTAGCCGATCTTGACCTCGGCGATGTCCAGCATCCGTTTCCCCTTGAAAACCTCTACCCTCGCGGTGTAAAGGTAAGGATCCTTCAGCCCGTTCCAGAAACGGATCCCGGTGGCCTCGAAATCATGCTCGAAATCCATCTCCGACTTAGGGGACAGACGGATCTCACGGTCAGCCTGATAGCCGAGCGTGCCGTCCTTTTCCACGAGTTGGACCCTGACAAGCACATCGGCGCTCTTTGTGGTCGAGTTGACAAGGCGGGTCTTAACCTTCGTCACGACTTTTCTCTTGGAGACCTCGGGGGTCTCGCAGTGAAGCCTGTACATCCCGTAAGCCTCTGGAGAGAGGTAAACATCCTCCATCTCCATCAGCCATACAGGATAGTGGAGGCCGCCGTTCTTGTTGAAGTCGGAGCTGACCGGGATCATATTCAGGTCCTCACTGTTGTCGCAGGTCACCTCAAGGGTGTTGACCCCCTTCTTCAGGGCCTCGGTTATATTCACCACGAAGGGAGTGTAGCCACCCTTGTGAGATGCCAGCTGGATCCCGTTCACCTTGACGTTGGCGGCCTGGGCGGCTCCCTCGAACAGCACGTAATGGTCGCGCTTGATGTCCCCGGGCTTGATGTCGCACCTGTAGAACGCCTCGCCCCGGTAGTAGCTCGGCGAGTGACCGTCCTGGGCGTTGTAGGAATGAGGGACCGAGACATCGCGCCAAGAGGAACCGTCCTTGCTGAACTCCCAGTTGACCAACCTCTCCTGATGGAATCCCCTGATCTGGGCGCCGAGCGGCTGAAAGGTGATAAGAAGGGCGGCCATGGCCGCGGGGAAACTTTTACGGATCATTTTTTCTTGAATACTTTCATGTTGGCGGCCTCAAGTCCCCAGCATCCGTTCTGGACGATCGGAACCAACTCACCGTCAAGGTTTTTCTCATAGCCTGGGGCGTCGAGGAACGTGTGGGAGTGACCTCCCACGACAATATCCAGCCCCCTGGTCGAGCGGACAAGATCGAAATCAGTGTAGATCTCGCCCACGTAGCCGATGTGGGTCAAGGCCAGGACCAAGTCGCACTTCTCCTCCTCCCTCAGCACCTTTGTCCACTTGTTCACCACCTCCGCGTTGTCGAAGGCGGGAATCTGGCTGGAGACCTCGCGCGAGACAAGGGTGGAGATGTCGGGCATGAGACCGATGATCCCGATCCTCATACCCGCTTTCCTGATGACAGCGTAGGGTTTGACATATTTCCCGAGCTCGAAGTTCGAGAAATCATAGTTGGCGCAGACCACAGGGCATTTGACCTTGGCCAGGCGCCTCGCGAGCTCATCGACCCCGTTGTCGAACTCGTGGTTGCCGAGAGTCACGCAATCGTACCTCATGGCGTTGATGATGTCGATCTCGAGATCGCCCTTGAGCACAGTGAAATACGAGGTTCCCTGGCTGTAGTCTCCGGCGTGGAGAAGCAGGACGTTCCTTTTACCGTCAGCCTTGATGACACTGTCCCTGAATGCGGCCCTCTCGATGACTCCCCCCATGCCCGCGTTGTCCCCGGACCTCTCCGGCTCCATATGGCTGTGGGTGTCATTGAAATGTACGATGGTCAGCCTCCTCTGGGCGTAGGCGCCGGCCTGGAAAACGAAGGCGAGCGCGGCCGCCAGCGCGATTATGGATAGAAACTTTCTCATTTCCCGTCCCTCCTACTTTAGAATGGTGATCCAATGCTGGTTCTCGAACTGGACAGGTTTCCCCGCCGCTGTCAGGCTCTGGACGTAAGGGATCATCGTGTCGTAGAGCCAACCCTCGGCTTGAAGCACCTCAACGGCGTTACGGGCCACAAAGTAGCCGTCACCACCGTCCAGAAGGAAATTCAGGGTGGCGACCCCATAGACCTTCGCGTCGTCGAGAGGCTCGCCGTCCACCGTGGCGGAGACAATCTTGCCGTTCTTGGCCACAACCTTGATACCTCCGAGGATCTGGAAAGAGGTGGATGCCATCTTGTCCAGGAGGGCCCTGACATCCTTGCCCTTCAAGGCCACATAGCAAAGATTGTTCTTGAAAGGGAACATCGACATGATGTCGTCATAGAGGATCTCGCCCTTAGGCATATCGACCCTGACCCCTCCCCTGTTGGCGAAACCGATGTCAACCTTCCTGTGGAGGCTGTCAGCCGTCGCCCTCATCAGCTCGTCGATGTACCAGTCGTAAAGAGGGCACTCGGGATAGGTCCTGTCCAGATACTCGGTGGAGTAACCGATGACCTGTTTCACCTGAGCCATCGCCGGCTGGGCCTCAATCATCAGTTTGGCTACATCCCTAGTGGCGCCGCGGCGGAATCTCTTCCCGTTGGGCGCGTGATAGGTCTTGCCTTGGAAATAGCCCATGGCCTCGTCCACATTGGAGGCGTTGGACGCGGTGACACCGGTCCGGTGCCCGTCAACCCGCTCTTTCGCCCAGGAAATGTCCACTGTCTGGGCGGAAAGGCCCAGACAGAGGAATAAGGACGACAGCAGGAGAAGAGTCTTTCTCATATCAGTCAATTATTTCTGTTTCAACCATTTCCAGAGATCCTTGAAAGTCGATTTCTTCCCGAACATCAGGACTCCGACCTTGTAGATCTTCGCGGACATCCAGGCGCAGGCAAGGAAGGTCACGAACAGCAGGCCGATCGAGAGGATCAACTGCCAGAGCGGTACCCCGTAAGGGATCCTGGCCAACATGACTATAGGCGAGGTGAACGGGATCATGGAAGCCCAGACCACGACTCCGCTGTCAGGGTTCTGGAAAGCCATCAGGATGATCATGTAGGCGATCATCAAAGGAATAGTGATGGGCAGTTGCAGCTGCTGGGTGTCCTCCACGCTCTCAACAGCCGATCCCACGGCCGCATAGAGCGAGGCGTAGAGCAGGTAGCCCAGCACAAAGAAGATCAGGAAGGAGATGATGAGCCTTGTCCAAGGAATATTGGAAAGGGTCGCCACAACCGTGTGCAAGCCGTCCTGAGGGGCTCCGGCGACGGCTGCCGTGTCGGCCGTCGCGGCAGCCATGACGCCGCCCATTGCCTCCATCTGGTCGGGGGTGACACCCATGGTCTGGGCCATCATCTCGGGATTCCCTGAGAAGCTCTCCATGACATTCTTGCCCATGAACACGCTGGCGGCCGAGACAAGGACGACAGTGAGGACAATCCATAGCAGGAACTGGGTCAAGGCCACGAGGGCGACGCCGATGATCTTCCCGAACATCAGGTCAACCGCCTTGACCGAGGAGATCAGCACCTCCACGACCCTGCTGGACTTCTCCTCGATGACGCTGGACATCACCTGTCCGCCGAACATCATGATGAACATCCAGATCACGATCCCGAGAAGCATGGAGACTATCATGTAAATACCTGACTCTGAGACGCTCTCATTGCCTTCCTCGTCGAGAGTGTACTCAGCCACCTTGACATTGGACTTGACATCCTCCATGATCTGGCTCAGGTTCTCGATGCCGTACTGGCGCACCCTGTATTCCTCGACGGCGTCATCGACCTTACTGGAAAGATTGCCGGTGAACTCAACCCCAAGGGGATCCTTTGAATACGCCTGGACCGAGACTGTCCTGGCGACAGTGTCCAGAGGGGAGATGACCACGAGGACATCCTTGCCATATTCCTTGAGATTCGCCTTGATCGCGTCGGGAGACTCGCCGGAGTAGTCGGTGTAAGTGACACGGTCGCCGCTCACCAGGTGAGGCATCACGATGCCGGACTGGTCCACGACCGCCACATCCTGCTTCCTCTCCTTGGTGTTCCCCATGATGTAGAACACGACCACCATCATGGCGGCGAAGAGGATGGGGACGACGAAAGTGGTCACAAGGAACGACTTCTTCTTCACGCGGGTCATGTACTCGCGGGCGATGACTGTCTTTATTATCCTGAGATTCATAGCCTATTCCTCCTCTGTGACTAGTTTGATGAATATGTCGTTCATTCTGGGAATCAACTCCTTGAACGAGTTGATGGCAAGGCCTTCCTTGAGAAGGGCCCCAAGAGCGTCGTTGGTCGAGACCCCCTCGCCCAATGTCAGGACGGCGGTGTGCCTGCCGGCGTTGTCCTCGTCGGAGAGCACCTTGAAAGTCCCCTCGGCGTCAGTGACCGCCTGGTCGCCGGTGTAGATGAGCTCGATGTTGTTGTTGCCGTGACGGCGACGGATATCATCGACCTTTCCGGTGATGACCGTCTTGGACTTGTTCAGCAAGGTGATGCTGTCGCAAAGCTCCTCGACCGACTCCATGTTGTGGGTGGAGAGGATGATTGTCGCCCCCTCGGCGTTGAGCCTCAGGATCTCCTGGCGGACCAGCTCGGCGTTGACCGGGTCGAAGCCGGAGAACGGCTCGTCCAGGATCATGAGGGCAGGCTTGTGAACCACAGTCGTGATGAATTGAAGCTTCTGGGCCATACCCTTCGAGAGCTCCTCGACCTTCTTCTTCCACCAATCCTGGATCCCGAAACGGACGAACCACCATTTAAGCTCCCGCCGGGCGTCATTGGCGCTCATCCCCTTCAACTGGGCGAGGTACATCGCCTGGTCGCCCACCTCCATCTTGCGGTAAAGGCCTCTCTCCTCAGGCAGGTAGCCGATCTTCTCAACATCATCCTGGGTGATAGGCCTTCCGTCGAACAGGACCTCCCCGCTGCCCGGGATAGTGATCCTGTTGATGATACGTATGAGGGTGGTCTTTCCGGCGCCGTTCGGTCCGAGCAATCCGAAAATCTTTCCTTTCGGAATATCCACGGAGACCTTGTCAAGGGCGACCTTCTCCCCGAAGCTTTTGCTGATCTCTTTGCACTCTATAAGTCCCATATTTCTTATAATTTCAGCAAATATAATAATTATTTATCGAAATACAATAATTATTTAAAATATTCACAAATTAAGTATCTTCAACACCAGCTCTATCAAAAGCTCACCGGGGCTGGCCTCACCGACGTCTCCACCCTTGCCTTTATAATCATAGTCGCAAAGCAGGGAGATAGCCGCCATGGCTTTCCTGACCGGATAGTTCGAGACGGCCACGTCATATTCCTTCCAGAAATAATGGTTCACGCCCTGAAGGACGGCGGCTGTCTGGATCCTGTCGGGGAAACGGTTCTTCTCCTTGAGAGCGGCGTACTTCAACACCCTGGAGAAATAAGAGAACAGGGCGCCCACCGTCATCGGCATCGAGAAACGCGGGGACTCGCCGAGCCTGGAGGCTATCCTCAAGGCCTTCTCCCCGTTCCGGAACGAGATCTCTTTCGTCAACTCGAAGACACTGACCTCGCGGCTGATGCCCACATTCCTCTCGATGTCACCGGCGGAGACACTCTTGGTCCTCTCCGGAAGGTTCTTCAGCAACTTGTCGGTCTCCAGGGCGATCTTGCTCATGTCTGTCCCGGAATATTCCGCCAGAAGGGCGGCGGCGTCTGGGGAGATCTCGACCCCGCGGGAAGCGAAATACTGGCTGATCCACCCCGGCATCTCGTAGTCCCTCAACGGGTTGGACTCCACGACGACACCGTTCTTGGAGCACTGCTTGTAGAGAGCCTTTCGCTTGTCGGCGCTGGCCCCCCTCATGAGCAGGACGAGGACGGTCGAGTCAAGGGGATTCTCGCAATAGGTGGCTAGACTCTCGAGGTCGCGCATGGCCTGGGCGTCCTTCACGACTACCAGCTGCCTCTCGGCCATCATTGGGAAACGGCGGGCGTCCGTGATCACGGTCTCCGCGTCCACGTCGGCCCCGTAACGGATGGTCTCGTTGAAATCCCTCGAGAACTCGTCAAGGACGTTCTCGATCAGGGCGTCGCAAAGCAGGTCCAGATAATAAGGTTCCTCCCCCATCAGGAGATAGATGGGAGAGAACTCTCCGGCTTTGATCTTGCCGATCAACTCGCGGCATCGCGTGGCTGCATTGACCGACTCTTTCACTGAAATATCACGCTTCGAACTTCTTCTCCTTGGTCCTCACGATCTTCTCCTTCATGAGGTCGACGGCCACACTGACGGCGTCCTCGAACGTAGAGGCGCTCCTTTCGATCAGCAAGTCCTGCCCATATGCCCTGGTCTGAATCTTAACCTCCTTGTTGTCGGGCTCATTGAGCAAGGACAGGGTGACATCGACCTCTTCGAGGTGGTCGCTGAACCTGGAAAGCCTTGAGACTTTCTTCTCAACGTAGTCGAGCAGTTTCTGATCCGCGTCGAACTTCAGGGATTTTACTCTAATCTCCATTTTTACCTCCGCTTTTTGCCCTTGGATGGGCGTTAACATAAACACTTTTCAACTTCTCGACGGAATTGTGCGTGTAGACCTGCGTGGCGGCCAGGGAAGAGTGTCCGAGCATCTCCTTGATCGAGTTGAGATCGGCGCCTTCATTCAGAAGCTCTGTCGCCAGAGAGTGTCTCAACACATGGGGGGATTTCCTCCCGGTTATGCCCGCGACCTGTCCCAACTCGCTCTTGATCACCCTGTCGACGAAAACCGGATAAAGCCTGGCTCCATTCGGGGTCACCAGCAAGGGATCGGAAGCGGTCCTGACGCGGCCTTCCATCGTCTGAACTGATTGTAAATATAACGAAATTTCATTACAAAGAGAAGGGACCAGGGGAATTTCTCTCGTCTTGTCGCCCTTCCCCCTGACTTTCATCACCTTCCTCGAGAAGTCAACCGCCCCGACAGTGAGGCCGATCAACTCTGAGCGCCTGATGCCGGTGGAATAAAGGATCGACACTATAAGTCTCGACAGCCTGCGCGAATACATCTCCCTGCTGACCTTGTCGTCCCCGGTCAGCAGGTCGAGATTCTCCTCCGAGGCGTAGGGGGCGGTCTTCTCGAAATATTCCCGCATGGACTCCTCCCGGTAGAACACCGGAAGGCGCTTCTCCGTCTTCGGGCGGGAAACAGTCCTGGCAGGATTCGAGGCCAGGCGGCCGTCCTTCATCAGGAACCGGCAGAAGCCGGACAGGACGCTGATGTGGAGGTTCACTGTCCGGGGATCCTCCTTCCTAGTGTCGAGAAGATACACCTCGTACGAGCGTATCATCCTGTGGTTCAACGATTCAAGAAGGTCTCCGGAGGCGAAGCCGGCGAATCCATGGAGTATTTCCGAATAGATCTCGACCGTCCTCCGGGAATATCTTCTCACAGAAGAGATGTAGCTTATGTACTCGTCGATCAGAGACATTCTTTCAGACCCATTTCCGAGGCCTTGCGCCTCATAGCCATGTCCGCCTCCTCGAAGGTGTTGCCGATCTCCCCGTCAAGGACGGCGTTCTTGACATATTCCTTCAACACACCGATATCCTTGCCGGGCGGGATCCCGTAGACCTCCATTATGTACTCCCCGGTGATGGGGTTCTTCCAGTTGCGGATGGCGTCTTTCGCCTCGACCTCCGCGAGTTTCCGCTTCACAGACTCGAAGTTGGCCTTGATCCGGGCCACCTTCGCGGGATTCTTTGAGGTGATGTCCGCGTTGCAAAGCAGCATCAGGTCCTCCAGCTCGTCACCGGCATCGAACAAAAGGCGCCTGACGGCGGAGTCGGTCACCTCCTCATCGACCAGGGCGATCGGACGGTGATGCAGGGTGACGAGTTTCTGGACATATTTCATCTTCTCGTTCAGGGGCATCTTCAGCCTTGTGAATAACTTCGGCACCATCCTGCCCCCGACCACCTCATGGCCGTGGAAAGTCCACCCGACGGAAGGGTCGAAACGCTTGCTGGCAGGCTTCCCGATGTCGTGTAGAAGAGCCGCCCAGCGGAGCCAGAGATTCGGCTCCTCCTCGACCGCCGCCACGTTGTCAACCACCTGGAGGGTGTGCGAGAAAATCTCCTTATGTCCCTTACCCTCAACTGTTTCTATTCCTTTCAACTTGGACAGCTCGGGAAGGATGTAGTCCAGCAGGCCGGTCTCGTCCATCAGTCGGAAGCCCATTGAGGGCCGCTGGCAGACCAGCATCTTGTTCAGCTCCTCGACGATCCTCTCCTGGGACAAGATGGACATCCTGTCCCTCATCGCCTTCATGGCGGCGATGGACTCGGGGACTATCTTGAATGTGAGCTCCGTGGTACTGAGCTTGCAGGCGAAGCGGATAGCCCTGAGCATCCTCAGAGGGTCGTCGCTGTAGGTTTGCTCAGGCTCAAGAGGGGTCCTGATGATCCCGGCGGCGAGATCCCTTATTCCCCCGAAAGGATCGACCAGGGCGCCGTAATCCTCCCTCTGGAGGCTGAACGCCATAGCGTTGATGGTGAAATCACGTCTCATCTGGTCCTCCTCAAGGGTCCCGTCCTCGACAATAGGCTTGCGGGAGTCGTGACGGTAAGACTCCCTGCGGGCCCCGACGAACTCGATCTCGGCGCCCCGCCACTTGAGCATGGCGGTCCCGAAGGTCTTGAACACCGAGACGTTGCAATGACGCCTCTCCTCTTTGCTGATTATTTCAGCCACGGCCTGGGCCAACTCTATCCCGCTTCCTTCCACGACTATGTCGATGTCGTCGTTCCTCCTCCCGAGGAAGCAGTCGCGGACATATCCTCCTATCACGAAAGCGCGGACCCCAAGGCCCTCGGCGGCTCTGGAGACTATCCCGAATATCGGGCTGTCAAGATATCCTTGTGTTATTGTCGCGCTCATATCCAATCACTTCCTCATTGTTTCCCAATCCGGCAGAGACTCCATCCTCTCGAAAGGGACGGCCTCGTCGCCCGTTCTCCTGAAGCAGAACGTCCCGTGCCCGTTGGTTATAACCATGTACCTCACATCCAAGACCAGGTTATATTTCATGGCCTGCTCCAGGACGGACCTGTCCAACCGGACATTCTCCCTCTTGCACTCCACTACCATCAGCGGGGCGGCATCCCTTCCGTAGACCATTATGTCAGCCCGGAAAGGCTTGTCCCCGTATTTGAGAGAGGCCTCGCTCATCATCATGTGGGCAGGCACTCCGAGAGAGTCCCTCAACACTCCGATGAACCACTGGCGCACCTTCTCCTCGGGCGTCAGGGCGACCATCTTCTTCCTCAAAGGATCCCAGACCTGGCTCATCTCACAGTCTTCTTGTAAACATCATCGACCAGAAGGCCTGCAAGTGTCATTCCGAAAAGCGCCGTGACCGGGGCTGTCGTCCCGTTGATCTGGGCTTTCTTGAAATAGTCGGTCTCCACTATCCCCTCTCCTCCCCTGTTAGGCAAGACCTCGTCGTCATAGACGCAGAGGAACTTCTTCCGGGGAAGTGTCTTGGCCCTCCTCATCTTCTTCCGGATGATGGCCCCGAGCGGGCATCCCCTCACATCCCAGAACTCCGCCACCTTCACCTTCCGGGGGTCGGTCTTCAAGGCGGCCCCCATAGAGCAATAGAAAACGGCCTTGGAGGCGCTCGCGTTGAGGATCAGGAGTATCTTGTCTTTCAACGA
This sequence comes from Bacteroidales bacterium, assembly GCA_017429765.1. Lineage (GTDB taxonomy): Bacteria > Bacteroidota > Bacteroidia > Bacteroidales > UBA932 > Cryptobacteroides. Next base: position 729 of record JAFROJ010000061.1, on the reverse strand, counting down.
GTCAACGGCGTCGAATATGTAGTCGTAGGAGTCCAGGTCGAAATCCCCGGCCGTGGTCTCGTCGTAAACAGTCCTCAGCGCCTCTACCTCGACCTCCGGATTGATCTCCAGAAGACGCTCTTTCAAAGCCTCCACCTTGGAGAGCCCGAGGGTCTTTGTGGTGGCCATTAGCTGCCTGTTGATGTTGGTGACACTGACCTCGTCGGGATCGACAAGAGCCAGATGACGCGCGCCGCTCCTGACCAGTCCCTCGGCGCACCAGCTCCCGACACCGCCGACACCGAAGATGATAATCCTCACCCTGGCCAACGTGTCCATCACATCCGCCCCGAGCAGCAACTCAGTCCTGTTGAATATGTCCTTGTCTCCTGTCATTCCTTGTCCCATGTCATTCTGAGCGAAGCGAAGAATCTAGCGAAGCGAAGAATCTAGCGAAGCGAAGAATCTAGCGAAGCGAAGAATCTAGCGAAGCGAAGAATCTTACAAAATTATAAAAATAATCCGTATATTCGCGTCCACTACCACGGGGATGTTCTGGTTTCGACAGCGATGATTCCGGGTGGTAAGCACGCCGGGCTTCCGGAAGATCTGCCCGTAAAACCGGTCTTTCACAAATTCAGTTGCCAACAACAACTACGCGCTCGCTGCCTAATCGACCAAGTCGTGTAGCTTAATACCGGCCGCCAAGGGCGCGGCCCGGCCGAGTATCCCGCGGACGTTAAGCCGTCT
>JAFROJ010000060.1 GCA_017429765.1 Bacteroidales bacterium | reverse complement strand
TTAAGTTTAATTAAGGTTTAAGCTTATGGGTAAAAAATTATTCTCTTTGTTGCTGTGCCTGTGCGCTAGCGTGGGTATGGCATTCGCGCAGAACATGACCGTCACGGGTACGGTCACTTCCGCGGAGGACGGGCTCCCCGTTATCGGAGCCTCAGTCTTTGTGCAGGGAACGACCAACGGCGTCATCACAGACGCGTCCGGTAACTACACCCTGCGCAATGTCCCCGCCGGTGGCACGCTCGTGTTCTCCTGCATCGGTTTCGTCAACCAGACCAAGGCCGCCGCTCAGACACTTAACGTGGTGCTGACACCGGATTCTGAGCTTCTCGACCAAGTCATCGTCACTGCCCAGGGACTGACAAGGAAGCAGAAAGCTATCGGTTATTCAGCACAAACAATGAGCCAAGAAGAGTTGACGACCACTCACAACTTCTCGCTTGGCAATTCTCTTGCCGGAAAGGTTGCCGGCGCTCAGGCCTATGGCCGTGGAGGTTCAACCTTCGATGAGGGTAAGATCATCCTCCGAGGCACAACTTCCTACAACAACTATGAAGGCAGCGAGCCTATCTACGTGATCGACGGCGCGATAACCGGCTCTAGCGCGGTCAATATGGACGATGTGGAGAGCGTCAACATCCTGAAAGGACCCGCCGCGACCGCTCTCTACGGTTCCCGTGGAGCCAACGGTGCTGTCATCATCACCACCAAGAAGGCAAAGGACGGCCAGAGTTTCGTTGAGTTCTCCCACACCACCACCGCCGAAGTCCTTTATAATCACTTCAATTTCCAGAAGTCTTATGGTGGTGGAGACGACGTGTCTTCCGCCACCGCGAAGTATAACAGCTGGGGAGACGTTGATGTCACTTCCCCTACTGTGTCATGGGAAAAGGCCGGTTACGCCCTCGGCGACGGTACCTATGTCTACAACTACGGTGAGGACGTTTCCTGGGGCGCACGTTTCGACGACAAGACCCTCTACCGCACCGCCCTATCCTGGGATCCTACATCTTCCCACTACGGAGAGACCGACACCTGGAGCTACCGCCTGAATCTCCGCGACCTCACTCGTGTCGCCTGGACGAACAACACCAACGTCGCCTTCACCAAGGCCGTCAAAGGAATGAACACCCGTGTCTCGTTCAGCAACGTGGACCGTCCCGGTATCATCTACAACTCCAAGGCTGTCCGCCGTTCGTTCAGTATCTCCTCGCAGATCAAGCCCAATAGCTGGCTCAACGCTGACATCAGCTACCGTTATCGCTATCGCCGCAACGTGAACGCCGAGCAGGAGGGCTACTCCGCCACCGGTAACTACGTCTGCGACTTCCAGCAGTGGGGACACACCAATGTCAACTTGAAGGATTTGAAGGATTGGCAGAGGCCCGACGGATCATGGAGGACCTGGAACATCGTGAGCAAGGACGACCTTACCGCGAACTTCCATGACAACCCTTTCGCTGTCATGAATGAGTACACTTATGTTTCCGCATCCAGCTCAAATATCCTCTCAGGAGACATTTACGCCACCCTGCCTTATAATTTCAGGCTCGGAACCCGTGTCACCGACATCATGTCAAACTCCCTGTATGAGGAGAGGAACGGTACCGGATCAGTCGATTTCGAACCATATTTCCGCACTTACCAGAACCAGAGTAACGACATGACTGTCCAGGGTTACGTGACCTGGGGCAACCAGTTCGTCGAGGACCGCCTCTCCATCGAGGCCGCGGTCTTCGCCGAGACCAGAAGATACGACTACCAGTACCTGAACAGCAACACCAACGGTGGTCTCTCAATGCCCGGTTACTACAACCTGGCCGCGTCCGCGAGCACTTACAGCACCAGCAACAGCGAGACCCACTACAAGACCCGTTCATTCTTCGGCAACACAACTATCGGTTGGGACGATCTCGTGTACCTTGACGGATCCATCCGTTACGACCTCGACTCTCGCCTCCCCGCCGACAACAACGGTTACCTCTACGGTGGAGCCTCACTTTCCTTCATGGCCAGCAAGCTTATCAAGGCTCCTTGGCTCGACTTCTGGAAGATCAGGGGATCCGTGGCACAGGTTGGTTCCACGATCGGCGCCTATAACGTTCTCCCTGTCTATTCCTCCAATACCAAGCTTCATGGACAGGTCACCATCTATGAGCCCACGACCCAGGTCAACCAACATATCAAGCCTACCATTTCCACATCATACGAGGTCGGTACCGAGTTCAAGCTGTTCAAGAACAGGTTCTGGGGTGACATCAACCTTTACCGCAAAGACACCAGGAACGACATCATCAACGCCGGTGTTCTCCAAGAGTCTGGCTACTCCACCCGTACCGTCAACGCCGGTCTTGTCCGTAATGAGGGTGTCGAGGTTATGCTCGGCGCGACTCCTGTCCGCTCGAGGGATTGGGAATGGAGCTTGAGCGCCAACATCGCGAAGAACAACAACACCCTGCTTGAATACTTCGATGACGAGAAAGAGTACAGGAGCTATGGTAACGGATTCGGAACCACGACCCGTTACTGGTATCTCTACTCTATTGTGGGTCAGCCTGTCGGAACCATCCGTCCGGTCTCCCGCTTCCTCAAGGATGACAATGGCAATCTTATTCTCCGCGAGGGCACAGCCAACACCGGAGAGGTCCGTCCCACCTGGGAGACCAATAAGATGAAGGATGAGGGCGAGGGTAATGTCCAGCCCGATTTCACAGGTGGTTTCTCCACCAATCTCCGCTTCAGGAACCTCACTTTCTCCGCCGCTCTCGATTACATGATCGGTGGACAGATGGTCTCCTGGACCAACCTCTGGGGTGAGGGTTCCGGTCTGGTAGATGTGACCGCCGCTATCAACGACAGGGGAGTGAACGTGCGTGAGCCTGTCCAGAAGGGAGGTGGTGTCCACCTTACCGGTGTCGATGCCGATGGCAACCCCATGGACGGTTATATGGACGCCTATTACTACTACACCTACAAGTCCACCTACAACGCGGCCAGCTATGTGTATGACAAGACCTACGTCAAACTCCGCGAGCTTTCGTTGAGGTATGACTTCTCGAGGCGTGTCCTTGACAAGATCGGGGTGGGCATACAGAGAGCCAGCGTCGCCTTCGTGGCCACCAACCCCTGGTTGATTTACTCCGCTTGCCCGAACATCGATCCTTCCGAAATCGACGGAGCCAGTTACAACTTCCTCGAAGGCGGCCAGGCTTTGTCCACCCGCACTTTCGGTGTTACCCTCAATCTCACATTCTAAAGAACAGGAGGATAATAATTATGAAAAAGACTCTTTCTATATTTGTTTCGGCCGTCGTCGCCGTCTCGATGCTTTTCACGAGTTGCGATCCTTCGGATTTCGGTGACATTAACAAGAGCCCGAACTCCCCTTCGACCGCTTACACCACTTATCTGTTCACCAACGCCACACGTTACGTTCCTTATTTCGTGCTTGGTAGCGCCACGAACGGTTACAATGTCTGGCAGCAGGCATGGCCAGGCTACCTTTCCGAGTCAAAGAACAACCAGTATGGTGTGCTTGGAGTGACTTCCGAGTTCGGCGTCGGCACTTACTATCTCTATGCCATAAAGAATCTCCAGTATATCATCGACATGAACGAGGATCCCGACCAGAAGGACGCTGTCAATGTCGCCTGTTTCGGCACCAGCGCCAACCAGATCGCCGCCTCGAAGACACTCATGAGCTTCTACTACATGTCGATTTCCGACATCATCGGGCCCATCGCCATTTCCGAGGCCCTCAAGGGAGCCAGCGAAGACCTGTGGAAGCCGAAATACGACACACAGCAAGAGGTGTACACACTTCTTGACAACACGCTCAAGGAGGCCTACGCCCAGTTCGACACGAACGGTTCCCTCGACGGCTCCGCCGATGTCCTTTACGGTGGAGACATCGCCAAGTGGAAGAAGTTCAACGCTTCCCTGCGCATGCTCATGGCAATCAAGCTCTGTGATGTCGATCCTGCCACGGGAAAGACCCGTTTCGCGGCCGCCTATGCCGACGGAGGCATGAAGGAGACCGCCGACGGCTTCGACTTCACCTACGATGACCTCAACTGGAACATGATGTACTACTGGTGTAACCCCGCCTACTCCGGAGCCGGGTTCTGCTGGGTACCCAACATGTTCATAGTGGACCAGATGAAGGAGTTTGAGGATCCCCGTATGTTCAAGTACTTCGACATCGAGGGATATCGTGGTGAGCGTGATCCCGAATTGTTCCCCCGCGACCAGTACACCTCCTTCTACGGGGTTCCTTTCGGAATGGTTGACAACGCCGCGGTGAACGCGTGGGTAGACTGCTGCTGCTCCATCAACAGCAAGATGATCGCCATGGACGCCACTGTTCCCGTGATCCCGACTTCCCGAGTCCTCTTCGCCGAGGCCGAGGCCGCTTATCGCGGATGGATCAGCGCCGATCCCAAGGCCCTTTATGAGGCTGGAATAAAGTCATCCTTCGAATGGTGGGGCGCTGACGGCGCCGACAAGTACATCTCCTCCCCGAAGATCGCCTACAAGGGTGGCGAAAGCGGTCTGGAGCAGATCGCTCTCCAGAGGTGGATCGCCGGCTACCTGGCTGATGGAATAGAGGCCTGGTCAGACTGGAGACGTCTGGATATTCCCAAACTGCCTGTCGGTCCAGGAGCGGTTGACGCTGGTAATTTGAGCTATCCTTATCGTCTTGCCTTCTCAGCCAGCCAGGGTCCCAAATATAACACCGAGAACTACGAGCAGGCCATCAAGGATCTTTCCGGTCCTGACGTTAGCTCGAGCCGCGTCTGGTGGGATGTCGCCGACAACTGGACAGGCGTGATTCCTGAGGAGAAGTGTGTTCCCGCCGTGAGCAAGCCCGCCAAGTGGGAGGCTGTCGTGACCGGTACATATCATGTCCTTGGTGGCGGCTCGGCTAACGAGGAGCCCGTCGGAGCCGACCTTTGGGGTGCCAGCGATTTCGTGACCACCCTCTATGAGGATATCAATCACCCTGGAGCATACAAGTTCTCCCCGTTCGGTGACGGTGAGCTTATGATGAACCTTGTCGGCGACCTCTATTATATCCCTAACCAGATCATCGCCGGCGGTTCCTATTCTGGTAATCCTGTCAATATCGCCGACAGAGACACTGACCAGGACACAGAGAACGGCTATGCCGGGGAATGGGATTCTGAAGATGGCTGCATGTACATCTACGTCATCTACCGGGCAGGTGGAGCCAGGGGTACAGAAGCGAACCTGGGTATAATCAACTACGGCTATGACGTGTTCGAGCCGAGCAAATGATGTCATAGGCGCGAATAGTCGTTGATTATTAATCCATAAAACAATCAGATGGTGCCGATTTCGGTACCATCTGATTCGTCTATTATCAGATAATCAATCAGTCGCGCTCCAGCCAACAAAGAGTTAGAAGCAAGACTCGTTAATCTCCCTCAAGGATGCGGTTCTGCGCGGCGACAGAGGCGTCGTGGATGGCGGTGAAGACGGCGGTCACGAAGTCCTCGGGAAGGCCGTAAGTCCTTCCCTTGGCGATCATGTCGGAAAGGATCTCGTCCCATCGGGCGGCCTGGACTATGGCGATATTGTGAGCCTTCTTGAACTCGCCTATCTTGTTGGATATCTCCATCCTGGAGGCAAGCGACAAGAGGAGGTTCTCGTCGATGACATCTATCCTGGCGCGGAGCTGCTCGATGTTCTCGTTATATTCCTTGTCGTTTGTCTTCTTCTGGCGGACTGTCAAGCTTTCAAGAAGCGTCTGGAGGTCAGCGGGGACAATCTGCTGCGCTGAGTCGCTCAAGGCGCATGAAGGGTCGCAGTGGGACTCGACCATTAGGCCGTCCAACCCGAGATCCATCGCCCTCTGTGACAATTCCTTGAGATAATTCCTCGAACCTCCCATGTGGCTGGGATCGGCGAAGAACGGGATCTGGGGGAACATTGTGCGGAGCTCGACGGCCATCTGCCAACCGGGAAGATTCCGGTAAGGGATCTTCTGGGTCGTGGAGAAGCCGCGGTGGATGACACCGAGTTTCTTTATCCCGGCGCGGTTGAGCCTTTCGAGGGCGCCGACCCAGAGGTCGATGTCAGGATTGACAGGGTTCTTGACGAGCACAGGAATATCCGTGTCCCTGAGCGCCTCGGCTATCTCCTGGACAAGGAAGGGATTGGCGGTCGTGCGGGCCCCGATCCAGACCATGTCTATCCCGTACTTCATGCACTCGTAGACATGTCTCTCGCTCGCGACCTCGGTGCAGACCTTCATCCCGAAATCACGCTTCACCTTCTGCAACCACTTGAGCCCGGAGACTCCGACTCCCTCGAAGGATCCCGGATGGGTGCGGGGCTTCCATATTCCCGCCCTGAAGACGTGTATCCCGAAATCGCTCAGGCCCTTGGCGGTCATCATTATCTGCAACTCCGACTCGGCGCTGCAAGGACCGGCGATGACGATCGGCGGTATGCTCTCGTCGAAGAATCCCCATTCCGAGACCGGAACAGTGTCAAGCGTTCGCTCCATAACTATCTGATTATCTTCTTAATCCTGTTGGCCTGATGGATCAGGTCCTCAATCTTGGACTCATCGCGGACGGCGATGGCGTCCCTGAACTCTTTCATTTTCTCAAGGTAGGTGTCTATGACCCTCAGCACGTTGTCACGGTTCTGGGTCAGGATCGGCACCCACATGTCCGAGGAACTCTTCGCCAGGCGGACTGTCGAGGAGAATCCTCCCGAGGCCAGGTCGAAGATGTGCTTCTCGTCCTTCTCCTTGTCAAGCACGGTGAGCGCGAGGGCGAAGGAGGTGACGTGGGATATGTGGGAGACATAGGCCGTGTGGACATCATGATTGTCGGCGTTCATGTAGATCGGACGCATATTCAAGACGTCGTACAAAAGCTCTACCTTCTCGAGCGCGTCCGGATCGGACTCCTCGGCGTTGGCGAATATGCAGGCTCTCCCGTCGAAAAGGTTCGGCATCGCGGCCCAGGGGCCTGAGTACTCGGTTCCCGCCATCGGGTGGGTCGCGACGAAGCGGCCGCGGAGCCTGTGGTAGTGGGCGACCCGGACGATCTGACTCTTTGTCGAGCAGGTGTCGATCACGATCTTGCCCTCGTTCCCCTCTTCCGAGAATATGTCAAGGACTCGGGGCAACATCCTGACGGCCGAGCCGACAGGAACCGCTATCACCACCATGTCCGACTTCAGGACGCAGTCCTCAAAAGAGACCAACTCATCGCAGAGACCCATCTTGTGGGCGGCGGTGGCGTTGACCGGATCGGACTCGACACCGAGAACCGTCCCGGCGAACCCTCTCCTCTTGAGGTCGATAGCCATCGAGCCTCCGATCAGGCCGAGGCCAATTATCCCTAATGTCATGATTATTTGTTAATAAACGCCTTTATCCGAGCGAGGGCCTCCTCAAGGACGGGTACGGGGGCGCAGAGGGAGATCCTGACATAGTTCTCGCCGTTCTCGCCGAACACGAAACCCGGAGTGATGAAGACGCCCGTCCCGTGAAGGATCGCCTCCGACAGCCGCTCCCCGGCGGTCATGTCGCCGGCCGGCACAGGATCCGGTCGCTCGACCGCCTCGCTTCGCTCGGCCCCACCGCTCGCTTCGCTCCGCGAAGCTCCGGTCCCCCCTCTTAACGTGCCGAGGGTGGCAGTGGTCTCGTCGACCGATCCTGTGCCGGCCGGGTCGGGAATACGGCCCCAGAGGAACAAGCCTGTCGAGTCCGGGTTGTAGGAGACTCCGAGGGCGTCGAAGACACGGCCGGCGGCGGCGCGGCGGCGCCTGTACTCCGCGTTAAGCTCCGTGAACCAGTCATCGCCCTGGGCCAAAGCCTCGATCGCGGCCATCTGCATGGCCTTGAACATACCAGAGTCCATCTGGCTCTTCACCTTCAGGATCTCATTGACCATGGCCGGATCCCCGGCTACCATTCCGACACGCCAGCCACTCATGTTATGAGCCTTGCTCAAAGAATTAAGCTCCAGGCAGCATTCCATCGAACCCTCGACGGACAGGATGGAGATAGGCTTCTCGGTGAGTATGAACGAATAGGGGTTGTCGTTGACAACCAATATATTATGCTTTCTTCCGAATTCCACCACACGCTCGTAAAGCTCAGGAGTGGCGGAGGCGCCGGTGGGCATATTCGGATAATTGACCCACATCATCTTGACTCCCTCAAGGTCCATTTTCTCGAGAGCGTCGAAATCGGGGAACCAACCGTTCTCTTCCTTAAGATCATATTTCAGCGGCTCGGCGCCGACGAGCTTGACAGACGTCGTGTAGGTCGGATAGCCAGGATCGGGGACAAGAACCTTGTCGCCGGGATTCACGAAGGCTAGCGAGATCAACAGAATGCCCTCCTTAGAGCCGACCAGCGGCTGAATACCTCCATTGGGGTTAAGGGTCACCCCATAGTAACGGGCATACCAATCGGCGAAAGCCTGCCTGAGCTCAGGCAAACCCTTGTAATTCTGATATTTATGGACACCGGGAAGAACGGCGGTCCGGACCAGGGCGTCAATGGCCTCCTTGGGAGGCATCCCATCGGGAGCCCCTATTCCGAGATTGATCAGAGGGCCCTCGCCGCGGGAGGCCCTTTCCGAGGAGACCGCGTCGAGATCTTTTTGCTTGCGGGAGAAATAATACTCCTGGACACCTTTTGTCCTTTCGGCTGGTTGGATTCTCATATCTTGTTCGTTTTATAGATTCTTCACTAGATTCTTCGCTAGATTCTTCACTTCGTTCAGAATGACAGATGGTTCAGAATGACCCTTTATATTCACCGAGGATGTAAAAGTCGGCCATCAAGGGGCGGACGGCTTTCAGGGCCTGGCGGTAACGACTGTAGGTCGAGAACTTAATGTCGGCGTAGAAGAAATACTGCCACTCCTTGCCGGGAATCGGGAGGGACTGGATCCTGGTCAGGTTCATGTCGTAGAACGAGAGCACTGTCAGCACCTGCGCCAGAGATCCCGGCTTGTGGGGCAGGGTGAAACAGAGCGAGGCCTTGTCGATCTCACGCCTGGGGATGGTGACGCTGTCGTCGAGAATAAGGAAGCGGGTGAAATTCTGCTTGTAGGTCTCGATGCCTCGGGCGAGGATCTCCAGCCCGTTCTCCTCAGCGGCCAGGGTCGAGGCCACGGCCCCGACGCCCATCAGGCCACCTTCCGCGATGTCGATCGCGCTTTTCGCCGTGTCCTCCGACTCCACCATCTTGATCCAGGGGCAGTTTTTCTCGAAGAACCGTCTGGTCTGGTTGATGGCCATGTAGTGGGTCCGAACCTCCCTGATGTCCTCGAGCCTTTGCCCGGGAATAGCCATAAGGTTCTGATGGATAGGAATATACAGCTCGCCTTTGATCTTGTAGGGATTCGCTCTCAAGAGCTCGAAATTCGGGAGCAAACCACCCGAGATGGTGTTCTCGATGGCGATAACCGCCGCGCCGGCCTCCCCTGAGGAAAGCGCCTTGAACAAACCCTCGAAAGTAGGGCTCTCGAATATGGATATATCCTCCCCCCGGGCGGAATAGAAATCCCTAGCCGCCTGCTCGTGGAAACACCCGCGATAACCTTGGATAGCGACGGTCGTCACACCGTCAGGATCTCTTTCTCCTTGGCGGCGACGAGGACATCAACGGCCTTGACCTTGGCGTCGGTCACTTTCTGAACCTCATCCTCGCCCTCTTTACGCACATCCTCGGAGAACTCCCCGGCCTTCTCGGCCTTCTTCAGGGCGTCGACACCCTCGCGGCGGATATTCCTGACAGCCACCTTGGCGCCCTCGCCGGCGGCCTTAGCCTTCTTGATCAGGTCCTTGCGCCTCTCCTCGGTGAGCGGGGGGATGGGGCAGCGGATGATCTCGCCGTTGTTCTGGGGTGTGAAACCGAGATTAGCGGCCATGATGGCCTTCTCGATAGCGGGGATAAGACTCCTCTCCCAGGGCTGGATGGTGATCGTGCGGGCGTCAGGGACATTCACGGACGCGACCTGGAACACCGGTGTCTCAGTGCCGTAATAGTTGACACTCACATTGTTAAGGATGGAGGGATTAGCCTTCCCCACCCTGTAGGTCTTGAGGTCTTCCTCAAGGTAATCCACGGTGTCCTGCATCTTGGCCTCGACACCTTTAAGGATCTCTTTGGCTTTCTCTGATAACATCGTTATTCTGTTTTTACTTATGTACCAATGTGCCGACTTTCTCCCCGTCCAGGATCCTCCTCAAGGCACCCGGAGCGTCGATGTCAAAGACAATGATAGGCATATTCCCGTCGTTGCAGAGGGCGTAGGCGGTCTGGTCCAGCACCCTGAGTTCCCTTGACATCGCCTCGGAGAAAGTTATCTCGTCGAACTTGACAGCGGCGGGATCCTTTTTCGGATCGGCGGTGTAGACGCCGTCTACTTTCGTGCCTTTGAGCATCACGTCCGCGCGGATCTCCAAAGCCCTCAGGGCGGCCCCGGAGTCGGTCGTGAAGAAAGGGTTGCCGGTCCCGCCGGCGATCAGGGCCACGCCCCCGTTCTCGAGAGTCCTCACGGCGTTGTCCCTGTTGTAGTAGCGTACCAAGGGTTCCATAGGGGTCGCGGTGAACACCTCGGCATGGACTCCCTCATCCTCGATGAACTGACTGAGGGCCAACGAGTTGATGACGGTGGCGAGCATCCCCATACGGTCTCCGCCGACACGGTCGAAACCCTTGTCGAGACCTTGCAGGCCGCGGAATATGTTCCCGCCGCCGTTGACCACCCCGATCTGAAGACCGGCCTTGGCGGCCTGGGCGATCTCACGGGCGTATTTCCTGAGGTACTCCGGCTCAAGCCCCTTGCCTTCGGGACCGCCGAGAATCTCTCCGCTGAGCTTTAAAAGGACTCTCTTGTACATTTGGACGAATTTTGCCAAAAATAGTGATTTTTACGCTAAAGTGGAAAAATCAGTAGTCAAAGACACTGTCATATTCCTCTCCGCCCGCTCCGATCCTGAAAGTGTGGACCTCCCGCTTGGCCGTTTTGACCGCCACGACATCGACGCACATGTTGGTCTTATAGTCATAGAAAGCGTGGATCGTGCCGGGCACCATCAAGTCCGGAACCACCCAGCCGTAGCCCTGGGAGATGTAATAGTTGACCCCGTCCTCCTTGACGGCGGCGTTGGCGTGGCTGTCGCCGCAGAACATCCCGATGAGGGTCCCCCTCTTGGCGAAATCGGAAAGGACGGCCATGATCCGCTCATTGCTGGCCTTGGTGTCTTCCTTGGTCGCCACATTGGTCCATCTTCCGATCGGATGGGGCATATAGTGGGCCATCACAAGGACGGGAAGATCGGCCGGAGTGCTGTCCAGAAGACCCTGGAACCATTCCATCTGCGCGTCATCGAATATGTAATAAGATCCCACGGTGCCGGTGCCCTGGCTGTTCAGGAACACGACCCTGACATTCTTGCCGGGCACATCGTACCAGCCGTAAGTCTTGCCTGGCACGAGGTGGTAGCTATCCCCCGCCCTCTCCTTCCAGGGATTCTGGAAGAACTCGTTGAGATCCTCATCCGTGAATAAATCGCCCTCCCCGGCGTCCCAGTCATGGTTGCCCGGGGTGTAGAGCCAGATCCCGTCATACTTGTCCATCTGGGCTCTCGTGTTATCGACAATCTCCTTGGCGTAAGCCTTGTTCTCGGTGGCGGGATAAGCGTTCAGGCCTATGTCCCCGAGGTTGGCGATGAAGTCGGCCCCGAAGACCTTGGCGGCGGTGACCGCGTGGCCTATGTGCTTGTAAGTGAAACGCCCGCAGGTGTGGACATCGGTCACGATGGGGAACAACATCACCTCATCGTCTCCCTTCCAGGCCGCGAACCTCTTGTAAGCCTCGTCGATCTGCGGCTTCACGAAACCGGACTTGTCGGTAAGTTTCCTCTCCTTGTCGAGAAGGGTGTTGTTGAGTTCCCTCCACTCTGTCGTCGGGGTCTTGTACAGGAAGTTTATCGACTGCCCCTTGTCGAAGTCGAAATACTCCATCCGGAGCGAGTGCTTCCCCTTGGTCAAGGTCTTCGTGACTATCTTGGTGATAGGACCGTGGGCCCCGTCGTTGTCGTACTGGAGCTCGCCGTCCACATAGAACTTCGAGCCGTCGTCCGTGGAGACCTTGAAAGTGTACTCCTCCTCGTTCTTGACTTTAAGGGTCGTCTCCAGCAGGAGGGCGTAGTGGTTTAGGGTCTCGTCTATGTCCACGAGGTCGAAATTGTTCTTCACTCCCACGATGTCCGGCTCCCCGAGGGTGGAGAAATCCGGCAGCTGGCGCTCCGGCCAGTCGAGGTAGAGTTTGTAATTCACAACAGGTTCCTTCTCCGAGCCACACGAGGCCAGAATCAGCGCGAGAGCCGCGGCGAGGATGGATTTCTTAAGCATATTCTTGATTATTAATATCTTACAATGACAGAACCGCAAGGACATCGATCAGCTCCTTGTTGATGGGCTTGTCCATCTTGACCGCCCTCTGGATGGGGACGTAGACTATCTGGTCGTTGGATATCCCCACCATGATGTTGCGCTGTCCCTCCATAAGAGCCTCGATCGAGGCGTAGCCGAGGCGGGAAGCGAGGATCCTGTCGTAGGCGCTCGGGGTCCCTCCCCTCTGGAGATGCCCCAGGATCGTGACCTGGACGTTGTACTGGGGATATTCACGGCGCACACGGTCGGCGTAGTACATGGCCCCTCCGTGGCCGTCTTTCCTCGACTCCGAGACCAGGACTATCGAACTGTTCTTGCTCTTGCGCATCCCCCGGCCGATGAACTCGGCCAGCTGGTCGACATCGGTCTTGTCCTCGGGGATGATGGCGGCCTCGGCCCCGGAAGCTATGGCGCTGTTCTGGGCAAGGAAGCCGGCGTCACGTCCCATCACCTCGACAAAGAATATGCGGTCGTGGGAGTTGGCCGTGTCGCGGATCTTGTCCACGCACTCCACTATCGTGTTCAAGGCGGTGTCGTAACCGATCGTGTGATCGGTGCCGTAGAGGTCGTTGTCGATGGTCCCGGGCAGGCCGATGATCGGGATGTCATATTCACGGGCAAACTGCTGGGCGCCTGTCAATGAGCCGTTTCCGCCAATGACGATCAAGGCGTCGATGCCGTGTTTGACCATGTTGTCGTAAGCCTGCTTGCGTCCTTCCGGCTCCATGAAAGCCTTGCTTCGGGCGGTCTTGAGGATGGTCCCGCCGCGCTGGATTGTGTTGGACACGGAAGAGGAGGTGAACTCCTTGAACTCCTCGTTCATCAGGCCCTCATAGCCGCGGTACACCCCGATGACCCTCATGTTATTGAATATGGCGGCCCTGGTGACGGCCCTGATGCAGGCGTTCATGCCCGGGGCGTCGCCTCCGGATGTCAGAACAGCCACTGTCTTTATCTCTCTCATAGTATTGATAATTACTTGATTCTCTTTTACTTCCCTTAAGCAGGGCGGACGCCGGCGCCGGCCGCGGCCGGCATGGTTCCCTGGTCGCCGGGAAGCGCCTGGCCTCCCTGGGAATTATCTTCAAATATACGAAAAATTACTATATTCGCTGACAGGGCGGCCCATTGGCCGGTTCCAGCTCAAATGACTTCAATGAAAAAGACAAGAATCTTCCCCCAGGCCGTGTTCACCGCGGCTTTCATCGCGTGCGCTTCCGGAGCCGCGGCGCAGAATCCCATATTGATCGACAAGGCCTTCAATTCGGATCCGCAGGCCAGGGTCTGGACTGTGAACGGCCAACCGACTCTGTTCGTGTACGGTTCCCGGGACGAGAGTCCATCTTATTACTGCTCAGGAATATACGATGTGTTCTCGACGACGGACATGATCAATTGGAAGGGAGATCGATCGTTCTCTTCAGAGGATGTCAAGTACAACGACGAGGTCCTTTACGCCCCCGACTGCGTCGAGAGAGGCGGCAAGTACTACCTGTTCTACTCCCAGCCGGGAGCCTTCCCCGAGGGCACGGCCGTGAGCGACTCGCCTTACGGGCCGTTCAAGGACGCCCGGCCGGTGGAGTCCGCCAACCAGATCGATCCCTCGGTCTTCATCGACGACGACGGGCAGGCCTGGATGTTCTGGGGCCAGTTCTCGGCCAAGTGCGCCAAACTGAACCCGGACATGAGGAGCATCGACCCTTCGACCATAAAGGACGGGATCATCACCGAGGCGGAGCATCATTTCCATGAGGGGATCCAGGTGTTCAAGAATAACGGGACCTATTACCTGGTCTTCGCCGACATCAGCCGAAGGGGGATGCCCACTTGCCTCGGGTACGCCACATCCGACCGCGTCACAGGGCCTTACAAGTACCGCGGCGTGATCATCGACAACTTCGGGTGCGACCCGGCGGTCTGGAACAACCACGGCTCCGTGGTCAAGTTCAAGGATCAGTGGCACGTGTTCTATCACCGTTCCTCCCGGGGTTCCAACACCATGAGGCAGAGCTGCGTGGAGCCGATCGAGATCCTCCCGGACGGATCAATCCCAGAAGTGGAGATGACCTCCACCGGGGCGGGCCTTCCGCTGGATCCGTTCATGGCGGAGACGAGCGTTCCCGTGACCGGCAGGGCCTGCTACCTGACCGGACACGTCAGGATCGGGGCCACCTTCGCCCTGGATGAGATCCGCGACAACGACACGGCGGCATGGAAGGATTTCGACTTCAAGAGACAACCCCGGAAGATGATCATCTCAGTCTGCCCGGAGGCCGGAGGGAGCTTGGAGGTTTATTCCGAATATCTCTACGGCGCCACGGTCGCCTCATTCAAAGTCCCCGCCGGGGACGGGAAGACCGTCATCACCCTCGAGGCCGAGGTCGGGAAAGACCTCCTCGGCGTCCATCCCCTCAGGATGCGCTTCCACGGCAAGCCAGACACCAACCTCTTCAGCCTCACCTCCTTCCGCTTTGAGTAAAAGATAGGCGCCGAGCTGGGGATTTTTATAATTAGAATCATATTCTTTATGAAAGAGAATTAAATGACAGATCATGAGACTCAGAATCGCTACTTTGCCCGGAGACGGGATCGGCCCCGAAGTGGTGGCCCAGGCCGTGAAGGCCGTTGACGCGGTGTGCGACAGGTTCGGCCACAAGGCTGAGTATTCCTACGGCCACATCGGCGCCAGCGCCATCGAGGAGCTCGGGGACCCTTACCCCGAGGACACCCACCGGATGTGCATGGAGAGCGACGCCGTCCTGTTCGGCGCCGTCGGCTCACCCAAGTACGACAACGACCCGACCTCGAAGGTTCGTCCGGAACAGGGCCTGCTCGCCATCAGGAAGAGACTTGGGCTTTTCGCCAATATCCGGCCCGTGGAGACCTTCAAGTCACTGGTCCCCAAGTCCCCCCTGAAGGACGAGCTCGTCGACGGGGCTGATTTCATCTGCATCCGCGAGCTCACCGGAGGGATGTATTTCGGGGAGAGGGGGCGAAAGGACGACGGGAACACCGCCTTCGACACTTGCATCTATTCAAGGATGGAGATCGAGCGCATCCTCTCCCTCGCCTTCGGGTACGCCATGCGAAGGAAACATCATCTGACAGTGGTGGACAAGGCGAATATTCTCGAATCCTCACGCCTGTGGCGCCAGGTGGCGAAAGAGATGGAGGCTGAATATCCCGAGGTCACGGTTGACTACATGTTCGTGGACAACGCCGCGATGCAACTCATCCGTTGCCCAAAGTTCTTCGACGTCCTGGTGACAGAGAACACTTTCGGCGACATACTCACGGACGAGGCCAGCTGCGTCTCAGGCTCGATGGGTCTCCTCGCGTCCGCCTCGATAGGCACCCACACTTCCCTCTTCGAGCCTATCCACGGCTCCTATCCGCAAGCGGCCGGAAAGAACATAGCGAACCCGCTGGCGGCTATCCTCTCGGCGGCCATGATGTTCGAATACGCCTTCGACCTGAAGGAGGAGGGCAAGGCCATTCGTGACGCCGTGACCGCCTCGATCGACAGCGGCTTCGTCACAGAGGATCTCGCGAACGGTGGCCAGGCCCGCGGCACCTCTGAGGTCGGGGACTGGATAACGGCGTGGATCGTTAATAATCGATAAATCAAGTATTTTTGCCTCATGAAGCGTTTTTGGATTCATTTGACGTTAGCGGCGTGTCTCGGCGCCGCGCTCAGCGCCTGCGCGGAAAAGACCATCATCGGGGTAAGTTTTCCCGAGCCTCCCGTCGAGATCGCCTGCAGCGGGGATTTCGGGATGAAGCTGATCAATTATTTCAACATCATCCAGACTCCGGACGGCATTTACCGGATGTATTTCTCCGGCAACGAGGAGAGCGGGTTGCCCGAGAATGAATGGCAGCAGAATCTCTATCTGGCGGAATCCGCCGATGGCTTCCATTATGAGTTGAAGCGCAAGATAATGGACTCGATCATCGAGCAGTCGGTTTGCCTGGTGAACGACAAGGCGTGGCCCTACCGCCTGGTCGGTAACCAGCTGGAGGACGGGAAGCACTGCATGTTCCTCTGGAAGTCCAAGGACGGGATAGAATTCACGGGCAAGAAACAGCTGTACGACAGCAAGCACGACACCCAGAATGTCCTTGTGCCGAGGGGCAAGCGGATGAAACTCTATTCCCGGATAACACAGGAGCATTACCGGAATCGGAGGATGACGCTCTCAGAGTTCACTCTTGAAGGGGAACAGCTGAGTGTCACCGAGATCCTGGCGGGGGATTTCCTGTACAACAACGCGGCCTGCAAGGTTGACGAGCGTCACGACATCCTCTTCCCGACCTATTACAACACCCACGGCGGCACTACCGACGCATGCTCCTTCAGGTGCTACGTGACGGACGGGGCCTTCGTGAGGGAACTGCCGTGCGCGCTGAACCGGTGGGTGGAGGAGAACGAGGGCTGGGCCCTGGCCTCCCCCGGATTCATATTCATAGGCGGGGAAAGATATCTGGCCTTCGCCACCAGGGACGCCTCGCACGACCACGGCCACGAGGGCATGACCAGCAAATACAAACTCATTAAAGCGGTTTTGGAATACCAATAGTCAAGAGCATGGCCAGCAATCCCGACTTTGTCCAATTTATTATCGACCAGTGTTCCGGCGCCGGGGATATATCTCTATATCGGCGATGTGGAAGACCGGGACTATCTTGAGATACTGATCAAAGCGACGCTGCCGGAGGTCGAGTCTTCCAAGGCGAGGACAAAGAGAAAGGCCCCTCGTGACAGGCAGGTTCCCACTTCCCTGGACGATGTCATCTCGCCTAACGTGGTGTGCTCTCAGGACTTGCGGGCTTTCTTCCAACGGTATCTCGGTCCGGGCTTCCGGTTCAAGGTGGAGTTTCAGGCCTGGCTCCGCGGGAACGCCGGGAAGACTTACAGGGACGCCGTGGAGGCCTATCCAACCCTGAAACATCGTTCCGAAATCAGCCCACAGTTCGAGTACAACCAGTTCATCCCCGACTTCTTCGCCAGCAACAAGGGCGCCACTTTCGACGATGCGGTCAACGGCTGGAACCGGAAGACGATAGAACGGGAGGATCCTAAGGACTATGAAAATGATAATAAAAACCGAGGGGATAGAGTAGTGTCAGCCTTATGGCTCAAGGTATTGCATCAAAATATAGCTGGCACCTCTAATACCTTCTATAGTGTGAACGCACCTTTTCGATTTTGCCATTGCGAAAACGTTCGTACGCTTTCACCTTGACAGTTTTCGACAACTCCACTCTGATGGAGATGTGAACAGATTGGCTTGTTGTTCTCTTATTCATTTCGTTTTCGATTCTATAGCTGTAGAACAAGGCTCCCTTGTTTCAAGTACCTCCCCTCGGTTAGACTGATCGGGGTAAAAAAGAAAACAAGCACCCATTTAGAGGATGAGTGCTTGTTCATAGTTCGCTATAGAATCATCCGTGAATGACATTGCAAAGGTAATCAATTATTTCATATCCACAACACTCTATGATAGGGTTATATGTAGAAATCATTAATGTCCCTCGGTAGTTCCTAAATAACAGACACCCACTTAGGGATGGATGCCTGTCTTGTGTTTGGTACTAACTACTCTTCAATTATACTATCAGAAGCCCACGTTGACTCCGACGGTGACGCCCTTCATGAACTCTGTCGGATGAAGGGCCTCCAAGGTCGGGCCGAGGTAAATGTTTGTGTTCCCGAAAAGGCGTAGAGCTAACCCCGGGGTAAGGCTGGCTCTCCAAATCCAGTACGGCGCTCGTTTGAGATCCGCGTCATCCGAAATGCCTCCGCTGATTCTATACACGTACTCTCCGCCCAGGGTTGCCTCCCCGAATAACAAAAAGCGTTTCTTCTGTCCCAAAGGGAAGTACAGGCGATAGAAACCGTAAACAGGGATCTTCTTGACATTTGCCGGATAAGCGTCCCAATACTCCAAGCCATAACCGCTACCCAAACCGAAGACGTTGTCGTTGACACGGGCGCCGGCTGTGATGTCGTATGAACCGTGATACACAGACACAAAGGCCTTGGCGGAAAACTCGGGTGACCATCTGGCCTTGCCGTCATTTTGGGCATAAATGACTGCGGTGACAAGGATAGCGACGACGACGCACAGCGTTCTTCTCATAATAATGTGTTTGTTAATGCTCCTTAATATAAACTCCGAATTCCAGGAATCTTGCGTCCAGTCTGGATCTTTTTTACAAGACGATTTCTTTTGCGCTGGTACGGAAGTGACTGAATATAAAAACCTTATACAATCAGATGGTCCCGAAATCGGCACCATCTGATTGCGTTATAGGCTAATAATCAACACCTTCCATACCAGCCTAAAGAAGTGTCACAAAAAAAGACTTCCGACCGGAAGTCTCTTTTTCTCGTGCCCAAAGCCGGGCTCGAACCGGCACGTCTTTGAAGGACATTGGATTTTGAGTCCAACGCGTCTACCAATTCCGCCATTCGGGCAGTAAACGGATGGGCTGCAAATTTAACGGTTTTCCTCGAAAATGCAAAATGTAGCCGAAAATCTACTTATCTTTGTAAGATAAGAGTAGGAACTAATTTAATATTTTCAGAATATGAGACTCGAAGGTAGACGCGAAAGCACAAATGTCGAAGACCGCCGCGGAGTGAGCGGAGGGGCTGTCGCCGGAGGCATCGGCGGAGGAGCTCTCCTTATCGCTCTTATTGTCATGTTGTTGGGAGGAGACCCCACCTCTGTCCTGCAGCAGGCCGGAACAACCCAGACGACACAGAACACTGAGGTGACCCTCTCCCAGGAGGATCAGGAACTGGCCTCGTTCGCCAAGAAGATCCTGGCAGGTACCGAAGACACCTGGACCGCCCAGTTCGCCAAGTACGGCTATGAGTACCAGCCTCCCAAGATGGTTCTCTACACCGGAGTCACCTCCTCCGGCTGCGGCACCGCCAACTCACAGGTCGGTCCTTTCTATTGCTCGGCCGACCAGACTGTCTACATCGACCTGAGTTTCTTCAAGGACATGAAGAGGCAGATCGGCGCCGACGGCGATCTCGCCTACGCCTACGTCATCGCCCATGAGGTCGGACATCATGTCCAGTACCTCCTCGGCACCCTCAACAAGGCCCATCAGATCATGAACAGGTCCAGCAAGACTGTCGCCAACCAGTACAGCGTGAGGCTGGAGCTCCAGGCTGACTATTACGCCGGCGTCTGGGCCAACAACGACAACGCCAGGTACCGCTCCCTCGAGAAGGGTGACATCGAGAAGGCCCTCGACTGCGCCTCCAAGATCGGCGACGACTATCTCCAGAAGAAGTCCCAGGGCTATGTCGTTTCCGACTCCTTCACCCACGGCACCGCCCAGCAGAGATACAACTGGCTCAAGAGGGGCATGACTTACGGAGACATCGAGCACGGCGACACTTTCTCACCGGACTATAACAAACTGTAAAGATGAAGCATTTTTCACTACCGAAAGACGGGGGCCTGATCGAGGAGAATCTCCCGAAAGGCATCCTGCACTCCCACGAGAAAATCACGACTGAGATATCCATCGACTCAACCGCCGGCAGCGAGCGGATCGTCGGGATGATCATCAAGGCGATAGAGGATCACAGGAGAACCTCCCCGAACCGCCCGTTCAAGCTCGGGCTCTCCACAGGGACCTCACCCGTGTCGCTGTTCAGGTGGCTGGTCATAAAGCACAACGAGGGCGTCCTGCCGCTCGACGGAGTTGAGATATTCTCTATCGATGAATATTACCCTTGCGGCGAGGAGACGGTCCAAAGGAGGAACAACCGCCTCTACAAGGAGTTCCTCGACAAGGTCAGCATCGACCCCGCGAACATCCATGTCCCCGACGGCACCGTCCCCCAGGAGAAGGTTTCCGAGTATTGCGCCGAGTTCGACAAGATGGCCCAGGGGCTTGACATGCTGGTGCTTGGCGTCGGAGAGGGCGGCGAGATCGGCTTCAACGAGTCGGGAGCCCCGGAGAAATCCAGGACCCGCACCGTGCCCCTCTCCTACCAGTCCAGGAAGAGGCAGGCCAAGAACTTCAACGGCGACGTGACCGTCACCCCCAAGTCGGCGATAACCATCGGTGTCGGGACGATCATGAGCGCCAAGAGGATCATCCTCATGGCCTGGGGAGAGAAGAAGGCCAATGTGGTCAAGAGCGTGGTGGAGGGGAAAATAGACCCCGCCTTCCCCGCCTCTTTCCTCCAGAGGCACGACAATGTCTGCTTCTTCACCGACGAGATGTCGGCCTCCCTGCTGACCAGGGTGGTCGCCCCGTGGACGGTCGGGCCATGCGAATGGACCCCTAAACTGGTCCGGAAAGCCGTGGTCTGGCTCTGCGAGAAGGTCGACAAGCCGATCCTGAAACTCACCCAGAAGGACTACCTGGAGAACTCACTCGGGGAGCTTCTGGAGCTCTTCGGTCCTTTCGACAAGATTAACATCGACATATTCAACGAGTTCCAGCACACCATCACTGGATGGCCCGGCGGGAAACCGGACGCCGACGACACCACAAGGCCCGTCAAGTCCGCCCCCTTCCCCAAGAAGGTCCTTATCTTCTCGCCCCATCCGGACGATGACGTCATCTCCATGGGAGGAACCTTCATCCGCCTGGTCCACCAGGGACACGACGTCCACGTGGCGTACGAGACCTCGGGAGACCTGGCCGTCCATGACGACGTGGTTCTCCAGCACATGGACGCCGCCCGCCAGCTCGGTTTCGGCGACAAGTTCGACGAGGTGAGGAAGATCATCGCCTCGAAGAGGCCCGGTGAGCCCGAGCCTAAGGAGCTGCTCGCCATCAAGGCCGCGATCCGGCGCAGCGAGGCCCGCGGGGCCGTGCGCAGCTTCGGCCTCAACGACAACACCAACGTCCACTTCCTCAACCTGCCTTTTTACGAGTCCGGCGGAGTGACCAAGCTGCCCAGGACCCAGGTCGATCTTGACATAATCAAGGCCTTGATCGAGGAGGTCAAGCCCGACCAGATCTACATGGCCGGCGACCTGGCCGACCCTCACGGGACCCACAGGGTCTGCACCGAGGCCGCCCTCGAGGCTATCGAGCAGCTGAAAGAGGAGGGCCAGGACTGGCTCGACAACACCACGATCTGGCTCTACAGGGGCGCCTGGATGGAATGGGAGCTCTGGAGAGTCGACATGGCAGTTCCTCTCAGCCCCGACGAGCTGATCGAGAAGCGCCACGCCATATTCCGCCACCTGTCCCAGAAGGACATCGTCCCCTTCCCCGGCGACGACCCGAGGGAGTTCTGGCAGAGGGCCGAGGAGCGCACCCAGAACACGGCCATCCTCTACGACAAGCTCGGCATGGCCGAATACCAAGCGATAGAAGTGTTCCTTAAACTGAAATAATCAACCAATCATGAGAGTAATAATCAGAGACTGCAAGAAAGAGGCCTCCATCTGGGCGGCCCGCCACATCGCCGACGCCATCAAGGCCAAGGCCGAACGTACCGACGATCCCTTCGTGCTGGGACTCCCCACCGGATCGACCCCCTTGGACACCTACGCCGAGCTGGCGAGGATGTGCGCCGCGGGACAGGTCTCGTTCAAGAACGTGATCACCTTCAACATGGATGAATATGTGGGGATCCCGGAGAATCACCCGGAGAGCTACCACAGCTTCATGTACAAGAACCTGTTCGACAAGATCGATATTCCCGCCGGGAACATCCACATCCTCAACGGCAACGCCCCCGATCTCCAGAAGGAGTGCGAGGACTACGAGAAGGCCATTGTCCAGGCCGGAGGTATCGACCTGTTCCTCGGTGGAGTCGGTGAGGACGGCCACCTCGCTTTCAACGAGCCGTTCTCCTCGATCAACTCGAGGACCAGGGTCGTCACCCTGACCCAGGACACCATCGAGGTCAACTCCCGCTTCTTCGGCGGGGACACCAGCCAGGTTCCCAGGCAGGCCATGTCTGTCGGAGTCGCGACCGTTTGCGGCGCGGCCGAGGTTCTCATCCTCGCTTTCGGGAGCAAGAAGGCCAGGGTCGTGGCCCAGGCAGTGGAAGGCTCTGTCAGCCACTATGTGACCCTGTCCGCCCTGCAGCTCCACGAGAACGGGATCGTCGTCCTCGACGAGCCCGCCGCAGGGGAATTGAAGGTCAACTCCTATCGCTATTTCAAGGCCGTCGAGGCGGCGGAAAACAAATAAATATTCCCCAACCATGAAAACGAGACTTATTCTCGCCAGCCTTTTGACGCTGGCCACATTCTCCCTCTTCGCCCAGGAAGAGAAGGAACCTGTCAAGAAATACGGGTTCAAGTCCGCTATCATCAAACTCTCCAGCGATGTGATGGGACAAGCTGTCGAGTCCACCGTCTACATCGACGACTACGGCGCCAAGGAGTGCCAGAAAGTCAAGGTGTCCATCCCCGGGATGGGAGATATAGAGACCGCCACCATCGCCAAAGACGGCAAGGCCTGGTCTGTCAACTACACCATGAAGCAGGTCCAGGAAGTGGACATGAGCGCCAGCGACAAACTCAACTTCCTCGAGCTTACTGACGAGATAAGGAAGAAATACAACATCCAGGAGGCTGGTGTCGAAAAAGTTCTCGACTTGGAGTGCCAGGTGTACACCTTGGAGAACGAGGCCCAGGGAGTCAAGGCGAAAATCAAGGGCTGGATCTATAAGGGAATGACCCTCAAATCGGAGACCGAGGCCGCCGGCATGACAATCACTGTCACTCCCGTCGAGTTCAAGGAGAACGCCGTTGTTCTCCCCCAGGTGTTCGACGTTCCCAAGTACTGACAAGTACTGTTTCATTAATCTTTATATTCAAGAATGAGCGACTACCGTATATTCGTTGAGAAATATCCTGAGTTCCAGGTGGAGGCGAGCGGCCTTCTCGCGGAGTTGAATGAGAATCTCCGTCTCAAGCTGCGGAGCCTGAGGCTCCTCAATGTGTACGATCTTTTCGGATTCACACCCGAGCTTCTGGAGAGAAGCCGTTACAGTGTGTTCGGGGAGATCGTCACCGACAAGGTCACCGACAGCCTCGACCTTGAAGGCGCCAAGTACATCGCCGTGGAGTACCTGCCCGGACAGTTCGACCAAAGGGCGGCCTCGGCCGTGGACTGCGTGCACCTGATCGACCCCAAGGCCAAGATCAACATCAAGAGCTCGAAACTCATAATTGTTGACGACGACGCCACGGAGGAGACCCTCGGGAAGATCCGCCACTATGTGATCAATCCTGTGGAGTCCAGGGCGAAGGATCTCGGGAAACTTTCCGACACGGAACATGCGGCGGTCAAGGAAGTACCTGTCCTTAAAGGCTTTAGGGAACTCAAAGAGGAGGATCTCGGAGCCTTTTGCAAGAAGATGGGGCTGGCGATGAATGAGGATGACCTGAGAGAGGTCAGGAATTATTTCACCGCCGAGGGCCGGGATCCCAACGAGACCGAGCTCAGGATCCTGGACACTTATTGGAGCGACCATTGCCGCCACACCACATTCACAACCGAGCTTGAGGACATAACCGTCGAGGAGTCCTTCATCAAGGAGGACATCGACGGGACTCTCGCTCTCTACCTCAAGATGAGGAAGGATCTCGGCCGTGAGGGCAAGGGCCTGAATCTCATGGACATGGCCACCATCGGGGCGAGATGGCTGCGGAAAGCCGGCAAGCTGGACGACATGGAGGTCAGCGAGGAGAACAACGCGTGCAGCGTCTACATCGATGTGGATGTCACTCCCTTCGATTCAGGCGACTCGGAGCGAAGCGACGCAGGGAGTCTGAGGGGAACGCCCCTCAGTCCCCCCGGGGGGCGCAGGGGGGTGGATGGAACATCAGCGAACACCGAACGGTGGCTGCTGATGTTCAAGAACGAGACGCACAACCACCCGACGGAGATCGAGCCGTTCGGAGGGGCCGCGACCTGCCTCGGCGGGGCGATCAGGGACCCTCTATCCGGAAGGTCCTACGTCTATCAGGCGATGAGGGTCACCGGCGCCGGAGACATCTACAAACCAGTCGCCGAGACCATCCCCGGCAAACTCCCCCAGAAGGTCATAACCCGCAAGGCCGCCGCCGGATATTCAAGCTACGGCAACCAGATCGGACTCGCGACCACCCATGTCAGGGAGATCTTCCACGAGGGCTACACCGCCAAGAGAATGGAGGTCGGCGCCGTGGTCGGGGCGGTCAAGGCCGCCAACGTCAGGCGCGAGAGCCCCGCTCCCGGCGACGTGGTGCTGATGCTCGGAGGCCGCACCGGCCGTGACGGCATAGGAGGCGCCACCGGTTCCTCGAAGGAGCACACCGAGGAGTCGCTCGAGACCTGCGGCAGCGAGGTCCAGAAGGGTAATCCACCGGAGGAGAGGAAGCTTGAGAGGCTGTTCCGCCGTCCGGAGGTGACCTCACTGATCAAGAAATCCAACGACTTCGGGGCCGGAGGAGTGAGCGTCGCGATCGGCGAGCTCACCGCCGGACTGGACATCTACCTCGACAGGGTTCCCGTGAAATACAGCGGCATGAACTCCACCGAGCTCGCCATCAGCGAGTCCCAGGAGAGGATGGCCGTCGTGATCGAGGCGGGCGACGAGGAGAGGTTCAAGGAGTATTGCCACTCGGAGAACATCGAGGTGACCCATGTGGCCGACGTGACGGACACAGAGAGGATGAGGATGTACAACAAAGGCGAGCTGGTGGTCGATCTCAGGCGTGACTTCATCGACAGCGCCGGCGCCAAGCATTATTCCAAGTCCATTGTCGGGGCGGTCGAGAACACCGACCCGTTCTACCGGGAGATTCCCGGGAAGAACCTGAAAGAGAGGATGTTCGCCAATCTTCAGGATCCCAACGTCACGAGCCAGAAGGGTCTTGTCGAGATGTTCGACTCGACCATCGGGCGCTCGACGGTGCTGATGCCTTTCGGCGGAGAGTTGCAGACGACCGAGACCCAGGTCTCAGTCCAGAAACTGCCTGTCGAGGGTTTCACCGACACGGCCAGCATGATGGCTTTCGGCTTCAATCCCGACCTTTGCGAGTGGAGTCCCTACCACGGGGCGGCATATTCATTCGTCGAGGCCTGCTCGAAGATCGTGGCCGCCGGCGGCGACTGGAGAACCATGAGATTCTCCTGCCAGGAATATTTCGAGAGGATGACCTCGGACCACCACACCTGGGGCAAACCCACGGCCGCCCTGCTAGGCGCGCTCAAGATGCAAGAGGCTCTCGGCCTTCCCTCCATCGGAGGCAAGGACTCGATGAGCGGATCCTTCGAGACCGAGCATGGCCCTATCCATGTCCCTCCCACCCTCATCGCCTTCGGAATCACCCCTGTCAAGGCCAGCGACGTGATCTCCACGGAGTTCAAATGGGAGGGAGACAAGCTCTACCTCGTCAAACACACTCCCCTGGAGAACAAGATGCCGGATGTCGCCCAGCTCAAGAGGAACTGGGACAACATCCATGAGAAGATCCAGGACGGGACCATCGTGGCCGCATGGTCGGTCGGGTTCGGCGGAGTGGCCGAGGCCTTGTGCAAGATGAGTTTCGGCAACGCCTTCGGCTTCGACGTCAAGCTCGACGAGAGAACCCTCTTCGACCTCAACTATGGCTCGATCCTGATCGAGACCGACGGGGAGGTGGATTTCGAGAACGCCGCGCTGATCGGCGAGGTGACCTCCGGCGAGGACGGGAACGTCCGCGTCAACGGCACGCCGATTTCTGTCTTCGAGCTGATGGACTTCAACGGCTCACTGTTCGAGAAGGTTTATCCCGCCGTCAGCGAGTCCTCCCACCCGAGGCTCCTGCCCAGAGGCATGGAAGGAGTCAAGCCTTTCAAGGCCAAGAAGGCCGACCTTGAATACAAGGGACCCGCGGTCGACAAGGTCATCACCTACATCCCCGTGTTCCCCGGCACCAACTGCGACTACGACTCCGCCAAGGCTTTCCGCAAGGCCGGCGCGGAGATCGTCACAAGCGTCTTCCGCAACCTCACCGACAAGGATGTCTTCGAGTCCATCGACGAGATGAGCGACAAGATCGACAATTGCCAGATCCTGATGCTCTCCGGCGGTTTCTCGGCCGGAGACGAGCCCGACGGCAGCGGCAAGTTCATAGCCAACGTGCTGAACAACAGCAAGGTGGCCTCGGCCATAGGCAGGCTCCTCGACAGAGGCGGTTTGATTCTCGGAATATGCAACGGCTTCCAGGCCCTCGTGAAATCCGGCCTGCTGCCTTACGGGGAGCTCGGGAAAGTCACCAAGGACTCCCCCACCCTCTTCCGCAACGACATCAACAGGCACATCTCCCAGATGGTCACGACAAGGGTCGCCACGACCAACTCCCCTTGGCTGAGGGGAATGACCATCGGCGAGGAGCACACCATCCCGGTCAGCCACGGAGAGGGCAAGTTCGTCGTGAGCGAGGAGCTCGCCAGGGAGCTCTTCGCGAACGGCCAGGTGGCCTTCCAATATGTAGACCCTATCACTGACGAGCCCACCATGGAGTCGCCCTACAACCCCAACGGGTCGTATTACGCCATCGAGGGCATCATCGACAGGAGCGGACGCATCCTCGGCAAGATGGGTCACTCCGAGCGCTATGAGAACGGGCTTTTCAAGAATATCGAGGCCGACCTCGAGCAGCCGCTGTTCGAGAACGCGGTGAGATATTTCAAAAAATAAAAGGCGATGACCGCGAGGGAGAGAGTTAGGACCGTGCTGGAGCATCGTGAGGCCGACAGGATCGCGGTGGATTTCGGAACGACCCCCGTGACCGGGATCCATTGCAAGGTGGTCGAGGCACTCAGGAGGCATTACGGTCTGGACGATCATCCCGTTTTTGTCCATGAGCCCGGGCAGATGCTCGGCTACATCGAGAACGACCTGGCCGAGGCCCTCGGGACCGACACCGCCGGGTGCTTCGGCCCGAAAAACTCCATCGGGGTCTGGAACAAGGACTGGAAGGAATACAGGATGCCCTGGGGGCAGGTCGTGATGCTGCCGGCGAGGATGGTGGACTCGTTCACCGAGAAGGACGGCGGCCTCTATTCCTATCCCGAGGGTGACAAGTCCCTTCCCCCTTCCTGCCATATGCCCGAGCGCTGCTATTTCTTCGACTCGATCGAGCGCCAGCAGGGTGAGATCGACGACGACAACCTCAACGTCGAGGACAACCTCCAGGAGTTCGGCGAGATAGACGATGAGACCCTGGCCTACTGGAAGACAGTGACCGACAGGGCCGCCAAGACCGGAAGGACTGTCGTGGCCTGCTTCGGGGGCATGGCCCTTGGCGATGTGGCCAGGATCATTTCGCCGGCCATCCGTGAGCCGAGGGGCATCCGCAGCGTGGCCGAGTGGTACATGTCGACCGTGTGCCGCCCGGACTACATCATGGAACTCTTCGACAGGATCTCCGCCCTCGCGGTGAGGAACCTTGAGAAGATCTATTCAGTCGTGGGGGACAATGTGGACGTGGTCTATGTCTGCGGCGCGGATTTCGGCACCCAGACTAGCCAGTTCATGTCGGTGGAGACCCTCAACGAGCTTTTCGTCCCCTACTACAAGCGGATGAACGACTGGATCCACGGGCACACCCCCTGGAAGACCTTCAAGCATTGCTGCGGGGCCATCTATCCGCTGATGGACAGCCTGATAGGCGCCGGTTTCGACATCATCAACCCTGTCCAGATAGCCGCCAAGGACATGGATCCCCAGCGTCTCAAGGACGAGTTCGGCGACAGGGTCACTTTCTGGGGCGGAGGAGTGGACACTCAGAGGACCCTTCCCTTCGGGACTCCGGAGCAAGTCCATGACGAGGTCCTGAGGCTTTGCGAGATATTCGGTAAAGGCGGCGGCTTCGTCTACAACACCGTCCACAACATCCAGGCGAACGTGCCGGTGGAGAACGTGGTCGCCCTTATGGACACATTGAAAGAAATACGCTCATAACATGGATAATCTTTATCAGGCCATATTCAAAGGACTCGCTCCCCTGGCCAAAACCGCCGTCAAGGAATCCCTGGACAACGGCAAGACTCCCCAGGATATCATCGACGAGTCCATGATTCCCGCGATGGAGGCTATCGGGCAGGAGTTCGAGGCGGGCAGGGTGTTCGTCCCCAACCTCCTCCTCAGCGCCAGGGCGATGAAAATGGCCCTTGACATCCTGAAGCCCCTGATGCTGGCCGGGCAGACCACGACAGTGGGCACCGTGGTCATCGGCACTGTCAAGGGAGACCTCCACGACATCGGCAAGAACCTCGTGGCCTCGATGCTCGAGGGCCGGGGCTTCAAGGTGATCAACCTCGGGACGGACGTCTCCAAGGAGCGTTTCATCGAGGCCGCCAAGGAGAACGACGCCGACATCATCTGCCTTTCGGCCCTCCTGACGACCACCATGGACTACATGAAGGAGGTCGTGGACGCCGTCAAGGCGGACGGGCTGAACGTCAAGGTCATGGTCGGCGGGGCTCCCCTCAACCAGGAGTTCGCGGACACGATCGGCGCCGACGGCTACAGCTCCAACGCCAACGAGGCCGTCGTGGTGGCAAAAAAACTGCTTTCCTGATGGTTGAGAGGGCTTTCAAGGTAAGCCCAGCCGAACTGCCGGAGAAAGAGGTGTGGTTCGCCATGGGCTACAGGGACTCCGTGCCGGAGGAGCGGATTCAGGAGATGGCCCGCGGGCTCATCGGCGAGCTTGTCCCTAAGGCCACGCTCCGCTACACCTACCAGATTGTCGAGGCCGAGAAAATATCCCCAAGGCAAGTCCGCTTCGCCGGAAAGACCTTCACCCCGGAGGGAATCATCTGCTCTTACCTTAAAGGGATGACCCACGCCCTCCTGTTCATCGGCACCGCCGGATGGGAGTACGACAGGGCTAAGGAGGCCCTGAAAGCCGAAGGCGACATAGTGGCCGATTTCATCGCGGACTCCATCGGGTCCGTCCTAGCCGAGATGACAGTGGCCCAGATCGAGAAAGACTATGACGGGCCCCACACCCTGTCAATGCCCTACAGTCCAGGCTATTGCGATTGGAATATCCGGGAGCAGCACCTGCTGTTCTCCCTCTTCCCGGAGCGGCCCTGCGGAGTGATTCTCTCAGAGACTTCCTTGATGGCCCCCGAGAAATCTGTCAGCGGCTTCTTCGCCCTCGGGGAGACATTGCAACGCCAGCCCTACCATTGCCAAATCTGCAAGAACTCAAGATGCTTCAAAAGAAGAAACGCCTAGTCATCCCCATCATGACCCATCCGGGGATCGAGCTTCGCGGGAGCACAGTCTTTAAGGCGGTGACCGACGGGCAGGCGCACGCCGACGCGATTCTCGCCCTTAACGAGCGCTTCCCAGCCGACGCCGTGACGGCCATCATGGATCTCACCGTGGAGGCCGAGGCGTTCGGCGCCGCAATCCGCTTCTCGGAGAACGACATCCCGAATGTAATCGGACGCCTTGTGGAAGACGCGGACGGGGTCGCCGCCCTTGGGATCCCCTCCCTCGACAAGGGCAGGGTTCGGGAATATCTGAAAGCCAATAAGATAGTTGCTTCCTCCATCAAGGACAAGAAAGTGTTCGGCGGCTGCATCGGCCCCTTCTCCCTGGCCGGAAGGCTTTACGACATGTCCGAGTTGATGATGGCGATGTACATCGAGCCTGAGACGGTGACCATGCTTTTGGACAAGTGCGCCGCCTTCATCACTACCTACGTCCAGGCGATGAAAGAGACCGGGATCGACGGGGTGATAATGGCCGAGCCGGCGGCCGGACTCGTGTCCGGCGACGACTGTTACAACTATTCATCAGTCTATGTCCGGAAGATTGTCGAGGCCGTCCAGGACGAGACTTTCTCTGTCGTGCTGCACAACTGCGGCAACACCGGGCATTGCACCGGGGCGATGCTGCGCTCAGGGGCGTCGGCGCTCCATTTCGGGAACCGCGCGGACATGGTGGAGGCCCTGGAGACCTGCCCTCCCGACCTTCCCGTGATGGGGAACATCGACCCGGCCGGAGTGATGCGCCAGGGCACTCCCGAGAAGGTTTATTCCGCTGTCAGCGAGTTGCTTGAGAGGACTGCCGCTTATGACAACTTCATCCTTTCCACCGGATGCGACGTGCCGCCCCGCACGCCTTTTGAGAATATTCAGGCTTTCTACCAGGCTTTAAATGATTTCAATGAGAAAGATTGATTATTCCTCGACAATGACATCGTTCCGTTGGTGGATGTGCGCGCTCCTATTCTTCGCCACGACCGTCAACTACCTGGACCGTCAGGTCCTGTCGCTCACCTACGAGGAGTTCATCAAGCCGGAGTTCCACTGGACCGACGCCGAATATGGCACCGTCACGGGATTCTTCTCGATTTTCTACGCCGTCTGCTGCCTGTTCGCCGGAAAGTTCATCGACTGGATCGGAGTCAAGAGGGGCTACCTGATCTCCATCATAGTCTGGTCGGCCGGAGCCTGCCTCCACGCCGCCACCGGTTGGATGACCGCCTCCCTGACCGGGCTCGAGTCCGCCTCAGCCCTCAAGGCCTTGGAGGCGGGGAGCAACGTCGCGCTCGCTGTGTCAACTACTTCCGTCTATCTGTTCATGTTCTGCCGCGGTGTGCTGGCCCTCGGTGAGGCCGGCAACTTCCCCTCAGCCATCAAGGTCACGGCGGAGTATTTCCCGAAGAAAGACAGGGCTTTCGCCACCACCATATTCAACGCCGGAGCCTCCGTGGGAGCGCTGGCGGCCCCGCTCTGCATCCCGGCCCTCGCGAAGAACTACGGCTGGGAGATGGCCTTCATCATCATCGGCGCCATCGGTTTCGTCTGGGTGTTCTTCTGGGTGTTCCTCTACGACAAGCCCGAGGAGAGCAGGCGTGTCAACGAGAAGGAGCTTGAATATATTCATCAAGATGACGCCGAGGAAGAGGCCCGAAGGGCCGCCTTGGCCTCCGAGAAGAGCATCCCCCTCAGGGAATGCCTCAAGTACCGCCAGGCCTGGTGCGTCATCCTCGGCAAGTTCATCTCAGACTGCGTCTGGTGGTTTTTCCTCTTCTGGGCCCCGTCCTATTTCGACACGCAGTTCGGGGCGAAAGCCAGCTCTACGACAGGTAAGTTATTGCTGATCACGCTCTACGCCATCTGCTCCATCCTCTCGATCTTCGGAGGATATGTCCCGAAATATTTCGTCGAGAAGAAGGACATGCACCCCTACGACGCCAGGATGAGGTCGATGTTCATCTTCGCGCTGTTCCCGCTGTTCTCCCTGCTGGCTCAGCCTATGGGAGCCAGGTTCGGCAGCCCTTGGTGGCCGGCCATCCTGATCGGCTTGGCCGCCGCAGGCCACTCCGCCTGGGCCGCCAACCAGTACAGTGTCATCAGCGACCTGTTCCCGAAGAGCACTATCGCCACGATGACCGGACTTAGTTCCCTCGCCGGCGGCATCTCCACCATGGCGCTCCAGAAGATCGCGGGGAATCTTTTCACTTACGCCGAAGGGGCCGGAAGCGCCTTCCGCTTCCTGGGATTCGAGGGTAAGCCGGCCGGTTACTTCATCATCTTCTGCTACTGCGGCCTCGCCTACCTGATCTCCTGGACGGTCATGAAGTCCCTGGTTCCGAAATACAAGCCGGTCAAGTATTCTTTTTTAAACGAAAAGATGTAAATTTGGGCTGGTCAAACAAACAAATCATCTAGCGACATGAAAAAATACACTTGCGATGTCTGCGGCTATGAATATGATCCCGCAGCCGGCGATCCGGACAACGGAATCGCCCCCGGAACAGCCTTCGAGGATCTCCCCGAGGATTGGGTATGCCCGCTCTGCGGAGTAGGGAAAGAGGAATTCTCCCCGGCGGAATAAGAGCCCTCACGGACAGATTTTTTTCAAGATGAGGAATCTATATCTGACTAACACACTGACCAAGAACAAGGAGCTTTTCATGCCGGTTCACGAAGGTCATGTGGGAATGTATGTCTGCGGGCCGACGGTCTATGGCGAGGCCCATCTGGGACACGCGCGTCCCGGAGTGACCTACGACGTGCTGTTCAAACTGCTCAGGCATCTGGGTTATAAGGTGCGGTATGTCCGCAACATCACCGACGTGGGCCATCTGGAACATGACGCCGACGAGGGGGAGGACAAGATCAGCAAGAAGGCCCGTCTGGAGCAGCTTGAGCCTATGGAAGTGGTTCAGAACTACACCTTCCGCTACCATGAGGCCATGAGGCTTCTAAACGTGGCCCCTCCTTCCATCGAGCCGAGGGCCTCGGGGCATATCATCGAGCAGATAGAGACCATCAAGAAGATTCTCGAGGCCGGATACGCCTACATATCAAATGGTTCCGTCTATTTCGATGTCCAGAAATACAACGAGAGCCACCACTACGGGGTACTCTCCGGACGCAACCTGGACGACACCCTTGAGGGAACCCGGAACCTGGACGGCCAGAGCGACAAGAGGGCTCCTTTCGATTTCGCGCTCTGGAAGAAGGCGGAGCCTGAGCACATCATGCATTGGCCCAGCCCTTGGAGCGAGGGTTTCCCCGGCTGGCACCTTGAGTGCTCGGTGATGGGAGAGAAATATCTCGGAGAGGAGTTCGATATTCATGGAGGCGGAATGGATCTGCTGTTCCCTCACCATGAGTGCGAGATCGCCCAGAATGTGGCTTGGAGAGGTACCCGGGGCGTCAAGTACTGGGTTCATAACAACATGATCACCATCAACGGGCAGAAGATGGGCAAATCGCTGGGGAATTTCATTACTCTTCCCGAGTTGTTCTCCGGCAACCATCCGAAACTCGACCAAGCCTATTCCCCGATGACGGTCCGCTTCTTCATCCTCCAGGCCCACTACCGCGGCACCCTGGACTTCAGCAACGAGGCCCTGCAGGCTGCCGAGAAGGCCCTCAAGAGGGTGATGCAGGCGTACAAGGACCTGCTGGCCTTCCGCGATAATGTCATCCTGAGCGAAGCGAAGGATCTCGGCGAAGCGAAGGATCTCAGCGAAGCGAAGGATCTCCCTTACGGCCAACTTAGCGACGCCGTCGCCCCCGACACCTGCCCGGCCGACTCGGCGGAGGTGAAGGCGATCTTCGACGGCGTCTATGACGCCCTTTGCGACGACCTTAACACCCCGGTCGCGCTCGCTCACATCTTCGAGGCGGTCAAGATGATCAATTCGGCGAAGATCGGTCAGGCGAAACTGACAAAGGGTGACATCGAGACGCTGGTACAGGTATTCAACGACATCGTGTTCGGTGTCCTCGGTCTCAGGGATGAGTCAGCGGGCGACTCCGGCAAGGGTCAGGAGGTTGTCTCCGGCCTTATGGACATGATCCTCGAGGAGCGGGCGAAAGCCAAGGCCGCTAAGGACTGGACCACGAGCGACGCCATCCGCGACCATCTCAAAGCTCTCGGCATCACCGTCAAGGACACCAAGGACGGGGCCGAGTGGACCATAGGGTAATAGCCTTGATTAATAGTTGATTCTCCGCTACCTGACAGC
Organism: Bacteroidales bacterium; assembly: GCA_017429765.1. Classification (GTDB taxonomy): domain Bacteria; phylum Bacteroidota; class Bacteroidia; order Bacteroidales; family UBA932; genus Cryptobacteroides. The sequence goes on along the minus strand of JAFROJ010000060.1, from coordinate 16,173 downwards.
TACTATGTTAGGTACCTTGCGGGCTCCCTCGTGGTCGAACTTCCGGTTGTCATAGGGGAAGTTGATGATCCCTGTCTTCTCAGTCCAAAGGGTGGAGGAGCCTCCCCCGTCCAGATTCATGGCGTCCTTAAGACCGAGGAGCCTGCAAACCGCGGCGAGCTCGGGAACGCTCATCCCGTCGGCCTGGCCGGGGAAGCGCCCGTCGACCACGATCATGTAGACCATTCCCTTCTCATCCCATCCGATAAAGGTCCTGGGGTGGCGCATGTCGAAGAAGGACTTGTCATGGGGGAAGTCGGGAACCTTGCCGTCCAGCCTGAGAATAGGGCCGGAGGCCAGGGAGGAATAATATTCAGTCCTGTAAGTCTCCCTCTTGGTTGAGTCATAAGGCACGATCGAGAGGTTATGGCCCTCACGATCCTTTATGGCGAGCACTCCGTTGGAGCGGAGCAGCTCCGTCTTGGGAGTCTCCCCAAGCACCTCCCCGTCGATCGCGAAGAAGGTGTGGGGAATAAGCCTTCTCATGTTGAAATAACTGCCGTTCAACGCGATACGGGCTCCGATCCTGCGGGCGAGGGAGTCGGTGGTGTTGGCGGAGTCGCCCGGGGCGTGCACCAGTGAAGTCTCAAACTTTGAGGCGGGATAACGGGCGATGCTGACGCTCTGTGTCTTGCCCCTGAACGGGAACTGGGCGTAGGAATATTCAATCCCGTCGCCGGCCTCTTTCCATTCCCAACCGGCGGCGTTCCATTCCTTCGAGTCCTGGGGCGTGACCGCTCCCCATTCCTTATTCGGCAGAGAACCCATCTCAAGGGTCAAGGTCCCTCCCGCCATGATCTCCTCGTGGGTGATCCAAGGACCATTCAGCGGCTCACCGTTATGAGTCGCGCTCTGGATGTACTTGTTGGCGTCCGAGACATCCTTGGCTATAATCTTGAATGTCTTGCCGTTAGAAAGCCTCATCTCAGCTTCGGGGAAGACCGGGCTACCGATGGTATAAACCGGATCGCCGGGTGTCACGGGATAGAGACCGAGGGAGGTGAAGACCACGAATGAGGTCATTCCGCCGCCGTCCTCGTCACCGGGGACCCCCATCAAATCGTCCCTGAACCAAGTGTCAAGCATCTGACGGGCTCTCTTCTGTGTCTTCCAGGGCGCTCCGGCGTAATTGTAGAGATAAGGCACATGCAGCGAAGGCTCGTTGGCCATCGAGAACTGGCCGACGTTCCCGGTGTGATCCGGAAGCTTCTGGTAGAATGAATATTTGCTTCTCCCCAGCGGTGTGGCGAACATGCGGTCCAGCTCCCTGACGAAGCGATCGGGACCGCCCATCAAAGTGACCAGTCCGGGAATATCATGCTGGACATCCCAGCGATAGACCCACGCGTTGTTCTCGTCGTAATATTCCCGGGCGCCCATGCCTCCGGGGAAGTTGTAGTCGATGTCGGGGATGAAATTCCCCTCGGAATCCTTGGGATGGAAGAAGAGGGTCTCGGGATTGAACAGCAGGCTGTAGTTGGACGACCAGTTCCTGTAGAATTCCGCCTCCTCGGGCTTCCCGGCGGCCTCGGCCAGTTTGGAGAGGGCCCAGGAGTCGTAGGCGGTCCCGAGGCTCACGGCGACCGGCTGGCGCTTCTCGAAACCGTGGACATTAGGGTCGGTCTCCTCCTCACCCTCCCGGAGGGCGGGGATGTAGCCGTTCTCCCAGTAGAACTCGTCAATCAAGCCGGCGGGATTACCGCACCATGGGGCCAACGTCTTCTCCCTCAACGCCTTGCGCCCGGCCTCGAAAGCCGCGGCGGCGTCCACTTTCATCCCTTTCGCGACAGCGTCGGCGAAGGAAGGGATGGCGTGGTTGGAGTTCATCCTCCTCGAGTCTCCGGTGATCTCCGGGAAGGTGGGCATCCAACCCGTCCCCATCTGGTCGGCCATCCTAAGGTAAGATGCTAGGATATTCTCCTCCAGAGGCTGGTCAAGCAGAGTGCGGAGCGGGTGGGCGGCCCTGTAAGTGTCCCAGATCCAGTCGTCTGTGTAGAAGGGGGTGCCGCCATCCTCGTGGATGGCGTTGTCGTAGGCGCTCCAATAACGGCCGTCCTCGCTCAGGCAGACCGGCCTCTCGAAGGTCCTGTAGTAGGAGGTGTAAAGCACCCTCTTGCGTTTCTCGGGCCCTTTCACGGAGATTCTTCCGAGGGTCTCGTTCCAGACCTTGCGGCCCTCCGCGGCCACAGCGTCAACATCGAAGCCATCGATCTCCCTGCGGAGATTGGCCTTGGCCTGGGCGACGTCGATGAACGACACCCCGTAACGGAGCTTTATCGACGGCACGTTGAAACTCAGTGTTACCCAATTGTTTCTCCTGTCGCTGGCGGTGTCGATGGCGACCGGGGCGACCTCCGGCTCCATGAACACATAGACCTTTGTCTCGTCCTCGACAGTCTGCCAACCTTCAAGGGCCTCGCCGTTCCAAGTGACCTCTCCTCCCCTGCTGGAAAGGATTATCTTGAGCGGGGTGTCGCTCTCCAGGGAATACACGGCGCTCTGATGGGACAGGGCGTACCTCGCCTCGATCTTCCCGTCCGCGAGGGTCACGTCGAATGAATATGGCGTCAGCCGCTCGTTGTCGTAGGACACGGGGATGACCGGTCCGGTCCCTGAGCCTGTCGAAGGGGTCGAAGGGCCGGCATCAACCGACAGCTTGAAGGCCGAGCGCTCCCTATGGTTGGTCACTATGACCGGCAGGCCGTTAAGATATTCGGAAGTGAAGTCCGAACGCTCGGGATAGACCCGCAGCATCGAGTTGGGAAGCTGCACTGTCGGGTAGGTCGGGACCAGCAGGTGGCTGATGTTGCCGGCATAGGGATTGACGTAATCGACCGGCTCGAACAACTGGCCGCAACCAGCGATCATAAGAGCCACTCCAGCCAGAACGGGAAGAAACGCTTTTCTCATATTCACGGGAATCATTTATTGACTCGTAAATATATGAAAAAAAGAAGAGAAGCCGGTCATTCCTGGCCGGCCTCCCTTCATTTTAAGAGTCTCTACACCCCTACTCAGTCTTTCCGTTGAGGGAGATGATCTTGTTGTTGGCGTCGAACTCGGGGGTCTCCTTATAGACCTTCACCTTGCCGCAGACGACAACCTCGTCGCCGAGGGCGATCTGGTCCTCGGAGGTGAATTTCTCGCCACCGAACCAGAAGCCGCGGTAGACCTCCATCTGGAAGAGCTTGCCGCCGTCGTCGGAGATCCAGTACTGGGCGTTGCCGTACTGGAGGTTCACGTTGTCGATCTGGGAGATGATTCCCTTGGCGTAAACCTCACCCTCGATAGTCTCACCGGCGAGAAGCATTCCGGCAAGCTTCGTGACGTTGTAAGGATCGTCGGCCGTGCCGGTCCCGGCGGGAGCGGCCTTGCCGTTGATCGTCACAAGGTAGTTGTTGGCGTCGAACTCGGCGGTCTCCTTATAGACCTTCACCTTGCCGTAGACAACGACCTCGTCACCGACCGCGATCTGATCCTCGGAGGTGAATTTCTCGCCGCCATAATAGAAGCCGCGATAGACCTCAAGATCGGCGGCTGAGCCGTCAGTGGAGAGCCAGTACTGGGCGTTGCCGTAGCTGGTGTTGACATTGTCGATCTTGTTGATGATTCCCCTGGCGTAGACGGGCTCATCAAAGGTGGCGCCGCCCTTCAGCAGGTTGGCGAGCTCTGTGGCGTCATAAGGGTTCTTCAGGGTACCCTTGGGATTGTCAACAAACTCGGCGACCTTGGTGGCGACGATGTTGAGGAACTTGCCGCCGCCGGAAAGGCCGTTGTAGTAACCGGTCACGGTGATCTTCTTGCCGTCGAAGCTCTTGGCGTTGAGATCGTCGGTCGGATAGACTATGCTTCCCTGCTTGGTGCCCGTGTCGACCCCGTCAAGGGCGATGTTGTAGTAGTTGCCGGAGACGGTGAGGGTCCCGGAGAGCCTGACATATTCAGCGACAGCGGCGGTGTACTCAGTGGCGGTGGCTGTGATGTCCTTGGCGTCCGGATGCTTGACGGCGTTGCCGCTGGAGATCACGTCGACGGCGGTGATGTCGGTAAGCTCGGGCACACCGTTGTAGGTGGTCTTCTTAGCCCAGATCTTGAGGTTGTCGCCAACCTTGACATCATCGACCTTATTGCCGTAGACATAGAGGGCGGTGGTGCCGTCGGAGACGACGATTCCCCTGGTGGTCTTGGCCACTGTGGTGCACTCGAGGGTCTCGACTATGGAGTTGTCCTCCTCAGCCACGATCTCGGTCACGGTGAGTCCGGTGGGCTCGACACCCTCCTGGGTGATCGTGAGAGCCTTGACGGCGCCGGGTGCCTTGATCGTGATGGTGGCCTTACGCTCGGCGGTACGGTTGTTGGCCTTGTACACAAGGAGATAGTTGCCGTCGGAAGTCAGGTCGGAGACCGAGATCCAGTCGGCGTCGACAGAGACCAGGACAGGCTGGACCTTGGAGCTGACGATCAGGGTGTCGGTGCCGGCCTCGGGAGTAAGGACTTCCGTTGTGAGGCTGGCGTCGATGAGGGACTTCTGGACAATCGTGTAGGAGACGTCGACAAGCTCGACAGTCCCGTTATAGACAGTCTTGGGACCCTCGACCATGACCTTGTCACCCACCTCGATGCCGAAAGCGTCCCAACCGCCATCAGAATCCTTAGGATAGGCACCCTTGGAGTTGAACGTGCCGTAGATGTAGATCTCTCCGGTGTCATCGGCGAGATACCAGTTACCGTACTGGGTGTTGGCGATCGAGGTGACCGTTCCGACGACCTTGTAGGTTATGTTCTCACCGGCGATGACCTCGGCGCAGGTGGAAGGAGGAGTGTCAACTCCAGCCGGCGCTTTCTGGTTGAAGCTGATGATCTTGGTCTTCGCACCCATCTTGATGTGGACCTCGGTGTTCCTCGCGGCGGTGGCCGGAGTGGCGGTGATAGTCATCGTGACGTTCTGGCCGGCGGAACCATTGGCGGGGCTGACAGTGACCCAGTCCGCCTGAGGTGTGGCGGTCCAGGACTCGTCACCTACCACCGTGATGGTGGCGCTGGTCTGTGTGTCGGCCTCGACAGTGACATAGTCGTTGGAGACCTCCAAGCCTGTGAGCTTGGAAACAGGCTCATCCACGGTACAACCGACAAGAACAGCGGCCGCGGCGAATAATGAAGCGAGAATATTATTGAGTTTCATATCGTGCCTGTGTTAGATTAGTTGAACAGATATTTGACACCGATCTGCATGTACCAGCAGTTGGAGAGAGTGTGGGAATAGTCCCAGGTCTTGGCTCCCGAAGGAACAGTGGTGGAGAACACAGGGACTCCGTCAGGATCGGTACGCTCGTACTTCAGGATCTTGCCGTTGCCGTTGGTGTCCTTGGGCACGTCGGGGCTCCAGGTCTTGGCCACACCCCACTGGGAGTTGAACAAGTTGCCGGCGTTCTGGACATCGAGGCTGAGCTGGAGAGTGTTCTTGGTGCTGCCGATCTTGACTGTGAAGTCGTGGGCGTAGCGGAAGTCGAAGACATGACGGAAGGGCTGGGTCGTGGCATAGGCCTCGGCGTACTGGCCCTTGTGGCCGCTGAGATACTTGTCCTGCTCGAGGAACTCCCAGAAACGGGCCTCGTTGTCGGAGTCGATGAAGCGGATCTCGCTCTTGTCAGCGGGGATGTACATCAGGTCGTAGGCGTTACCGTCGCCGTTGATGTCGTTGGAATAGATGAAGCTGTTGCCGCCATAGCGGAGTCCCTCATAGAGGAGGCTCCAGTGGTTGTGGGCCTTGTCGGTGTAAGAGACGGAACCCATGATACGGTCAGGCAGGTTGTAAGAGGAGTTGTGAAGGATGTTGAAGTTCGGGCCGTCCACGGAAGGAATATATTTCCAGGCGGCGGAGGCGTTCGAACCGGGCATACCGGTGATTTCCTTGCTCACGGTGTGGGTGTAGGAAGCGGTAAGGAACAGCCCCTTCACAGGCTCGGAGTTGACGGAGACAGTGGCGATCGAGCCGTAACCCTTATTGGTGTTGGACAGGACATAGGCGTCGACCTTGCTGTACTTGTAGCTGGCGGGATAGATGTGACGGCTGTCGGCGCCGTTGAAGGTGGCCCAGCCAGAGTTGTCGTCGGTGATGTTGTAGTTGTTGAGCATCACGCCGTTGATGGTCTTGTTGAAGATGTACTCGGCGGTGAAGGTGAGAGGGAAGGCGACAGGCAGGGTGTAGTCGACAGCGATTGAGCTCTTCCAGACCTGAGGCATCTTGAAATTGTAGTCCACACCGGCGATCTCGCTGGGAGCGGGAGCGGTCTCAGGAGTGATGGTCTTGGGGTACTTGGAGGAGTTGATCCCGTTGAGAATATTCAGGATCTCCCAGCGGTCGGTGACAAGCTTGCCGTTCTGGATCATCTTGCCCAGGACGGCCGGATCCTTCATCTGGGTCAGACGGCCCTTCACGATACCGGCGTTGGTCGGCATATTGGTGAAGAACACGAGAGGGATACGTCCGGCGAAGAGACCTGTGCCGCCGCGGATCTTGAGCCTCCTGTCACCAAGGACATCCCATGAGAACCCGACGCGGGGGCTGAACTGGATGCTGGTCTTGGGCCATTTGCCGGTGTCGACGCTGCGTCCGCCGTAGTCGATCGCGAGGGCGGCGTTGTTGGTCATGATGTCGTTGTTGTTGAACGACAGGTTGTCAAGACGGAGTCCGTAGGTGAGCTTGAACTTGTCGTTCACGTTCCACTCGTCCTGGGCATAGGCGCCGATCTGGTAGAAACGGACCTTGGCGGAAGGATACTCTTCTCCATCGAATCCCCAGTCGAAAGCCATGGAGACAGGAGCGTTCCCGTTGTAGAAGTCGCTCAGGCTGGCGAACTGGAAGGTGCCGGTACCATTACGCATGTAGGTGTTGAGAGCCATCTGGGCCTCGTAGCTGAGACCAGCGGTGATCTTGTGGGCTCCCTTGTACCAGGTGAGATCGTCCTTTATGTTGAGAACGGTGTTCTGGACATTGTTCCTGTAGGTGAAGAGCTCGGTACCGAAGTCCATGTAAGGGCTGCCGCTGTCACCGAGGTCACCCGCGGCGATCTCCACGAAGGGGAAGAAGTTGTCCTCGTCGTTGTCACGCACGTCCTGGATGTTGGAATAAGTGACAAGCAGCTGGTTGGACAGGTTGTCGCCGAGACGGCTGTTGAAATCGGCGGAGAGAGTGTAGATCTGGTTGTTCTGGTTGTACAGGGAGTTGCTGAACACAAGACCGTCCTTGCTGACCATGCCGTTGCTCAGGGTAGGGACATCACGCGAGGTGGAAGGGGTCTTCCACTGGTTGGAGTTGGTGTAGTTGTACCTGAGGGCGAGCTTGTGCTTCTGGCTGATGTTCCAGTCGATCCTGGCCAAGAGCTTGACGTTTCCGTTGCTCTTGTTGTAGTTGTCGTAGGAACCGGGATCGTAGCCGTAGTTGCTCTTCAGGAAGCTGATCATCTGATCGGCCTCACTCTTCTTGACACGGGTGATCATCCTCTCCTCATCGGCCACACCGTCGGTGGAAGGCCTCCACCTGATGATCTCGGACGGGCTCGGGGACTTCTCGGCGTTGACGAAGAAGAAGAGCTTGTTCTTGATGATAGGGCCGCCCAGGGTGAATCCGTAGGTGCTCTGGCGATCCTTGCTCCTCTCGAGGTCTATCCCGTCGACCCTGCTTCCGTGGAGGTTCTCGTTCTGGTGATAGATGTAAGCCGAACCCTTCAGGGTGTTGGTACCGGACTTGGTGATAGCGTTGATACCTCCACCGATGAAGTTGGACTGACGCACATCATACGGGGACACCACGATCTGGACCTCCTCGATAGCGTCGATCGAGATAGGGTTGCCACCGCCGGGGAGGGCTGTGCTAAGACCAAAGTTATTGTTCACGTTAGCGCCGTCAACGGTGAAGTTGGCGGAACGGCCGGACGAGCCGGAGAAGTTCATTCCGTTACCACCGTAAGGGGAGAGCTTGGCGACATCGGTCAGGCTCCTGCTGACGGTAGGCATCTCCGTGATCTGGGTGGTCGAGATGTTGGTGGACGCTCCGGTCTTCACGACAGCGGTGAACTTGGATGTCGGGGCGGCGATGACGACGGCCGACTCAAGCTGCTCGTTGTCGGGTTTGAGCTGGGCGTTGAGGTTGAAAGTCTCGGCGAGCTGGAGAGTCACATCGGTGTAGAGAATCGACTGGTAACCCAGGAAGGAGATCTCTACCCTGTAGGGACCACCGACACGCATACCGTTGATCATGTAGTTACCGTCCGCGTTGGCCACGGCGGCGTACTGGGTGCCGGAAGGAGTGTGGATGGCCACGACGGCGGCGCCGGTCAATGGCTCACCGGTCTCATCCTTGATGTTTCCGGCTAAGCTGGATGTGGTGACCTGCGCGAAGGCCGCCAATCCCGCAAAGATCGCCACCAAGGTGGCTGATCCTTTTTTCATAAGATGAACCATAATTATACTAAAGTGAAGATTTAATTTTACTCTGTCCAACCAAAAAAACTCACTATTCATGAGCATTATCCTACAAAATTAAAACAAATAATCGAAATGCTAAAATATTCCTTAATCTCTTTAATTCTTAAATCTATTTAACCATGTCACAAAGAAGTATAGCAGACGCCTTCAGACTATGGGAGGCTGAGAAAGCCCTACATGTCAAGCCTTCGTCAATGGCCGCTTATTCCCTCACGGTCCGCACCCACATCAGGCCATTTTTCGAGAAGAGAGGAGAAATCTCCAGTCAGACTGTTCGTGAATTTGTCGGATGCTTGGATAGAAGCGGCATGAGCGGGTCTACGATCAGGGGAATACTAACTGTGACAAAGATGATCCTGGAGTTTATTGCCAAAGAGGGATTAATGGACATCCTTCCTGTAAAAATCGCTTCGCCCTCAAGGAAGCTAAGTCGTCTGCCGCAGGTAATGCCAATTGAGGAAGAGAGACAGCTGATCAGATATCTCGATTCCAACCCTAACCCTATGAACATGGGCCTGATGCTATGTGTGCTGGCAGGGATGCGGATTGGGGAGGTCTGCGGGTTGAAATGGAAAGATATCGACTTGTTTAATCATGCGATCCATATCGTCAGGACCGTTTACAGGATTTACCTGCCTTACGAGAAAATGAACAAGACAAGGCTGGTTGTAGGCTCTCCAAAAACATTGGATTCAGCCAGAGAAGTGCCAATTCCGTCCGGCTTGGTTGACAAACTTATCCGCATACGCATGGGAAAAGGCGAAGAACTGTTCTTCACTTCTTGCAGCGATAAACCCACAGATCCCCAGACTATTCGCAGACTTCTGTATAAGGCCACCACTATGCTGGGGCTCCATTCCATAAGAGTACATAGCCTGCGGCACACATTCGCCACTCGTTGCATGGAGAGCAAATGTGACGTCAAGACACTCAGTGCGCTGCTCGGACACTCTGACGTCAGCACCACTCTTAACCTTTATGTCCATCCAGGATTGGAGCAGAAACGCTCATGCGTGGAAGAAATGATGGGATTACTCTGAAGAAAGACTAAATCTTCACTTTAGTTTATTATGGTTCTTTTTCTAAAAAAAGGATTAGCCGCCTTGGCGGCTGCCTTTATCGGGGTCGCGGCCTTCGCGCAGGTCACTACCTCCAGTCTGGCCGGAAACATCAAGGATGAGAACGGCGAACCCCTTACCGGCGCGGCTGTTGTGGCTGTACATTTGCCTTCAGGTACGCAGTATGCCGCAGTAGCCAACCAGGATGGTTACTACGTGATCAACGGTATGCGTGTCGGAGGTCCTTACAAGGTGACCATCACCTTCCTGGGCTACCAGACCCTTGAGTACACCGATGTCACCCTTCAGCTCGCAGAGACCTATAATCTCAATGCTCAGGTAAATCCTGACAATGAGATGCTTCAGTCAGCAATTGTGACAACGTCTGCTGCCAGCAAGTTCTCTGTGGAGAAGACAGGCGCCGCAACCAACATTAACAACCAGCAGATATCCAATCTGCCTACCGTGTCCAGGAGTATTACCGATGTCACTAGGCTTTCGCCTTATGGAGGAAATGGAATGAGTTTCGCCGGTTCTGACGGACGTACTGCCAACTTCACTGTGGATGGTGCCAATTTCAACAACAACTTCGGTTTGAGTTCCAACCTTCCCGGTGGTGGCAACCCTATCTCGATTGACGCTATCGAGGAGCTCCAGGTCGTGATCTCTCCTTATGATGTTCGCCAGACCAACTTCATTGGTGGAGGTATTAACGCCATCACTAAGTCCGGAACCAACACCTTAAAGGGTACGGCATATGTTTATCATCGCAATGAGAACATGCGAGGTGATGCCATCGAGGCTGACCAGATTAGCGGGGCACGCACCAAGGATCGCAATACAACTTATGGTTTCACCCTTGGCGGCCCGATCATCAAAAATAAGCTGTTTTTCTTCGCTAACTTTGAACAGTCTAAGATTCCTACGGTTGTCAACCGTTGGAGTGGCTCAGAAAACAGTGCTGATGCCGATGCGGACAACTACGTTTCACGCACCACGCTTTCAGATCTCAAGATGGTTTCTGATTACGTGAAGAGCAAGTACGGCTATGACACGGGCTCATGGACAGATTTCCCTGCCAATGAGGACAACACCAAGATTCTTGCCCGTGTCGACTGGAACATAACGGACGCGCATCATCTGTCCGTCCGCTACAACCGCACCATGAACAATTACTGGAGTTCACCCAATGGCTCATCAATGGATGGGGGTACTCGTTCGGCGTACAACCGTATGTCTTTGTATTCGATGTCGTTTGCCAATTCGATGTACTCTATGCAGAACATCGTGGACACTTGGTCCGTTGACTTGAACAGCCGCCTGAGTGACAAGCTCTCCAACCAGTTTCTGGCAACATATTCCAAACTGGACGATGTCCGCGGTTCAAATTCTGACGAATTCCCCTTCATAGACATACTTGACGGCAGGGGGGACAATGGCAACTACATGGCCCTTGGCTACGAACTCTTCACCTGGAACAATGCAGTTCACAATACTGTTGCTAACATCAAGGACGACTTGACTTACTATGCAGGTGCACATAAGATTACCGCAGGTGTCAGCCTTGAATACCAGATGGCTGACAACCAGTATATGAGGAACGGAACCGGCTATTATCGATATGAATCCCTGAACGACTTCCTCAATGGTGGTACTCCTCAGGTTGTCTGCTTGACCTACGGCTACGACGGAGAACAGAAGCCTGCCGCTCGTGTACGTTTCAACAAGGCCGGCATCTATGGACAGGACGAGTGGAACGTCAATCCTAAGTTCAAGCTCACCGCTGGTCTTCGTCTCGACGGCCTGTTCTTCAATAATTCAGACCTGATGACGAACAATGCCATCAAGGATCTTGCCTACTATCCGGCTTCACATGACTACAAGGAGACACATATTGACACAGGCGCATGGCCTTCATCAAAGATCACGGTTTCTCCCCGAGTCGGATTCTCCTGGGATGTTCTGGGCGATAAGAGCTTGAAAGTTCGCGGAGGTACCGGCCTCTTCTCCGGCCGTCTCCCTCTAGTGTTCTTCACAAACATGCCTACTAACAGCGGTATGGTTCAGTATCAGGCCCAGATCGGTCCTTCTGTCAATTATAACAAGGCTGTTCCTGCCTCTGTCAAGGAGAAGTATTCCAGCATAAGTGAGATTCTCTCACAGTTCTCCGGAGGACTTGTCACGGATGCCAGCGGCAAAGCCACGATAGCTGCCCTTTACGACAAACTCGTCTCCATGGGCTATCCCAGCACAGTATCTCCAGAAGACGGTACCGTTCCATCCTCAATAAGTGCTGTGGATCCGAAATTCAAGATGCCTCAGGTCTGGAAGACATCGCTTGCAATTGACTACGCTTTCCCGACTGTCTTCCCGTTGAGCCTCACTGCTGAAGGGATATTCAACAAAACAATAAATGCGGTTTCTATCTCTGACTGGAGCATGGATGACGTGGGTGGTTTCGCAAGGTTCAACGGAGCCGACAATCGTCCGATTTATCCTTCCTCCTTCAGGAACAACACCAAGGCCTTTGTCCTTGAGAATACTTCCAAGGGATATGGATGGTCAGGCAACCTGACCTTGAACGCCAGGCCGATTGAAAACCTTAGCTTCATGGCTGCCTATACTCACACAGTCAGCAAGGAGGTTACCGGAATGCCAGGCTCAGCTGCCGAGTCCGCCTTTACCTATGTCCCCACATCTGAGGGTCCGAACTACATCAAGTTGCACAATTCCCAGTATGTTACTCCTGATCGTGTCGTCGCGTCCCTCACCCACCACGACAATAGTGGCAATCACTTCAGTTTCATTTACGAGACCTGGAGAGGAGGCTACAACTACTCCTTCATGACCACGAATGACATGAACGGTGATGGATACAACTACGATGCACTTTACATTCCTACTGACCAGGAAGTATCCAGCAACCAGTTCCGTTTCGTCAACACAGACAGCCGTGACCGTTTCATGGATTATGTCCACAATAACAAGTATCTGAGCAAGCATCAGGGCGAGTATGCCGAAGGTTACAGCTTGTATTCTCCTTGGGTTCATAGGATTGACTTCAGCTACAAGCATGACTTTACTGTCAAGGTCGGAGGGACAAAGAACACCCTTCAACTCGGTTTCGATCTCAAGAACGCGCTCAACCTGTTCAACTCCAGTTGGGGTGTCAGCAAGTACCTTAATCCCGCTATCGGAACAGACGCCCGCATTCTTAAGTTTGAAGGCAATGACTCGGAAGGTTATGCTACCTTCTCTACCCCTTCTGCCATCAGTGGCAACACCAAGACCTTCGTTCCCTACCACGCTCTTGGCCAGTGCTGGTATGCCTCGGTCGGTATAAAGTATTTCTTTAACTAAACTAACAGGAATATAATCTTATGAAATTCAAGTATATCATTGCTTCATTCGTTGTCTTGGCCACTGTGGCCGTGGCTTGCGAAAAGGAAGAAGATCACTATCTCGACGAGGTTAAGCTGTCGTCTTCTTATCTGGCGATTCCTCTATCAGGAGGTTCGACGAGTACTACAATAGAGGCAACTTCCAATTGGTCTATCTCCGGGGTTCCTGGCTGGCTTACTGTTAATCCTTCGTCAGGAACTACAGGTACAAGTACAATCACTTTCTCTGCTCAGAAGGCCGATTATGGTCGTGAGGCAGAACTCCTGATTTCTTGTGCAGACAAGACTCAGTACCTCAATCTCACCCAGGGTGTCGTCGAAGCGGAATCCGCTTCCTGCGCGGATGTCATCAGCGGGCCGGAAGGTAAAACATTCAGGGTCACAGGAACTTGCACAGCTATCGCCAACACTTCATACGGAAACTGGTACTTAGATGATGGTACCGGACAAATCTACATCTACGGTACAGTCGATTCTCAGGGAAGCTATAACTGGTCCTCCTTCAATATTGAGGTTGGAGACGTGGTTACCGTTGAAGGGCCGAAGGTTGTCTACCAAGGTACCGTAGAGTTGAGTGACGCTTCTTTTATCAGCGTTAAAAAGTCTTTGTTGAAGATAGATTCCGACAATGCCTCATTCGACAGCAACGGTGGCAACTTTGAGGTCAGGGTCGCATATAAGGGTAATGGAGCTTTCTTTACGGTAAGTGACAATGCAAAGGATTGGATCCAGTATTCTTCCGTTGAGTATGTCAAGGGTGTCGCAACCATTTATGAGACAAACCCTGCGGACACGGCCGTTTTCAAATTTAAGGTGCTTGATAATAATGCGGGAGATTCCAGGACCGGGAATGTTATCTTCAGTTCTTACAGTGGCTCGAATTCCTCATCATTGACTTTTGTCGTTGCTCAGGCAGGTCTTTTGGGAACTTTGGCCAATCCGTTTACCGTCGCTCAGGCAATCGATTATTGCAACACTCTCAGCGGTACAAGTGTCAATCAGTTCTATGTCAAGGGCAAGATATCCAGGATCACTAATAACGGAGAGTTCGGATCCTATGGCAATGCAACCTTCTATATCTCCGATGATGGTGAGTTCCTCGGAGAGAATGATAAGAACTGCGACAAGACCCATGATTTCGAAGCCTATCGCATTCTCTTCCTCGGTAACCAGAAATGGGCTGCAGGCAATGCACAGATTGCTGTCGGTGACGAGGTTCTGATCCTCGGCAACCTCACACTTTACAACGGAATCTCCGAGACCGCTTCCGGAAAGGCCTATATCTACAGTATAAACGGAGTGACCGATGATGCGAACGGAGTCGGCAATGTCAACGCTCCTTTCAATGTGGCCGGCGCCAAGGCTTGCATAGATGCGGGTTGCGAAAACAATGTCTTTGTGAAGGGTATAATCTCCCAGATAGATAACAAGTTCGGCGCACAATACGGCAATGGTACTTTCTGGATTTCCGATGATGGCGAATATCATTCTGACAAAGCTATAGATTTCGAAGCCTATCGTGTCCTTTGGCTTGGTAACAGAAAATGGGTTGAAACTGATTCCCAGATCGCCGTCGGTGACAACGTCATCCTCTGCGGCCACCTTACCAAGTATGGCTCGACCTACGAAACATCTTCAGGCAAGGCGTGGATATATTCCCTCAACGGAAAGACCGAGTAGGTTCAGACTAATATTCTTTGAGAGTGACTGATAAGAGATCATTGGTCACTCTCGTTTTTTATCCCAACGGACAACACCACAAGTATCGACACACCAAGCCGATTGCATATTAGCCGGAAATAAACTACCTTTGCACCCGAAAACTTCCGAGGACGGATTTGTACCGCTTGCAACCTCGGTCTAAAAAATGCTAAAGACATGAATTATCTTTTCACTTCGGAGTCAGTCTCCGAGGGCCATCCTGACAAGGTGGCCGACCAGATTTCAGACGCCATTCTTGACGAGTTCCTGCGCCGCGACCCGGAGTCCAAGGTCGCCTGCGAGACCTTCTGCTCCACCGGCCTGGTGATAGTCGGGGGCGAGGTCCGTTCCGACGCCTATGTGGACATCCAGGGCACCGTCCGTGATGTCATCAACCGCATCGGCTACACCAAGGCCGAGTACATGTTCGACGGCAACTCCTGCGGGGTGCTGTCCGAGATCCACGAGCAGAGCCAGGACATCAACCGGGGTGTCTCGAGAGAGGATCCCGAGGACCAGGGAGCCGGCGACCAGGGCATGATGTTCGGCTACGCCTGTAAGGACACGGAGAGCTACATGCCCCTTGCCCTTCACCTCGCGCATCTCACTCTCTGGACTCTCGCCCGGATCCGTCACGACGAGCCCTCCCTCATGCCTTACCTGAGGCCGGACTCCAAGTCGCAGTACACGATCGAATATTCAGAGGACGGGAAGCCTTTGAGGGTTCACACCATAGTCCTTTCCACCCAGCACGACGAGTTCGACACCGACGAGGCTATGCGCTCCAAGATTGAGTCAGATGTCAGGAATATCCTGCTGCCCAAGGTGATAGCCCAGCTCGACCCCGCCGCGGCCTCGCTGTTCAAGGGGGATTTCATCCTGCATGTCAACCCCACCGGCAAGTTCGTGATCGGTGGCCCGGCCGGGGACACCGGCCTGACCGGCAGGAAGATAATCGTGGACACCTACGGGGGTCATTCCGCTCACGGCGGCGGGGCCTTCTCCGGGAAGGATCCTTCCAAGGTGGACCGCAGCGCCGCCTATGCAGCCAGGTACATAGCCAAGAATATGGTGGCCGCCGGCGTGGCCGACAAGATGATGGTCCAGGTCGCGTACGCCATCGGCGTCGCCAGACCCGTGAGCATATTCGTGAACACCTGGGGGACCGGAATAATCCCCGACGCCGAGATCGCCCACAAGATCGGCCGGTTGTTCGATCTCCGTCCCGCGGCCATCACACGCAAGTTCGGGCTCAAGAACCCCATCTATTCCCCGACAGCCGCCTACGGCCATTTCGGCCGCGATCCCTACGTCAAGAAAGTCACCGTCTTCCAGGACGGCCAGCCTGTCGAGAAAGAAGTCCAGTTCTTCGGCTGGGAAAAGCTCGACGCCGTCGACGCCATCAAGGCCGATTTCGGAATACGCTGACTGACGACGGCTGGTACGCAAACAGTTGAATAACAAACAATTCCTAAATCAGATGGTACCGA
>JAFROJ010000059.1 GCA_017429765.1 Bacteroidales bacterium | reverse complement strand
TTGACCCCGTGGATGGCGCCGGTGGGGCACATCGCCTCGCACTCGCGGCAAAGCTTGCACTTATCGAAGTCTATGTAAGCCACATTGTTCTCTAGAACGATAGCCCCGTGGGTACAGGTCTTGAGGCAGATCCCGCATCCGATGCAAGCGTTGGCGCAAGCCTTCCTGACCCCGGGTCCCTTGTCCTTGTTGACGCAGGAGACATATTCCCTCATGCCACGGGGACCCTTCTTGCGGAGCTCTATGATGGCCTTAGGGCAGGCTTTCACGCAGGCGCCGCATGCGGTGCACTTCTCCTGGTCCACGACCGGCAGGCCGGTCACCGGATCCATTGAGAGGGCGCCGAACTTGCAGGCGGCGACGCAATCCCCGCAACCGAGGCAGCCATAGGGGCAGCCCGTGTCGCCTGAATAAAGGGAAGCCTTGACCTTGCAGGAGACGGAACCGTCATACTCGTTGACTTTTGGCCTGGCCACGCAGTCGCCGGCGCAGCGGATCACGGCGACCATGGGGGCCTTCTCCTTGATCTCATACCCGAGGATCGCGGCGACCTTCCTCATGGTCTCGTTGCCGCCGACCGGACAGAAGTGGTTGTCCAGGTTCGGAGCTTTCACGGCGGAATCGGCGAAAGCGTGGCAACCGGCGAAACCGCATCCACCGCAATTAGCCCCTGGCATGGCCTTCTCCACCAGCTCGACGCGCGGATCCTCTTGAACCTTGAAGCGCTGGGCGACAAGATAGAGGGTCAACGCGAGCAGCAGGCCAAGGCCCGAGATGATCGCGATGGTCCAGATGATTGTTGTTGTCATAAAAGATTGTAGTGGTTTATCTTTCCCTTATGTAAAACTCATATCCCTCAGAGAGGCCGTCCCTGAAAAAATACAAGACAAGATAGTACACGGCCACGCCCGAGATGGTGAAAACGCCGGTGGCGAGCTCGCCGAGCCCTATCAATGACAAAGATAATATTAAAATCAGTAATATCAGCGCGGGAAGCGCGTAAGAAAGCAGCACCGCCTTCATCCCCGCCTTTCTGGCGAGGCAGACCTCGACCTCCTGCCCGGACTGATAGTCCCGGCCTCCCCTGAGGGGAACCTCGATTGTTTTTCTCTTGGACTCGGAGGCGCCGCAGAGACCGGCGGCGTGACATGAGGCGCACGCTGACTCGGAGACTATCTCCACCTTGACCGTCTTGTTGTCGGAAGAGATGACCAAGCCCTTATGCGAGACCGCCTCCGCCATCACTCGACAACGCTTGTGAACGGATGCCTCAGGCCGGTGGCGTCATTCAGGCGGCCGCGCACCTGGCCTATTCTCAAAGGGGCCACGAAATAGACTGGAACCCTGTTGCCGTCGTCCGAGAACCAGGCGTACAGGCTGTCGTCACCGTCGAACGCCTCACCCTTCGGAACCTCGAAGCCGAATTTGTGGCACCTTATCGTACCCTTCCCCGAGATCTTCTTGTTCTCGACCCCGTAGTACTTGAAATAGATCACCCTGACCTTGTGGTCGCAGGCGTAGGACATAGGGTAGCGCCCTCCCGCCTTGAGTCTGGTGATGTCCATGTTGCGGACCATGAAGAACAGCGAAGCGACGTCGTAGGTGCATTTGTCCAGCGGAAGCTCGACAGTGAACTCTCCTTTGCGGGAGTTGTTGACCAGGGCTTCGATGTGATCCGATTTGTAAGTGTAAAGATTTGTACACCAATAATTTCCCTCACGGCAGTCCCTTGAGAACCTCATTGGCTTGAAATCGTCTGTGGTGAACCAGCAGTCGAAATCCTCCTTGAGTTTGAACACGCTCTCATAGACCTTCTGGATCTTCCCCTTGAGAGAGCCGTGGTAGCATGAGCGGCCGTTGAAGACCGTCGAGTCCATCCGCAAGGTCGCCTGGGCCACGTCGGCGTTGATCAGCCCCCATTTGTAGTGGATGGTGAACACCAGTCTCTCGCCTCCCTTGAAAGCGAGGCTTTCCTTGTCCAGTTTCAGGGGAAGGCAATTCTTCTCGTCAGTCGCCCCGAACGCGGCGGCTCCGGTGAGCAGAGCCGAGACGAGGAGGATGAACAGTCGTGACAGTCTCATCAGAACGCGGTGTTATTATCGAACTCACTGTTCATTGCAGATTCCGTGCCCATGGATTCAGCGAGAGCGGAGAGAGTGTCGCCAGGCTCGACAAAACGGACCTGCTCTGACTTGAAGAGCATATCAATGTCCCTGACTTCACCGTTACGGTGCTTGGCGATGATGATCTGGGTCGCCTCTTTCCCTTCCGGGGACTCTCCCAGGCCCATGTAGTCAGGACGGTGTATGAATATCACCATGTCGGCGTCCTGCTCTATGGAACCCGACTCGCGGAGGTCGCTCAGCTGCGGCTTTCCGGTGCCGCCGGTCCTCTGGACAGCGTTCCTGGACAGCTGGGACAGGGCGATGATCGGCACATTCAGCTCCTTGGCCGTGGCTTTCAAAGTCCTGGAGATCGCGGCGACCTCCTGCTCCCTGAGCCCCCTCAGCTCGACGGGGCCCTGCATCAGCTGGAGGTAGTCCACGATCACGAGACGGACGTCCTTGGACTTGACGAGTCTCTTGACCTTGGTGCGGAACTCCATCAGAGGGATACTGGGAGTGTCGTCTATGTACAGAGGTGCCTTGGAGAGGGCCGCGAGCCTGGTCTCAAGCTGCTGCCAATCCCAAGGGTCAAGCTTAACCCCTCCTTTAAGCTTGTCGGCCGGAAGGCCGGACTCTGTGGTCATCAGCCTCATGACCAGCTGCAGGGCGGACATCTCAAGGGAGAACACGGCCACCGGCATGTGGTGGTCGACCGCGGCGTTCCTGGCCAGGTTCAGGGCGAAAGCGGTCTTACCCACCGAAGGCCTCGCGGCGAGGATAATGAGATCCGACTTCTGCCACCCCTGGGTCACCTTGTCCAAGGTCGGGAAACCTGAAGGGACACCGCTCAAACCATCCTTGTTCTGGTTCTTCTCGATCTCCCTCATGGCGTCGTTGATGATCGACCCCACTTCCTGGACATCTTTCTTAAGGTTGTTCTGGATGGCGTTATAGACCTTGGTCTGGGCATCGTCAATCAGCTGGTCGACCTTGACCGAGTCGTCGTAGGAGTCACGGAGAATCTCGTAAGAGGCGGTGATAAGGTCCCTCTGGATGCTCTTCTGCTTGAGTATCTTGACATAATACTCTATGTGAGCCGCGGCCCCCACCTTCTCGGACAGGCCGGCCAGGGCGACAGGCCCCCCGACGGCCTCCAGGTTGCCTTTCTCCCTTAACTTGGCGCTCACGGTGACGATGTCCACGGAGGTGTGCTCGTTCACCAGCTCGGACATGGCCTCGTAGATCATCTTGTGGCGAGGATCGTAGAAACAGGACGGGGAAAGCTCCTCGAGCGCCATATCGACGGAGGAGGGTTCTATGAGCATGGCGCCAAGGACAGCCTCTTCGACTTCAAGGGCTTGAGGCGGTTTGTTCCCCATCTCAAGCCCAATTGTGTCCAGGTTGACTGCCTGGGCCTTTCTTCTTGAAGATTTACCAGGCTGGTCAGGCATATAGCTAAAGGTCTATTCGAAATCCGGATTGACAATGATTCGTCCGCAGTGCTCGCAGATGATCAGCTTCTTGTTCGAGGCGATCTCCACCTGGCGCTGAGGGGTGATGGTGTTGAAACATCCACCGCAGGAATCACCGTTGTACACGGAGACAACGGCGAGATGGTTGTGCACGCTGGCGCGGATGCGGTCATAGGCGCTCATGGTCCTGGGATCGATCTTGGCGGCGCACTCCTCCCTCTTGGCGATGAGCTTCTGCTCCTCCTTGGAGGTGGACTCCACTATCGTGGCGAGCTCCTCTTTCTTGGCCTTGAGATCATCGCCCCGGACGGCGATGAACTCCTTGAGGTTCTCCTGCTCCTCCTTCTTCTCGATGATGGCCGACCTGGTGTCGTTGATGGTCTTCTGGGCGATCTGGCGGAGAAGCTCCTGGTTCTCGATCTCCTTGTTGATGGAATCGTACTCGCGGCTGTTGGAGATGTCGTCAAGCTGCTTCTGGTATCTCTCGATCTGGAGGTCGCACTCCACGATGTTCTGCTTGTTGTCGGCGATAGTCTGGTTGTAAGCCTCGATCACGGCGGCGCCCTGGGCGAAGCGGGCCTTAAGGTCCGCTATCTCGCTCTCGAGAGCCTCGACCTCCGAAGGAAGCTCGCCGCGAAGCTGGACGATCTTGTCGATCGCGGAGTCGGCCTCCTGAAGGGCGTAGAGCGTCTTGAGCTTCTCCTCAACGCTGATCTCGGAGTCGGCGAAATTCTTCTGCAAGGAGACAAAGGTCTCCCTCTGGTCTATGGGTGTCTCGACTTTCTTGATTTTCTTGGTTGCCATAATAGCTTATGAAATCTGACTAATAATAAAAAACCGGATTGCTCGCCCCGAGCTTCTCGCTGGCGCGGATTGCAAAGGTAGGAAAATTTTTCTTTAACAGAGTAAATAATACATCGCAAATTTCCACTTCTCCCTCGAAATGGCCTATGTCAATGATCATAAACCCTTTAGGCGTGAAGAAATGGTGATAGGACACATCCCCGCAGATGTAGGCCTGGGCACCGGAGGCCATGGCCTTGCCGATGAGGGACGAGCCGGATCCGCCGCACATGGCCACCTTCTCCACCGGAGTGTCCGAGGGACGGGAGCATCGAGCCACGGACAGGCCGAGACGGGCCTTAACATAGGCGATGAACTCCTCGGCCCCCATAGGCTCCGGAAGAGTCCCGACAGCGCCGAGGCCGACACCCTCGGACTCCTCGTCGAGAACCCGGATATCCTTGAGCCCGAGACGCCTCGCCATGGTGCCGCTGACGCCATCGATCACCTTGTCGGCGTTGGTGTGGGCGGCGTAGACGGCGATCCCGTTGGAGGCCGCTTTCAGCACCGCCAGCCCCACGGGGTCGTCCGGGGAAATCCTCTTTATTCCTCCGAATATCAAAGGATGATGGGTGACGATAAGATCCGCCCCGGAGGCGACAGCCTCGTCCACCAGCTCAGGGGTGCAGTCGAAGCCGACAAGAACCCCGCGGATCTCCTGGTCAGGGGATCCGATGATCAAACCGCTGTTGTCCCAACTCTCCTGGATCGACAAGGGCGCGAAACCCTCGATCACGGAGGTTATATCCTTGACTCTCATAGCGATTTCTTGACCTGCATCAGCTGGGAACGGATCTCCTTGAGGCTTTCCAGAACCTTGACTTTACCCTCGACCTTCTTCCTGTCGGCGGACAGCTTCCTCGAGGCGCCCTCAAGGGTCAGCCCCTGCTCCTTGACGAGGTAATGGATCTGTTTCAGGCACTCAAGATCCTCGGCGGTGTAGAGCCTGTTACCCTTAGCGTTCCTCTTGGGCTTGATGTACCTGGGGAAAGAGTTCGACCAGAAACGGACCAGGGAAGTGCTCTCCCCGAGAGTCTCGGAAACCTCTCCGATAGTGTAATACAATTTCTCCATAATTAATCCATTGATTGTCCCGTGTTGAAAGACATGAACAGCATTCCCATATATTCCTCCGGAGTGACCGAGGCGAACATGAAGTTCAAGGGGTCCAGCCTGACCGTGTCTCTCATGACCTCATAGTGGAGGTGAGGGGCGAACGAGTTGCCCGACATGCCCACCTGTCCTATTCTTTGGCCTTTCTCCACCTTCTGGCCCTTGCTGACCCTTGTGTTCTCGAGATGGGCGTAACGGGTGACGAATCCGCCCTCGTGGGCTATCTCGACCACATTCCCGAGTCCCTTGGAGGAGTGCTCCACGCTCTTGACTGTCCCGGCGGCCGAGGCGTAGACAGGCTCTCCCCTCTGGGAGATGAGGTCAAGGCCGCCATGACTGGCGGGAACCTTGTAGAACGGGTTGATCTTACGTCCGACCGAGGCGCCAGTCCTGGCGTACGAGAATTCCCCGAGAGGATTGGTCAACGGCGGCAAGGACTTGACACCCCCGCTGTCCAGTGCGGCGGTCACGCGGAGAAGATTCTCCTCCACCCTGCTTGAGGCCGCCTCCAGCAGGTCCAGCTTCCTGCCGACGTACTCCACTATGTCCTTGTCCCCGACAGAGTCTATCACCGACAGCATACCCTCAGGATAGATAACCCCCAGGTCCGGGGAATCGGAGTTGAAAAGCTGGCGGTAGATCTCTGAGTCTTTCTCTTTCAGGCCTTCCAGTACATCGCCGATTAGCTCCTCCTTCCGGAGCATCTCCCCGTAGAGGCTCTCGTAGGTCTGGATGTCCCTTTTAAGCTTGCGCTCGGAGTCGGTGTTGACCACCAGGGAGAAGATGACATAGTAGACCACGGCCAAGGAGGCCGTCACGAGGAAATATTTCAGGATCTTCCCGAAGACAGTCCACACCGAGCGGGTGACCTGCCGGAACTCCATCCTTGTCTTGTCGAACACGTATCTGTCCTCGCGAGCCATCTGACGTTACCTCCTGGTCACACTGAAAGACTTCCGGGCGGGGAACTGGGCGGAAGCGTCATTCCCCCGGTTGATCATGTCAAGATATTCCTGCTTGGACATCGAGAGGTCGAAATAGTTCAACGGGTTGACCCGGTCGCCCTTGTAGAACACCTCGTAGTGGAGGTGGGCCCCGCTGGCCCTGCCGGACTTGCCCACTTCGCCGATGCGGTCTCCCCTCTTCACTTTCATGCCCTCTATCACGGAGATGGTGTTAAGGTGGGCGTAACGGGTCTTGTAACCGAAGCCGTGGTCGATGTTGACGCAATTGCCGTAGCCGAAGAAGTCGAATTCCACCGACTCGACCACGCCGTCTCCCGTGGCGAAGACAGGATTGCCTATCTTCATGGCGAGGTCAACCCCCGTGTGCATCCTGGACTGGCCCGTGAAAGGGTCCGTCCTGTAGCCGAAACGGCTGGAGAGGTTGTATTTAGCCGGGTCGGGGATGATCGGAGGGACGGCCGGGATGCACGAGGCCATGTCCCCCGCCCTCTTGGACACCGCCGCCACCTCGTCGAACGACTTGCTCTGGACATAGGTCATCCTGGTGAGGCGGTCTATTCTCAAAACAGTGTTTTTCAACGCGTTCGAGGGCTCCAATCCGTCAAGGTAGGCATATTTGTCCACCCCTCCGATGCCGGCCGTGCGGACGGAGGCGGGGATCTCGTTCATTCCGAATATCGACCTGTAGATGTCGTCGTCCCTGATCATCAGGGCGTCGAGATTGCTCTCATACCTGTCGAGCCTGGAGTTCATCAGGGACACTCGCGCGTCCCAGCGCGCCTTCTCGGCCTTGAGCAGGGCGGTCTTGGGGAGATCCACCCCGAGAACCGAGGTGAAGACCCACAGATATAGCACCGACAGCGCGACGCTGCCGGCGACTAGTAAGAACCCCTTCAGTAGTTTCGATTTCAAAGACGCCTCCTTGATCTCGTAGAGAAGGGTTTCCGGATTGAGAATATACTTTCTCATGCCCGCGAATATACCCTATATTTTGCTATAAATCGCTAAAATTGTTATAATTTTGCCATTTCCGTGCCATACAAGGAAAAAACCAGACATGAACACAGCGAAAGAGATTAGACAGCGGTTCCTTGATTTCTTCGAGTCCAAGGGACACACGGTGGTGCCTTCAGCCCCCATGGTGATCAAGAACGATCCCACACTCATGTTCACCAATGCGGGCATGAACCAGTTCAAAGACATATTCCTGGGGAACACAGTTCCCAAGTCAAAGAGGGCGACCGACTCCCAGAAGTGCCTGAGAGTCAGCGGCAAGCACAACGACCTTGAGGCAGTGGGCCACGACGGCCGCCAACATACCATGTTCGAGATGCTGGGCAACTGGAGCTTCGGCGACTATTTCAAGAAAGAGGCCATCGCCTATGGCTGGGAGTTCCTCACCGAGGTGATGAAAATAAACAAGG
>JAFROJ010000058.1 GCA_017429765.1 Bacteroidales bacterium | reverse complement strand
GCCGCTGTCACCTCCACCTCGCTGAGCACGGCGAGCTTTGTCCCTTATTATGGGCAGGATTTTATCGTAGACAGGCCTTTCTTTTACATAATCGAGGAATCCAGCACCGGGGCCATACTCTTCATGGGCAAGTACGCCGGGAAATAATCCCTATATTATTTTTCTTCAAGCTTTAATTATTTAGAGGCTGGTCAAAAGTGATTGACCAGCCTCTATTCTTGAAAGATCAAGGGAACTCGGATTAGTCCCTGAACTTCGCTTTAAGGAACTCGCGGTTGAGACGGGCGATGTGGTCGATGGATATTCCCTTAGGGCACTCCATCTCGCAGGCGCGGGTGTTGGTGCAACCGCCGAAACCAAGCTCTTCCATCTTCGCAACCATATTCTTAGCCCTTCTGGCGGCCTCGGGACGACCCTGGGGAAGCAGGGCGAGCGAAGAGACCCTGGCGGCGACGAACAACATGGCTGACCCGTTCTTACAGGTGGCCACGCAGGCTCCGCAACCCACACAGGCGGCGGCGTCCATGCTCTTCTCGGCGTTGTCGTGAGGAATAAGGATGGTGTTACCGTCCTGGGCGGCTCCGGTGCGGACAGAGATGAACCCTCCGGCCTGGAGAATCTTGTCGAAAGCGGTACGGTCAACCACAAGATCCTTGATGATAGGGAACGCAGGACTCCTGAAAGGCTCCACGGTGATGGTCGCCCCGTCCTTGAAATGACGCATAAACAACTGGCAGGTGGTCACGTGGTCATCCGGCCCGTGGGCTCGGCCGTCGATGTAAAGGGAGCAGGCTCCGCAGATACCCTCGCGGCAGTCATGGTCGAAGGAGACAGGACCGCTGCTCTGGCAACCTCTCTCGACAGCTACAGGATCGCATCCTTCCCGGATAAGTTGCTCGTTAAGAATATCGAGCATCTCGAGGAACGAGGCGTCCTCCTCGATTCCAGAGATGTGGTAGGTCTCGAAATGACCCTTTTCACGGGCGTTCTTCTGACGCCATATCTTAAGATTGAAATCCATATCCGGTTATTCTTTGTAGTTTCTGGTTTTGACTTCGATAAACTCGTACTTGAGAGGCTCCTTGTGAAGCTCGGGCTCCTGGTCCTCGCCCTTGTATTCCCAAGCGGCGACGTACATGTAGTTGGCGTCGTCCCTCTTGGCCTCGCCCTCCTCGGTCTGACTCTCGACACGGAAGTGACCTCCGCAGGACTCGTTCCTGTTAAGGGCGTCACGGGCCATGAGCTCGCCGATCTCGAAGAAGTCCTCAAGTCTCAGGGCTTTCTCGAGCTCCTGGTTGAACTCGTTCTGCTCTCCGGGGACGCGGACATTCTCGTAGAACTCCTTCTTGAGTTCCTTTATTTCCTCGATGGCTTTCTTCAAGCCTTCCTCGCTACGGGCCATTCCCACGTACTCCCACATGATGTTGCCAAGTTTCTTGTGGAGGGAGTCGACTGTCTTATTACCCTTGATTGAGAACAATTTGTCGATTCTGGCCTGGACAGCCTTCTCGGCCTCCTCGAAAGCGGGATCGTTGATGTCGGTCTTAGGTTCGGCGAACTTGTTGGAGAGATAGTCGGCGATGGTGACAGGAAGGACGAAATAACCATCGGCGAGGCCCTGCATGAGGGCGGAGGCGCCGAGGCGGTTACCGCCGTGATCCGAGAAGTTGGCCTCTCCGATAGCGTAAAGGCCTGGAATAGTGGTCTGGAGATCATAGTCGACCCAGATACCTCCCATGGTGTAATGGATGGCGGGATAGATCATCATAGGCTCTTCCCAAGGGCTGACGTTGTTGATCTTGAAATACATGTCGAACAGGTTGCCATAGCGCTCCTGGACCCTCTGATGGCCAAGCCTCTTGATGGCGTCGGCAAAGTCGAGGAAGACGGCGAGGCCGGTCTCATTGACTCCGAATCCGGCGTCGCACCTCTCCTTGGCGGCCCTGGAAGCCACGTCACGGGGAACCAGGTTGCCGAAAGCGGGATAACGGCGCTCGAGATAGTAGTCACGATCCTCCTCAGGAATCTGGGAAGGCTTGATCTTCTTCTCACGGAGTTTGATCACATCCTCCATCTTCTTGGGAACCCAGATGCGGCCGTCGTTACGTAGCGATTCGGACATGAGGGTAAGTTTGCACTGCTGCTCGCCGTGGACAGGAATACATGTGGGATGGATCTGGGCGAAGCAAGGATTGGCGAAGAATGCGCCCTTCTTATAGCACTGCCAGGCGGCTGATCCGTTGCTGTTCATGGCGTTGGTGGAGAGGAAATAGGCGTTCCCGTAACCTCCGGTGGCGATGACCACCGCATGGGCGCCGAACCTCTCAAGCTTGCCTGTCACAAGATTACGGGCGATTATTCCCTTGGCCTGGCCGTTGATGACGACGAGGTCAAGCATCTCGTGACGGGGATAACTCTTGACTGTCCCGGCGGCAACCTGACGGTTCAAAGCGGCATAGGCGCCGAGAAGGAGCTGCTGTCCGGTTTGTCCGCGGGCATAGAAAGTACGGCTGACCTGGACTCCTCCGAAAGAACGGTTGGCGAGGTAACCGCCATACTCACGGGCGAAGGGAACACCCTGGGCCACACACTGGTCGATGATGGCCGAGCTGACTTCGGCGAGACGATAGACATTAGCCTCGCGGCTGCGGTAGTCTCCTCCTTTTATTGTGTCATAGAAAAGACGATAGACAGCGTCGTTGTCGTTCTGGTAATTCTTGGCGGCGTTGATTCCTCCCTGGGCGGCGATGGAATGGGCCCTTCTGGGAGAGTCGCTGATGCAGAAAACCTTGACATTATAGCCCAACTCACCGAGGGAAGCGGCCGCGGAGGCTCCTCCCAATCCGGTGCCGACTACTATTATCTCAAGTTTTCTCCTGTTGTTGGGATTGACTAGACGAAGTTCCGACTTGCGTTTGGTCCATTTCTCAGCCAACGGTCCGTCCGGAATCTTGGAGATTAATTTTTCGGCCATATTTCAGTTATTAATGATTAGCGTTCCTGGAACAGTCTGCAATTTTAATGAATTTTATCGTATTAAACAATTCAAGAGACCACTTTCGGCAGTTTACGGAGGTACATCAACTTATATTTCCTGTAAACTTTTTTAATGAGGCTGTCGTACCTCGAAGGGGACATTGTTCTCGAGAAATGACTGTCGGTGTATTTCTCCACCTCGGCGCACTCTTCGGCGCAACCTTTCTCAAAACCGTATATTCCCTTGATAACCAATGACTGACTGCAAATCTGAGCGTTGTCTCCTCCCCTGTATTCCTTCATGAAAGCGGGAATATGGTCGCTGTCGAACACTTTCAGGGGGATATAAACGCTCGTCGAGGGGCAGCCAAGAACAGTCCAGGCGACTGTCTGGAGAGGATCCTCGTCCGGAAGGACTCCCTCGAACACGATGGCCGAGGCGGATATTTCCCTCATTATCGGTTTCCCTGAACGAGAAATACTATTGATCAATTCTTTATGACCGACAGTGGAAATGTCAAGGCCTTTCATTATTTCCACCGCCTTCTCGAACCTGTCCACTCCTTTCCTGTCCTCAGGACGGCCGCTTCTGGTGAAATTGGTCACAACCATGTAACCTCCCGGCTCATTATCAGCATCGTACCTGCGGTAGGAATGGTTGTTGACCTCGTAATAGGCCGCGCCACCCTTTGCGTCGATGATCCCGAAATTAGCCTCCACTCCCCAAGGCTTGGGCAAAGAGTTCAGAAGGATCTCGAAATCCCTCAAATCAGCGCACCGGCCGAGGGCCATGTACATAAGGACTCCCTCCTTATCCATCTGTGAATCAGGTACTTCATCGTCTTTAAGGTCATAGGTGGCGGTGTTCATTATGCAAAAGCCGGCCGAGTTATGACCGGACCAGACCTCACCGCCCTTCGAGGAGGAGTTCACAAGTCCAATGAAATCATAAACCGGCCCTTCAAACCACCGCATCCTGTTGTTCAACTCGTCAGTGTCCCTGTGCTTCAGCATCACAGGACGGCCGTCGAGACGAGCCTTTCCGGATATGATCACGGAAGTGCAGCAGGAGGCTTTTACAGGAATAATCAATAAAAACGCTATGAGAAGCGCCCTAAAACAACGTCCCATTCTCAGTTCTGTTCACTTCAAGCTCGGCGTCCATCCCGAGGTGGCGATAAGCCATCTCAGTGGCTATCCTTCCGCGCTGGGTGCGCACTATAAATCCCTCCTTGATCAGGAAAGGCTCATAGACCTCCTCGTAGGTTCCCTGATCCTCGCTGATAGCGGTGGCTATCGTGTTGGCTCCGACAGGTCCTCCCTTGAAAGTTGTTATTATAGTTCGTAATATCTTGTTGTCTATCGAGTCGAGTCCCCTTGTGTCTATCTTGAGCTTGTTCAGGGCGTACTTCGATATCTCGATGTCGATGTGGCCGTCCCCCATCACCTGGGCGAAATCCCTGACCCTCTTGAGCAGGGCGTTGGCGATACGAGGAGTCCCCCGGCTTCTCAAAGCTATCTCCCTGGAGGCCTCGTCATCAATAGTCACTTTCAGGATCCTTGAGCTTCTCTTCACAATCCTCACCAGGTCTGATGTGTCGTAATACTCTAAAGGACAAGTGATTCCGAATCTTTCTCTGAGAGGGGCAGTGAGAAGCCCGCTTCTGGTGGTGGCCCCGACGAGGGTGAAAGGATTGAGGGATATCCTTACTGATCTCGCCCCCGGCCCCTTGTCGATCATGATGTCGATCACATAATCCTCCATGGCGGAATAAAGGTACTCCTCCACTTCCGGGGAAAGGCGGTGGATCTCGTCTATGAACAGGACGTCCCCTGTCTCTAAAGATGTGAGGAGACCGGCCAGGTCGCCCGGCTTGTCGAGGACAGGGCCGGAGGTGACTTTCATGTTCACGCCCATCTCGTTGGCGATGATGTGGGCGAGAGTGGTCTTTCCAAGGCCGGGAGGACCGTGGAAAAGAACATGGTCGAGGGCCTCACCCCTCATCTTCGCGGCCTTGATGTAGATGTTGAGATTCGAGACTATCTCTTTCTGGCCGGTGAAATCTTCAAGTTCCCTCGGGCGGATAATTCCGTCCAAATCCTTATCTTTGTAAGCGTTTGTGTCGCGAGGATCGAAATCTGTCATCAGAGGTTCAATTACTCAATACAAATATATTGATATTTTTTTATAAGATTTGATGGTTTAATATAAGTTGTTGAAATGTTGAAAACTTTCTCAAATGTTTTATAATCAATCGAAAAGGCCATTGATTTGTTATTGGTGACGGTGTGATTTGTCGTTTGAGAATGTGTTGAAAACCTCGCCTTCAGGGGAAACAAACAATCCCGGTCTCGTTTTCAACAAGAGTTTGAACATGATTTCAACACGTTATTTGCCATAGATGTTGATAAGTTCGAAGTCAACAGAAATTATCTCCCGCCGGCTCGCGGACAGGAAAGAGGTTTACTGCAAGGGACTCTTCCTTTCCGCGCGATGGTTTGTTGTCAGCCAGGTCGCGGAGAAAGGAACCAATGTCATCGTTCTTCCTGACAAAGAGAGCGCCGAGTACTGCGCCTCTGATCTTTACAGCCTTGTTGACGGGGATGTTGTTTTTTTCCTTCCTGACAGCGGGAAAGCCATAGAGAAAAGTAATTTCAAATCGTCTGTCGGGGTCCAGAGAACCTCCGCCATCGGCGCCTTGATAGCTAACAATAATAACTCCGGAAGGCTGTTCATTGTCACCTATCCCGATGCCCTGAGGGAGAAAACCCCCTCGGCGGCTGACATCAGTAAATCTATTCTCAGAATAAAGGAAGGGCAGGACATCTCCCATGACAAGATAAAGGAAACTCTTGTCTCTCAAGGTTTTGAGAGGGTGGATTTCGTTTCGGCGCCGGGACAGTTCTCGATAAGGGGATCCATCATCGATGTTTTCTCATATTCATTCAACTATCCTTTCAGGCTGTCTTTCTTCGGTGACGAGGTGGAGGCCATCCATGTTTTCGATTGCGACACCCAGCTGTCGAAGGAGAAGAGAGAGGAGGTGGAGATTTTCCCTGATCTGGCCGGGGAGGAGGGTGATTTCATCAATATGTCCGACTTGTTCCCAAAAGGGACCGTTGTCTGGGCGGATTCTTCCGACATGTACCGGAAGGATGATTTCTTCAAGGAGTTGGATACTTTCAAGAAAGTTTTCCTCGACGTGCCTCTCGAGGTGGACAATGATGAGGTGGTGAAATTCAATATATCCCCGCAACCGGTTTTCAACAAGAACTTCGAGCTGCTCTCCGCGGACATAGGAAGGAATATTGAGAGAGGCTATAAGGTTCTAATATTCAGTGAGAAAAAGTCACAGACAGAGCGGCTCGAGTCCATCTTGAGGGACAACAAGGGACTGATGCCGGAGTTTGTCCAGGGAAAGAATATCCACGCCGGCTTCGTTGACAACGAGGACAAGGTCTGCTGCTATTCCGACCATGAGATATTCGACCGCTTCCACAGGGTCAGTGTGAGAAGGACTGTGGAGAAGAGCGAGAGACTGACTCTTAATGACTTGACCGCTTTTAACATCGGGGATTACGTGGTCCATATCGATCACGGGGTCGGTGTTTTCGGAGGTTTGGTCAGGATGTTCGATGACAAGGGCCGGGCCAGGGAGGTGGTGAAGTTGATGTACAAGGACGGTGATGTGGTTTTCGTCTCTGTTCATTCGTTGAACAAGATATCACGTTTCCGCTCGAAGGACGGCGAGCCGCCCAAGATCAACAAACTCGGGTCGAAGTCCTGGCAGACGTTGAAGACAAGCGCCAAGTCCAGGATAAAGGATATAGCCAAGGATCTTATCCAACTTTACGCCAAGCGTAAGGCTTCCAAAGGTTTCGCCTTCTCGCCAGACAGCTATCTCCAGGAAGAGCTTGAGTCCTCTTTCATGTACGAGGACACTCCCGACCAGGAGACTGCCACGAGGGCAGTCAAAAAGGACATGGAGGATTCCAGCCCCATGGACAGGTTGATTTGCGGCGATGTTGGTTTCGGGAAGACGGAGATAGCGATAAGGGCCGCATTCAAGGCCGTGACGGACGGGAAACAGGTCGCCGTTCTGGTGCCTACAACAATCCTGGCTCTCCAGCACTACACGACTTTCTCTTCCCGCCTGAAAGACTTTCCCTGCTCGATTGATTACATCAGCAGATTGAGGACAGCGAAAGAGGCGTCTGAGGTTAAGAGGAGACTGAAAGAAGGAACTCTTGATATCGTCATAGGAACCCACAAGATGCTCGGGAAGGGATTCGAGTTCAAGGATTTAGGTCTTCTTGTGATTGATGAGGAGCAGAAATTCGGAGTGTCGGCCAAAGAGAGGCTGAGACAGTTGAAATCCTCCGTTGACACACTGACTCTCACGGCCACCCCTATTCCGAGAACCCTTCAATTCTCCCTTCTGGGCGCCAGGGATCTCTCGATTATAAACACCCCTCCCCCGAACAGGATTCCAACCCAGACTGAGATAATCCTTTTCGACGAGACGGAGATAAAGAGCATAATCAATTACGAGCTGGCCAGGGGAGGACAGATATTCTTCCTTCACAACAAAGTGGAGGAGTTGCCTTCGATTTATGAGATTCTTCACCGGCTCTCGCCTGAGATGAAAATATGTGTGGCTCACGGTCAGATGGAACCGAAGGAGTTGGAAAACATGATGTTGGACTTCATCAGGGGTGACTATGACATGCTTCTCTGCACGACCATCATCGAGAACGGGCTGGACATCCCGAACGCCAACACGATCATCATCAACCAGGCCCAGAACATAGGTCTCAGCGACCTTCATCAGCTCCGCGGTCGAGTGGGACGCTCGAACAGAAGGGCTTTCTGTTACCTGATAGTACCACCCCTCGTCTCGATCACGGAGGACGCCAGAAGAAGACTGAAAGCCATCGAGGAGTTCTCAGATCTCGGGAGCGGGTTCAATATCGCGATGCAGGATCTGGACATCCGAGGCGCCGGGAACCTTCTCGGTGCTGAGCAGAGCGGTTTCATCATGGATATGGGTTATGAGACCTATCAGAAGATACTCGCCGAGGCGATGGAGGAACTCGGTGTGGAAACAGGAATATCCACAAGAAAGAATGAGGAGGCTTTCACCGGCGACTGCTCGATCGAGACTGACCAGATAGCGATGATCCCCGACTCTTACATTGACATAACCGCCGAGAAGATAAGGATTTACAAACAGCTCGACAACCTTTCCAACGACAAGGACATCGACCGCGCGAGAGAGAGTTTGAAAGACAGGTTCGGGGAGTTGCCCCGGGAGGCTGAGAATCTTTTTGACGTGGTCAAGATAAGGAACCTTGGAGAGAAGTTGGGCTTCGAGAAGATCATAATCAAGAACGGGATGATGATACTGTTCTTCATCTCGAACCCGATGTCACCATACTACAAGACAAAGGTTTTCGCCGGCGTGCTTTCCAGGATAGGCGCTGACGAGAAAACCTTCTCACTCAAGCAGACCGAAGGGAAGTTGAAGATAGTGTCGAGAGGGATAGACTCTCTTCAGGCCGCCCTCGCCGCCTTGAGAAGATTAAACTGACAGGAATAAGAGATGGCTAACCTTTTGGTGGAGATAGGAAACACCGCGCTTAAAGCGGCGTGGGCGGAGGGAACGACCCTCGGGAAGACTTTCCGTTACCAGGGAGAGAAGATGTTCGGTTTCATAGACTCCCTGATAGAGAAGGAGAAACCTTCCGTCATGGTCATTTCCTCCACGATAGACATTGACGAGAGCGAGGAGAGAAACCTTCGCTCCAAATGCGGCTCCCTTGTTATTCTCGACAATAATCACACCGACACGGCGGCTGGTCACGGCCTTCCACGCTACCTTCCTTCCGACCGCGTGGCCTCGCTGATCGCCGCGAACCACCTGTTCGAGGGATCCGGAGTCATGGTGTTTGACTTCGGAACGACCCTGACCATAGACATCATCGACCGGGACGGCCGGTATGAGGGCGGCAATATATCCCCGGGATGCAGGACGAGGTTCAAGGCGATAAACCGCTACTCGAGAAGGCTGCCCCTCGCGCATATTCCCACAAATGTCAGAGACACAGGAGATTCTCTTCTTTCGTCCATAGAGTCCGGAGTGATTGGCGGCATAATGTTTGAAATACAGGGCTACTTGTCGCTATTTCCCGAAAAAATAGCGGTTTTTACGGGCGGAGACGCTTTATATTTTGCAAAAAAAATGAAAAACTCCATCTTTGTAGTCTGCAATCTTGTGTTGATGGGGTTGGCTTTAATCGCGGACGATTATGTTTAGAGGAAAGATAAGGAATATACTCACATGCCTCGCTCTTGTTTTGTGTGCTCTTCCGACGAGGGCTCAGGACGAGGCGTACGGAGCCTTTTCCCCCTATTCCATGTATGGCATAGGCGACATCTCGAAGTACGGCACGGCCTACAACAGAAGCATGGGTGGCGTGGGAATAGCCACAAGGGACAAGAGAAACATCAACATTCTCAACCCGGCGGCTGTCACCGAGAGGGATGTCCAGTCTTTCATGCTTGATTTCAGTCTCGCCCAGGGTAACAGGTATTACGCCCAGGGAGACATGCACAGCGTCAACAACACCTTCAACGTCAACGACATCATCATCTCTTTCCCGGTGTGGAAGTCTTTGGCCCTGTACGCCGGGCTCACCCCTTTCAGCGACATAGGCTACACGACCTCGTCTTGGCTTAAAGATCAGGAGATCATAGCCAGGACAGGCGCCATTCTCAACACTGTTGAAGGTTACGGCAGCCTTTCCCAGATCGTGTTCGGAGGAGGTTTCACCCCGTTCAAGGGTTTCTCGATCGGTGGAGAGGTGGACTACATCTTCGGGAGCCTCCACAAGGACAACACTTTCGAGCTCTCGTCCACATCTTTCAGAAGCATCAAAAGCGGCTACACCCTCGGTCTCAACGCCACGACGGGCAAGGTCGGCGCCCAGTACGCCTTCCCTGTCTCCAACAGCGCCTCTGTGGTTGTCGGGGCGACTTACAAGTTCTCCGCCGACCTGAAGGGTACGGTTGACAGGTTCGAGATCCAGGCCATCTCCTCCATCAATGATTCCACCCCCGCTCCGAGGACATATTCGGAGCTTCTGAAGAAAGGGGAAGTGAGGCTTGCGAGCGAGGCCGGATTCGGCCTGGCCGTGAGAGGAGGTGAGAAATGGACCGCCGAGGTCAACTATTCATTCTCTGACTGGACCTCCTCCGGGATGGATAAAGTCACCGGTTTCGCTAATGTCGGCAACGCCGTGTTCAGCGCCACCAAGGCCCAGTCGCTCCGGTTCGGAATGTCTTATGTCCCTAACAGGAACGACGTCAGGTACTACCATAAGACTATCAACTATAGAGCCGGAACTTATTGGGATCAAGCGTATTGCGCCATCGACGGAACCAACCTTAACGCGTTTGGTCTGACTTTTGGAGCCACCTTGCCAGTGTTCAGGTTGAACAATGGTCTCACAGTGGGGATTGACATAGGCCAGAGGGGCTCGAAGACCGGCAATATGGTGAGAGAAAGATACGTGAACTTCAACCTCGGGCTGAACATACACGACATCTGGTTCATAAAGACCAGATACGAATAAAGATATAAACTAAGTTAAAGCATAACGACCATGAAAAAGATCACCCTTGTACTGCTGGCTATGGCAATGGCGTTCGGAGCCGTTAAGGTTTCCGCGCAAGGCAAGTTCGGTGCCGACAGCGCCGAGTGTGTGAAGTATCTCTCCTACTATCAGGAGTACTACAAGCAGAAGAATTATGACGAGGCCCTTCCGAACTGGAGAAAGGCCATGAAGCTCTGTCCTCCCACCGCGAGCCAGAACATGCTTCTCAACGGAATGACCCTTCTCGGAAGAGAGATAAACAAGACCAAGGACGCTGAGGTCAGGGCCGCCATCGTGGACTCCCTGCTGAATCTCAACGACCTCAGGGCCCAGTACTACCCGAAGTACGCCGTCGCGGCGATGAACACCAAGGGTCAGTACATGACTCAGTTCTACAAGGATCCCAAGGCTTTGTATGACGGGCTCAGCGAGATCATCGCTGTCAACAAGGAGCAGACCAAGCCCAGCCTCCTTCTTCTCCAGCTGAACTCCGCCATCGACCTGTTCAAGTCCGAGAAACTTGGGGCCGAGGAGGTTATCAACACCTACCAGAACGCAATAGCCCTTTTGGGCAAGACCGAGCAGACCGACGATGTCACCAAGGCCAAGGCCGACATCGAGGGACTGTTCATAACCAGCCAGGTCGCGAGCTGCGACAACCTCATCGCCCTGTTCACCCCTCGCTACGAGGCTGATCCTGACAACATCGACCTCATCACCAACATCGTCAAGATGATGGGTAACACCGAGGGTTGCCAGAACAACGACCTCTTCCTCAAGGCCGTGACCAAGATGCACGCCAACGAGCCTTCCGCCGCCTCCGCCTATTACCTCTACAAGCTCCACGGAGCCAAGGACGAGGCGTCAACGGCCGTGAAGTATCTCGAGGAGGCTCTCGCGTTCCCGGATATCGACACCCAGACCAAGGCCAACTACCAGCTTGAGCTCGCCACCTACTGCCTGAAGACCGGAATGAACGCCAAGGCTTTCGAGGCCGCCAGAAAGGCCGCCGAGCTTGATCCCGCCAACCAGGGCAAGGCCTACTACCTGATCGGAACCATCTGGGGATCAGTCCGTTGCTCCGGCAACGAGGTTGAGAGAAGGGCTAACTACTGGGTCGCCGTTGATTACCTGCAGAAGGCCAAGGCCGCCGACGAGTCCCTCACCGCCGACTGCAACAAGCTCATCGGCCAGTACAGTGTCTACTATCCGCAGAAGGCCGAGGCTTTCATGTATGACGTCGTTGACGGCCAGTCCTACAACGTCAACTGCGGAGGAATGCACGCCACCACCACGGTCAGGACCCAGAAGTAGTTTGGTCAAGGGTTGAAAAGCCTGAAACATACGCTTTCGATGATTGCAACCGCCACCGCGGTTGCTTTCATCGTCTATTCCTGCAACAAGAAACTCTCCGAGGCGGCGAGCCTCGACCTGACCCTCACCCCGATCCAGACCGTTGACAGCCTTTTCATGGTCCAGACGCGCAACGGCGGACTCAGCATGAGGGTGGAGGCGGATGTCATGGAGCGGTACGACAACGACACCTGCTCCTTTGAGCTGTTCCCGGAGGGCCTGCACGTGTTCGCTTATTCCGCCGAGGATATTCTCGAGACCGTGCTTCACTCCGACAATGCCAAGCATTTCAAGTCCAAGACGAACGACGAGGAATATTGGTCCGCTTTCGGGAACGTCACCGTGCAGAACATAGTCAACCGCCAGACCCTTGAGACCGACACCCTGTACTGGGACCAGGCCAACAAGGAGATCTACACCGATTGCTATGTGAGGATGTACACCGAGGACGATTTCATGCAGGGCTACGGGATGCGTTCCGACGAGATGGCGAGGAACTGCGTCCTCTTCAGGCCGTTCAACAGCTATGTGTATGTTCTTGAGGATTCGACGAGGGTGGTTATCGATTCTGTCAACTTTATAGGGCCTTTGCTCAAAAAAAGGTGATTAATTGAATAAAAATCACTATCTTCGCACCCCAATATGGTTTAGAGAATAATTATAGAAAAAACAATACGAAATGGCGATTCTTCAAAAAACCCGTGACAAGGCCGGATTAGCGGTGTCCATCATCATCGCGCTGGCTCTTTTGTCATTCATCGTCGATCCGAGCACGCTGGAGTCCGCGTTCCAGATGATGTCCTCGAAGAACAACGTGGGAGAGATCAACGGCAAGGCCGTGTCCTATGTCGACTTTCAGCAGGACATAGAGAACTTCACCACTATCAATGAGATAGTGACCGGGACATCGGCTCAGAACGAGCAGCAGCAACAGCAAATCCGCGACGCCGCCTGGCAGAGCCTCCTGGACAGGTACCTGTTCACCAAGAAGGCCAACGAGGCTGGAATAAAGGTCGGGGACGAGGAGATGAAGGCCCTTCTCGCCGGCGACATCGTCTCTCCTGTCATAGCCCAGAACCCCGCGTTCATGGACGAGACGGGCGTGTTCTCGACAGCCGCTTTGCAGAACTTCATCAACAGCATCCCTTCTGACAACACCGGAAGGCTCGCTCTTTACTGGAACTACCTCCAGAACACCGTCCGTACCCAGCAGTATTACTCCAAGTACGGCTCCCTCTTCACCCAGAGCGACATCCAGAATCCCCTCATGGCTCTCAAGGCCATCGAGGAGAACAACGAGACCTCCAACGTGGACTTCGTCGTTGTCCCTCTAACCTACGCCAACGACACGACCATCAAGGTCAGCGCCGACGAGATCAAGAAGTACTATGAGGATCACAAGCACCTCTATCAGCAGAGCGCTTCCAGGGACATGGAATATGTCGTCTTCGAGGTGAAGCCCTCCGAGACCGACATCGCCGCCACCAGCGAGGCCATGGACAACCTGTACGAGGAGTTCACCACCACCGACGCCATGAAGTCCTTCCTCGCGAAGAACTCCGAGAGGGCGTTCGACGAGTATTGGTACAAGGACGGTGAGCTCACCGTGGTCAACTCTGACATCAACGACTTCGTGTTCGGCAACGCCGCCGGGACATCCCAGATCATCAAGGACGACAACAATGTGTTCCACGCCGTCAGGATCATGGATTCCGCCAGCATTCCCGACTCCGTCTATGTCAGGCATATCCTTCTCAACGGGACCAACCAGGCCCAGCTGGCCGACAGCCTCCTGGCCGTTCTCGGAAAGGGTGAGAGCTTCTCCAACATCGCCGCCTCTTATTCTGTTGACACCCAGTCCGCCATGGACGGTGAGCAGGGTAATCTCGGCTGGATGACCCAGAACTACATGGTGGCCGGTTTCGCCCCCATTTTCACTGCCCAGGTCAAGAAGCCTTTCATCCTCAAGACCCAGTACGGCACCCACATCATCGAGGTGACCCAGAGGACAGCCCCCGTCGCCAAGAAGCAGGTGGCCGTTCTCCAGAAGACCGCCCTCGCCAGCAACGAGACCTTCAATGAGTATTACGCCCAGGCCAGCAAGTTCGCCAACATCGCCGCCGGCGGTTACCAGAACTATCTCGCCGCCGTCGACTCTTGCGGAATCTACTCGCATCCAATGACGGGTGTCCTTGAGAGCACGTCCAGCTATGGCGCCATCGACCAGGCCAAGGAGGTCACAAGGTGGGTCTTCGACAACAAGGTCGGAAAGGTCTCTCCTATCATCACCGTGAACAACAACTTCTTCTTCGTGGCCACCGTCAAGGGCATCCACAAGGAAGGGACCGCCACACTCTCAGAGGTCAGCTCCATGATCAACCAGCAGATCTACGCCGACAAGGCGAGCGCCAAGGCCGCCGAGGAGATCGCCGCCAAGATCGCCGGTTTGACAGACCTTCAGGTCATCGCCGACACTCTTCACAGTATGGTCAACCCCGGTGTCGACGTGAGGTTCGCCTCCCTGACAGGCCAGGGTCTTGATCCCAAGTTCATCGGCGCTGTCTCCGTGGCTCCTTTGGGCGAGATTTGCGGCCCTGTCGCCGGGACGATTGGAACCTATGTGTTCAAGGTCAACTCCCGCGAGACAGAGTCCTTCTACACCGAG
This sequence comes from Bacteroidales bacterium, assembly GCA_017429765.1. Lineage (GTDB taxonomy): Bacteria > Bacteroidota > Bacteroidia > Bacteroidales > UBA932 > Cryptobacteroides. The sequence continues at coordinate 19,325 of JAFROJ010000058.1, read as the reverse complement.
GAGGACGCCAAGAATTACGCCGCCCAGGTGAACGCCTACACCTCCCAGATGATTCTTCCTGTGATGATGCAGGAGGCTGAGGTCAAGGACAACAGGGCCAGGTTCTTCTAGGATCTCCCCGGTCGGAAACAAAGAGGGTGACCACTTTTCGGCCACCCTCTTTTGTTTTCTGTTCTCAGACGTTGAACAGGAAATGCATTATGTCTCCGTCCTGGACGACATATTCCTTGCCCTCTGTGGCGAGCTTTCCAGCAGCCCTCGCGGCGCTTTCGCCCCCAAGGCTCACATAGTCGTCGTATTTGATGACCTCGGCCCTGATGAAGCCTTTCTCGAAATCCGTGTGGATCACCCCGGCGGCCTTAGGGGCCTTGTCTCCCTTGTGGATTGTCCAGGCCCGGCACTCGTCCGCCCCGGCGGTGAAGAAGGTCTGTAGCCCGAGGAGGTGGTAGGCTCCCTGGATGAGCCGGACAACTCCGGACTCACTCAGGCCCATCTCCTCAAGGAACATCTGCCGGTCCTCGTAGCTGTCCATTTCCGCGATCTCCGACTCTGTCTTGGCGGAGATCACGAGGATCTCGGCGTCCTCGTCGGCCACCGCCTCCCGGACCGCGTCGACGTAGGCGTTGCCATTGACGGCGGAAGCGTCGTCGACGTTGCAGATGTACATGACCGGCTTGTTGGTGAGAAGATAAAGATCCTTGGCGAGAGCCGCCTCTTCCTCGTTGATCAGGCTGACGGTCCTGCAAGACTTCCCCTGAAGGAGGGCCTCTTTGTAGCGAAGCAGAAGGTTAACCAGCTTCCTGGCGTTCTTGTCCCCGCCGGTGGTCGCTTGTTTCATGGATTTGGCTAGCCTTGACTCGACTGTCTCAAGATCCTTGATTTGTAGCTCAAGGTCAACAACTTCCTTGTCCCTGACAGGATCCACGCTCCCGTCCACATGGACAACATTGCCGTCGTCGAAGCAGCGTAGGACATGCAGGATGGCGTCGGTCTCCCTGATGTTCGCCAGGAATTGGTTGCCGAGACCCTCTCCCTTGCTGGCTCCCTTGACAAGGCCGGCGATGTCCACTATGTCCACCGTGGCCGGCACAACGCTTTTAGGCTCGCACATCTCGGCGAGTCTCTCAAGCCTCTTGTCAGGCACGTTCGTGGATCCGAGGTTAGGCTCTATCGTGCAGAAGGGGAAATTGGCGCTTTGAGCCTTCCCTGAGCTGACACAGTTGAAAAGGGTTGATTTTCCGACATTCGGAAGTCCGACTATTCCGCATTTAAGGGACATATCGCGTTGGATTAGAGTTTCAATAAAATAATGTTGATGACAAAGATACGAATCATAAGAAAATGTTTTCCTGTTTATGATCATTTTTTCCGTTTCCCCGGCCTATCTTGACGGGAGTGTGATCATCGTTTTTAACCATGTTCGTCAGTCTTTTAGCCGCCGTGTCGCTCTTCCTGTCCCATCCTGACGTTCCCTCCAGCGACACGACCCTTTTGATGTTCTGGAACGTCGAGAACTTTTTCAGCTGGAAAGCCGAGGCCATGAAAGGCAAGTACTGGACCCGGAAAAGGTTTCTTCGAGAGTGCCAGGCGATTTCAAAGGCTGTCCTGTGGATGTCGGACGAGAGGGGCGCTCCTCCTGACCTTATCGGCCTGGCCGAGGTGGAGAACAGGAAGGTGCTGGAACTTCTTCTTAAGGAGACGCCGCTCAGGCGGCTCGGCTACGGCATCGTTCATTATGAATCCCCGGACCCGAGGGGAATAGATGTCGCCTTGCTGTTCCGAAAGGAAAGGCTGAAACTGTTATATTCCAAGCCGTTACGAATAGAAGGGGTTGTCACGAGGGACATCCTTCTGGCCGGATTCGAGAGAGCCGGGGGAGACTCTCTCGCCGTGCTTGTCAACCATCATCCGTCGAAGTACGGGGAGAACTCGGCATGGAGAAGGGAGGCGGCCATGGCGAGGCTGGGCGAGGCGACGGACTCCTTGCTGGCCACCGGGCAGGGGAACATCGTCGCGATGGGGGATTTCAACGACACGCCGGAATCGACCGCCGGATATTCAGGAAAGATGAGGAATCTCGCCGCCAGCCCGGCCCGAAAGGGGTTAGGAACGATAAAATACGAGGGGAAATGGGAGATGATCGACATGTTCTTTATTTCCCCCGCCCTGGCCCGGAGGAACCCGGACGCGGAGATGAGGATCGAGAGGATACCCTTCCTGATGGTCAAGGACGGCCCTCGTTTCGGGGAGAAACCGCTCCGGACATATTCGGGCCCCAGATACATCGGGGGAGTCAGCGATCATTGCCCGATAACCCTCGTTATTAGATAATTATTTATTACATTTGTGAGAACAGGCAGATAGTATTAACGCTCTAATCTCATAATCATGGAAATGAAAACCAAAATCAGGGAGAAATTCGAGACTCTTTTCGGCGCCAAGGGCGAGGTTTTCGCCTCCGCCGGACGAGTGAACCTTATCGGGGAACACACCGATTACAACGGTGGCTACGTGTTCCCGGGCGCCATTGACCGCGGTATCATGGCTGAAATCAAGGTGAACGGCTCAAACAAAGTCAGGGCTTTCTCGCTCGACTATGACGAGTATGTCGAGTTCGGGCTCAACGAGGAGGACAAGCCGGACCAGCAGTGGGCCAGGTACATCTTCGGGGTCTGCAGGGAGACGGCCAAGAGGGGCGGAAAGGTCGAGGGGTTCGACTGCGTCTTCGCGGGCGACGTCCCGCTTGGGGCCGGTCTTTCCTCTTCCGCGGCTCTTGAGAGCACCTTCGCTTTCGCTATCAACGAGCTGTTCGGCAACGGCATCGACAAGTTCACCCTCGCCAGGATCGGACAGAGCACCGAGCATAACTATTGCGGTGTCAAATGCGGCATCATGGACCAGTTCGCCTCCATATTCGGAAAGGAGGGCTGCCTGATCCGCCTCAACTGCAAGACGCTGGAATATAAATATTTCCCCTTCAATCCCGAAGGCTACAAAGTCGTTCTCATCGACTCCTGCGTGAAGCATGAGCTCGCCTCATCCGCCTACAACAAAAGGCGCGAGTCCTGCGAGAACGCCGCCGCGGCGATCAAGAAGAACCACCCGGAGGTGGACTTCCTCTCCGACGCCAAGAGAGTCTGGCTGGAGGAGGTCCGCGAGGAGATTCCCGAGGAGGATTTCCTCAGGGCCGAGTATGTCATCGGCGAGGTGCAGAGGGTTCTCGACGTCTGCGACGCCCTTGAAAGGGGTGACTATGAGACGGTCGGCGAGATGATGTACCAGACCCACTTCGGCATGAGCAAACTCTACGAGGTGAGTTGCCCTGAGCTTGATTTCCTCAACAAGCTGGCCCGCAAGTGTGATGTCACCGGATCCCGCGTCATGGGCGGAGGTTTCGGCGGCTGCACCATCAACCTGGTCAAGGAGGAGCTCTACGACGGGTTCATCGCGGCCGTGAAGGAGAAGTTCCCCGCCGAGTTCGGCCATGATGTCAAGATCTACGATGTCGTGATCAGCGACGGAGCGAGAAAGGTTGAATAATCACAAACACGAAAGACTATGGCGAATCAAGTTAAGCGCCTCGCGTTCAAGATGAAGTTGAACGAGGGTTTCAAGGAAGAGTACAAAAAACGTCACGCCGCCCTTTGGCCGGAGATGAGGAAGATGCTGAAAGACAGCGGGGTAGGCAACTATTCAATATTCCTCGACGAGGAGACTAACATCCTCTTCGCCTACCAGGAGGTCGTCGGCGAGAGCGGCTCCCAGGATCTCGGGACGGAGGAGATTGTCAAGAAGTGGTGGGACTACATGGCTGATGTCATGGAGGTCAACCCGGACAACTCGCCCGTCTCCATCCCTCTCGAGGAGATGTTTTACATGGAATAAGGGGCCTTTACCCGAAGAACCGGGCTATCCAGTCCTGGTCAATTATCGGGAAGCCGCCAGAAGGTTTTATCGAAGGGTTGCGTCGGAGGATTCCGGCGCAATCCTCGTACACGTTGAACCCCACTTGAACGACCTGCATGGCGCCGCCGGAATGATAGGTGAAGGCCAGCTCGTTGTCCGGGCCGTCAATCCTGAAGAACCTGAAGGGAGCGTCCGTGACGGCCTTCGCCCCGGCTTTCCCGGCCATCTCCATCTTGGTCACAAGCTTGCACATCTCGACCGCCATGTCGTCAAGGCCGGCGTCGAGGATGTTCACCTTCTCGATCAGCGAACCGACATCCTCGACCCTTCTGAATATGTATCCCTCAAGGGTTTCCGCGGCCTCCGACAGGCTCGCCTCGATGACTTTGACCTTGTCCTCCGGGACGGATCCCGGGGGAAGCAGCCAGATCATGACCCTTTCCTCGGGGTCATGGTAGATGGTCTGTCCTGAGACCAGGTTGGTCTTCCCGCAACGGGGACACTCCCACAAGAAGAGAGACCCGTCCTTGACCTTCGGCTTCAGCTCAGGCTCCTCGGCCACATTGATTCCGCTGTAGATAGAGATCTCGCCCGTCTTCCCGCAAGAGGAGCAGACGGCTCTGGCCTTCATAATCATTTCTTCCTTTTATCAATCCAAACCCAGAGGCGGTACATCAGCCAGCCCCAGCAAAGAAACAGGACCACATGCACCCAGTAAGGCACAGAGGTGTGATAGACCCCCTCTTTCTCGATGTTCTCGTAGCCCGGGATGTCGGCGTAGTAGTACGCCCCGGCCCCGAAGTCATATTCAGGGACAACACCGAGGCGGTGGCACATTATCCAGGCGGCGCAAGCCAAAATGGCCACCACCACGAGGATGGTGACCATCTTGAAAATCTTGCCGCGCCCTGAACCCACTACTTGAAGAGGTCGAGGACGGGGACGTCAAAGACCACTCCCGAGAGGAGGAACCAGACCGCGAAGAGGGTGAGGGCGATGTTGAACACCTGTCCGGCCACATAGAGCCAGAGAACCTTGCCACCGTGCATCTGCTTGGCCAGCTCCTTGAAATTGGTGTCCAGTCCGATGCTGGTGAAAGCCAGCACGAAGCACCAGTTCTTGTACTGGTCGAGGACGCCGTTGATCTCCTTGACGGCACCTGAGCCGAAGATAGGCTGGATCAGGAAGGAGGCGATCAGGGAGGCGGCGAAGAAACCGAGGATGAACTTGGGGAAGCGGGTCCAGATCTCTCCGGCGCCCACCTTCTTCTCGGAGGTCTTGTCCACCCTGGTGGCGAAAAATACGGCCACGAAGAAGGCGATGAAGCCGATCAGGATGTTCTGGATGCTCTTCACGAGGACGGCGGCCTGCTCGGCCTCGGGGCCAAGGGCGTTACCGGCCAGGACAACGGCTCCGGTAGAGTCCACGGTGCCTCCGATCAGGGCTCCGCCCATGAGCTGGGTCATCCCGGCGGCCTTTATGATCATGGGCTCGAAGACCATCATGAGGATGGTGAATATGATGGAGATCGAGATGGCTATGGAGAGGTCGTCTTTCTTGGCGCCGGAGGCGGCTCCCGTGGCGATGGCGGCTGAGGTTCCGCAGACCGAGGTCGCCGAGGCGAGGGTGATCACCAGGGGTTTGTTGTCAATCTTGAGGACCTTGGTTCCCAGCCACCACATGAACAGGATGACGATCGGGGTGACGATCCAGGCGATTCCGAGGCCGTAGAGACCGAATTTGGCGATATTGGAGAACAGGACCGAGAAACCCATGATGACGAGTCCGGTCTTGATGTAGAACTCTGTCTTGATGGCGGGCTTGAGCCAGGCGGGGACACCGACGGTGTTAGAGATCAGGAGGCCGATCAGAAGCGCCCAGAAGGCCCACTCAAGGTAGCGGTTGAGGGTGAACTCGGCGCTGACCATCCGGACGATCAGGGCGATCACGAACAAGCCGATGAAAGCGGGGATGTATTTCTTCACTTTCTCGCCTTGAAGCTTGACTCCGATCGTGAACAGGATCCCGAGGGTGACGAAAGTGACAAGGAACTTGCGCCAGAAAACCCATTTCCCGAGCTGTACACCCAGAGGAGTGGCTTTCTCGACAGCTTCTCCGAGTGTCCATGTCGAGAATTTCACGGCGGAGAAGTCAAAGGCTTTGGTCAGGACAGCGACGCAGGCGATGATGATCACCACGAACCCGAGCCATACGGCCTGCCAGTCCTCTTTTCCCCAGAAAGCGGGGACTGTTTTTTGTTTTTCCATATCGTTAATTTGTGAATGATTCCGATTAGACAAAGATATGAAAAAATCATAAGGAAACATCGAAGACAAGCCCGAAGAAGTGCCTGTCCAGGCCGGACGAGTCAAAGCCTTCGGTCTCTTTCCAGGAGTTGCGGGCGTAGCGGATCCCGATTCTCGAGTCGTAAGGCAGCCATAACATATTCCCGAGCCCGACGGCCAGGTCCACTCCCACGCTCGAGACAAGGTCGAGATTCTTTCCTCCGGCCAAGTCCGCGAACGGTGTCATGACCAGATTCTTCACATAGGCGACGGGGCATAGTCCCGACCAGTCGAGATTGAGGACGGGGATCGCGTAGTCCAAGGTGAGCCGGAACTTCTCCGGGGAGCGGGCGTTGATGAACGTTCTCAGGGAAGTGTCCGCGAAGCCTCTCGGGACAAAAGAGGCGGGATTGTCATGATAGCTGTAAGGCCCTCCCTTCAATTCTTTGCCATAAGAGGCGCTGACTCTAAGCCCCTGGTTCTGTAGGACACCGGGCAGGTAGCCGTAGATGTAGACATAGGCCGCGTCGCCATAGTATTCGCTAAGGCCCGGCCGGGTCCTGAGGCCTATTTCCGCCCCGATCCCGAGGCTTGAGTAAACCTGGGACGGGGCCTTGTCTCTCATGACATATCCCCTGGCGGAGATGTCCACGGTGTTCATGGAGCACAGGCGATCCTCACCGCTCACCCCGATGTCCACCAGCGTCTCCTGGCCGTTCCCGTCGACCCGGGCTTCCCTGATGATTATCTTCTTGTTGATGTGGTCATTCGTGACCCTCAGCTTTATCTGCGGCACGAGCCCCCTTGACACCCCTCCCGAGCTGAAGTTCAAGGGGACATAGGCCCTCAGGTAGCTTTCAATGAACGGGGCGCTCATCCTGGAGCTTTGAGAGTACACGGAAAGGCTTTCTTTGGCCGGGTTCCGCGACTGGACCCTGGTGATTTGCTTGGCCATCCTGTCGCCGATGTCGGCGGAGATCTCAAACACGGCCGGGAGGCCGTTGTTAAGGTATTTCAAGTGGGCTGAGTGCCTCCAGTCTTTCTTGACGTCAGGATCCTTGTGGGCCCCGTAGCCGACGAACCCGTAGCCGTCTCCCACGAGATTCTGGAACAGGACCGTGGCCCCCAGTGAGCCCGACTTGTAGTAATCGTCCCCGCTGACGCTCTCGATGTTGTCGTAATTGAAATATAACGGCGCCCACGAGTGGATGGACGGAGTCAGCTTCCGGTACCTTCCGGGCTCGCTGAAAGAGGCCTCTGAATATTCCTTGAAATCGTCCCACCCTTCCCCGGCCAGGGCCTTCTCCTGGGCCGAGAGAGCCGCGGCCACCGGATAGTCATGGATCTCGTTGAAACTCACCGGTCTCATCGGAAGATCCTTTGCCGGAGTCGAGTAGACCATCCATCCGTCCTTGTAGGCCCCTGGGTTGTCGGCCGGGGCTAGTGAGCTATAGAACAGGGTGTCGGCGGCGATGTTGAAAGACGGGGAGGAGATCCCGTAGCGTGTCTCAGTGACCTGGCGCAGGACTCCCGAGTCCACGTCCAGGAGGTACATCTCGTTCACCCCGGTCCTGTCGCAGACAAAGGTGAGGCCTTCGTCTTTATACGGCCTGAGGGTGGACATCTCTACCGGCCGGGGCTCGAGAAGGGCCTTGACGGGAGACACTGAATATATTCCCATGCCCCTTCTTGAAAGCCCGGCGGCGAAGAGGCGGTTTCCCACCCATGCCGGCTCCGTGAATTGAAGGGAGTCGGGGGCCTGGATAACCCTGGTCACGGTACCGTCCCCGCTGTCCATGACAACCAGTCTTGAGCCTCCCTGGCTCGGGTACTCCACGGCGCAGACATATTTACCGTCGGGGGAAGGGGCCGGGTTGAAATAATTCCCCTTCCTGGTCAGATCCCGGACTCTCGAGGGATCGGAGGTCTCGATGTAGCGTATCCTGGACGTTCCGGCCAGGGACCATCTCACGTCCGGCAAGGTCTCGGACCACCAGATCCTGCCCCCCGCGCTGTCCAGGTTGAGCGAGCCGGTCCTTGAGCCGAACGACCGGACGCGGCTCTCCTCGCCCGACGGGGACATCCGGACGAGGGAGACAGGTCTCGTGAGACCCGACCTCACCGACCATAACACACCATTCTGGTCAGCCACAGTCCCGGAATAAGAAGTGTGCCTCCAAGGCGTGAGAGAGACTCTTTCGGATGGCATGAAGGGCCCCCGGGAGGCCGCCTCTTCCGTCCAGATCGCGTGGTATCTCTCCTCTATCTCCCTGAATGATTTTTTCAGGCTCATCCCGCTCGCCTGCCTCACGGTTTTCCCGAGCAGGTTAAAACCACCCCTCCCTTTGACCCTGGAGAAATATTCCTCCGTGAACAAGGGGTCGTCGAAGAACACCCTCATTCCTGAGATGAGCATGTACCCTGCCCGGTAGTGGTCGGGGGTGTAGTACTTCTCCGAGCCGAGCGACCATCTCCAATAGTCTCTCCAGTCCCCGCTGTCAAAGGCCGGGGCCATGTAGGAGAGGAAAGATGCCTGACGGCCTCTACCAGACTCTGTCAGAGCTGTTTCCGCCACGACGGCGTCTCCCTCAAGGAGTGTCGGCCCCGGATAAATCCCGGCCACGGCTCCGGCGAAAAGCTCCCCGACAAAAAACCTCATGACCTTGTTACGGCCTCCGGCCCCGGCCTGCATCTGGGAGACGTGACGCCCCTCGTGGATGGCCAGAAGCCTTTCCCAACTCTCCGGCGTGGGGGAATATGGGTCGGGGATAGTGTAGATGTCCATCCTCTTGGGCGCCCAGGTGACGGAGGCGTTGGGGACGGGGAAGAAGCTGTGAAGAGTGACAGGGGTGCGACTCTTGTAATATTCCCCGATCCTCATTCCCGAAGACCAGCTCACCGCCACCTTGGCCTTCTCGAGCCACGACCCGTACACCCTTGCCAGCGAGTCCTCGCCCGAGGGATAGATGATCGTGAAACTCTCTGTGTCCATCCGGCTCCACCTTGTCTTTCCGGGGTCGCTCCCCGTGAGGGAGAACTGGGCCCTGAGCAAGCATGAAAGAAACAGAAGGGGCAATATGAGGGATAATCTTCTCATTTGTGGGGCTAAGATAAAGAATTATGATAAGTTTTGAGTAAATTCGCAAGAATATTCTTTTGGCGAAAATGCAGGTTTTCCTTCAAATTCTAACGCTCCTCGGTTCGGTCACCCTCTTCCTTTTCGGCTTGAGCCTGTTGAGCGGCGGTCTTCAGAAAGTGGCGGGCGACGGACTAAGGTCTTTCTTGGCCTCAATGACTTCCAACCCATTCAAACAGATCATCACGGGTATCGGTGTCACGGCGGTGATCCAGTCTTCCACGGCGACCACAATCATGGTTGTCAGTTTTGTCAACGCCGGTCTGCTTGTCCTCGGACAGGCGATCGGGGTGATAATGGGAGCTCACATCGGAACCACTGTCACGTCCTGGATCATGGCGGTTTTCGGCTTCTCGTTCAACATGGCCGATTTCGCCTATCCTCTCATATTCTTCGGGTTCATCTTGATGCAGTTCAAGAAGTCCCAGACCAAGAAGGACATAGGGGAGATCATAATAGGCTTCGCCCTGTTCTTCGTCGGATTCGCCAACCTCAGGGCCACGGCCCAGCTTCTGATCACGCCTGAGTCCCTCGGGTTCCTCCATTCGTGGACCCAGCTCGGGGCTGGCTCCATCGCCATATTCCTGCTGATCGGCATCATCCTGACTGTCTGTTTCCAGTCCTCGGCCGCGACCATGGCCATCATCATGATCCTCGTGACGACCGGGGTGATCCCGTTCAGGCTGGCCGCCGCGATGATCCTGGGAGAGAACATCGGCACGACAATAGCGGCCAACATCGCCGCCGCCGTCGGCAACACGGCCGCGAAGAGGACCGCCATCTCGCATACGGTGATCAACACTTTCGGAGTGCTGTGGGTGCTTTGCATATTCCCGTTATTCCTTAAGCTTGTGGGCTCGATTGTCACGATGTTCGGCCTGCCGGACCCCAACACCGCGGATCTCACCGACACGGCCAACGCCTCGGCGATCACCACCTCCCTGCTCTACAGCGTCTGCACGATGCACACCCTGTTCAACATTGTGAACACCTTGCTACTGGTCTGGTTCATCCCTCAGATAGCCAAGCTTGTCACCTGGATATTCCCCACCAAGGAAGAGGACACCATCTACAAGCTGAAGTACATCTCCGGAGGCCCTCTTTCCACCGCCGAGCTTTCCCTTGAGGAGGCCCAGCAGGAGATCATCCACCTCGGGGAGATATGCTGGAGGGAGGTCGGTTTCATCCGCTCCGCCATCCAGGCTAAAGACCAGGAGGAGTTCTCCAAGATCAACGAGAAACTCGTCAAGTACGAGGAGATCACCGACAAGGTCGAGTACGAGATAGCCTCCTATCTGGGAGAGGTGTCCAAGGGGGAGATAAGCGACAATTCCGCCAAGAGGATAAAGGCCATGTACAGGGCGATAGGGGAGCTGGAGAGCATCGGTGACTCCGGAGAGGCCATCGGAAGGATGATCGGAAGGGCCCACGGCCGCGGGAAGTGGTTCGACGAGGACATGTCCGGGAATCTTTCCAGGATGGTGGATCTGCTTGACGAGGCTTTCAAGGCCATGATGGACAACCTTAAGCATCCCCAGCCGTTCATCAAGGAGATCTCCAACTCGGAGCTCGCCGAGGACAACATCAACGCCTATAGGAATCTCCTCAGGGAGGAGCACATCGACAATTGCGAGAATCCCGACTACAATTACCTTGTCGGGGTGTTCTACATAGACATTGTCCAGGAGCTGGAGAAAATGGGGGATTTCATTATCAACATCTCGCAAAGTCAACTTGAGAAAGCAGCGGCCTGATGAGAGTCCGGACACGTCATATTCTCCCGGCCCTCGTTCTGGCCGCCATGTTCTTCTCATGCTCGGGGAGGAGCCGGTCTTCCTTTCCTGCCGGGGAGGACGTCGGTCCGGTAGCCTTTCCCGCCGATCCGGTAGCCCCGTCCGTCATCACGGAGCCTTCGGGGATCAATGAATATGTCGTCTCCCATTTCTGGGACGCCTTTCTGGATGAGCCCCGCGGATGCGACTCAACCCTTGTCAACGGGGTTCCTTCCCTCGAGGTAGAGGCCGCCCTGGGCCGGTACATCTCCTTGCTCGAGAATGTCATCAAGACAGGCAAGGCGATAGAGGAAGTCGAGGCTTTCTTCAAGAAAGTGAGCGACTTCCAGACAGCCAACCCCTCTTCTGACGTGTTCTCCTTCTTCGAGGAAAAGGTCAGGGAATCCCTTTACGACCCGAACTCCCCTTCCCGCGACGAGGACTTGTACCTCCCCTATGTCAAAGGCTTGTCGGTCTCGGAGTTTGTCCCTGAGGAGATGAGAGAGGTCTATTCAAGAGAGGCGGAGATGTGCTCCCTGAACCGGAAAGGCACCCGCGCGGCGGACATTGTTTTCACCCTCCTGGACGGCCGGAGGAAGACCCTTCACGGGATCAAGGCGGGACACACCCTCCTGATGTTCTCCAACCCCGGTTGTGACGCCTGTGACAAATTGACCTCCAGGCTTGCCTCCAGCAAGACAGTCTCCCGGCTGACAGGATCGGGGGAACTGGCGGTTGTCAACCTCTACATCGACCTCGAGGTCGAGAAGTGGAAGGGTCTCGCGGGCAAGTATCCCGCGGACTGGCTCAACGGCCGCGACCAGGACTTCATCATCCGGAAATCCCTCACCTACGACGTGAGGGCTATCCCCTCGCTTTACCTTCTCGGCGCCGACAAGACAGTGATCCTGAAAGACGCTCCGGTGGAGAAGGTTCTGTTATATCTTGAGAATCTATAAAACAAGCGATATGAAAGTCACAAAAGAGAAATGGGGCCAGGGCCCCGACGGGAAGGAGATATTCCTTTACACGATCCTGAACGAGAGCGGGGCTTTCGTCAGGTTGTCGAGCGTCGGCGCCGGAATAGTCGGGATCGCCGTTCCTGACAAGGAGGGCAAATTGGCCGACGTGGTTCTCGGCTATCCCGAGGCCGGAAGTTATTTCGCCGACGGCCCTTGCGCCGGGAAATGCCCCGGCCGTTTCGCTAACCGAATAGCCCTGGGCAAGTTCACCCTCGACGGAGTCGAGTATTCCTTGCCGGTCAATAACGGCCCCAACCACCTTCACGGCGGCCCCGAGGGCTTTCAGAACCAAGTCTGGGACAGCAGGATAGTTGATGACGCTGTGGAGTTCATGTATTACTCCGAGGACGGGGAGGCCGGTTACCCCGGCAACATGAAAGTCGTGGCCCGTTACGAGTGGGGCGAGGATAACGCCCTTAAGCTTTTCCTGACCGCGAGGACAGACAAGGCCACGGTTGTGAACCTCACCAACCACGCCTATTTCAATCTCGACGGGGAGGGAAGCGGGGATATCCTCGGCCACGAGCTCAAGTTGAACGCCTCCGTGTATCTTCCCACCGACGAGACCCTTATCCCCGTAGGGGAGCCTGATCCAGTGGCCGGGACCCCTATGGACTTCCAGGACTTCAAGAGGATAGGGGCTGAGATAAATGAGGATTTCCCCGCTCTGAAATATGGCAAGGGCTACGACAATTGCTGGATAATCAACGGTTTCGAGCCCGGACAGCTTCAGCCGGCGGCGAAATTGCGCTCCCCCCGGAGCGGCCGTGTCCTGGAGGTTTTCACCACCCAGCCCGCCGTCCAGATCTACACCGGCAACTGGCTCGCCGGCAGTCCTGTCGCGAAGTGCGGACGCCCGTACTTCGACTACGAGGGAGTGGCCATCGAGTGCCAGCACTGCCCCGACTCCCCCAACAAGCCGGACTACCCGACCACGGTCCTGCGTCCGGACGATATGTTTGAAGAGGCTATCATCTGGCAATTCTCTGTGGCATGAGACAGTATCTTGACCTTCTGACGAGAATAATGGATGAGGGTGTGGTCAAGCGCGACCGCACCGGCGTCGGCACAAAGTCCGTCTTCGGCCATCAGATGAGGTTCGACCTTTCCGAGGGCTTCCCCCTCCTGACGACCAAGAAGGTCCATCTGAAGTCCATCATCCACGAGCTGCTGTGGTTCATCTCGGGAGACACCAACATCAAGTATCTCAAGGATCACGGGGTCTCCATCTGGGACGAGTGGGCCGACGAGAACGGCGATCTGGGGCCTGTCTATGGTCACCAGTGGCGCTCCTGGCCCGCTCCGGACGGCCGTTCTATCGACCAGCTTTCCCAGGTGATCGACATGATCAAGAATAATCCGGACTCCCGCCGCATGCTTGTCTCGGCGTGGAATCCCGGCGAGGTCGACAAGATGGCCCTTCCGCCCTGCCACTGCCTGTTCCAGTTCTATGTGGCCGACGGGAAACTGTCCTGCCAGCTTTACCAGCGCAGCGCCGACACCTTCCTCGGCGTGCCCTTCAACATCGCCTCTTACGCCCTTCTCACGATGATGATCGCCCAGGTCTGCGGCCTCCGTCCCGGAGAGTTCGTCCACACGACCGGCGACACCCACATCTACCTCAATCATTTCGACCAGGTGAGGGAACAGCTCTCAAGGGAGCCCCGACCCCTTCCCCGGATGAGGCTGAACCCGGACGTCAAGAGTGTCTTTGATTTCGTGTACGAGGATTTCACCCTTGAGGGCTATGACCCCTGGCCGGCCATCAAGGCCCCCGTCGCCGTTTAACAGTAACAACGATTGAATCATGGAGAAATGTATCATAGTCGCCATAGCCGACAACAGGGCTATCGGCAAGTCCAACGCCCTTCTCTGGCACATAGCCGAGGACATGAGGTATTTCCGCCAGACCACCACGGGGTGCCCTGTGGTTATGGGCTGGATGACTTTCCAGTCCATCGGAGGGAAGCCGCTCCCGAAGAGGGATAATGTGGTTATCTCGATCTTCCCCTGGCCTGACAGACCCGAGGGCGTGAAAGTAGCCGGAAGCCTCGACGAGGCGTATTCCATCATCGAGAGGGATCATGGCGAGGATGTCGGGAAGGTCTTTGTCATGGGAGGAGGCGAGACTTACCGCCAGGCTCTCCCCACGGCGGACAAGCTCTACATAACCCACGTCCACACCTCGATCGAGGACGCCGACACCTTCTTCCCGGTCATCGACCCCGGGATCTGGAAGGTCGAGTCCACCACCCCGGTGGCTATTGATCCAGAGACGGGATACGGCTTCGAGTTCACGGTCTACACACGGAAATAATTCTTTCACACGAACTTACAAATGGCAAACAATAGAGAGCATTTCGGCAGCAGGGCGGCCGTGATCATGGCTATGGCCGGCTCGGCCATAGGATTGGGCAACATTTGGAGATTCCCCTACATGGTCGGGGAATATGGCGGGGCCGCTTTCATCCTGGTGTACATCCTCTGCTCCTTCGTCCTGTCTTTCCCGATATTCCTCGCCGAGGCGGTGATCGGCCGCAAGACCCATTCCAACGCCATAGGGGCGATGAATAAACTGGCCCCCGGGAGTTTCTGGACCTCGCTCGGCTACCTGAGCGTCATCACCCCCATGATAATAGTCTCCTACTACAGCATAGTCGGAGGATGGTCCATAGAGTATTTCATCAAGTCTTTGACATTGAATTTCGGCGAGTTCCGTCCGTCCGGATGGACCCCTCTCCTTTTCAACACGATCTTCCTGGCGCTTTCTTCCGTCATCGTGGCTTTCGGGATCAAGGGCGGCATCGAGAAGTTCAACAAGATCTCCATCCCCGTCCTCTTCGTCCTCATAGTGCTGATCATGCTCTACTCGGTGAATATGCCCGGGGCGGAGAAGGGAATAGACTATCTCATCAAGCCTGATTTCTCGAAACTCACGGGCCGGACCTTCGCTTTCGCGCTCGGCCAGAGCTTCTACTCGATGTCCCTCGGAATGGGAATCGTCATCACATATTCATCCTATGTCCACAAGGACGAGAACCTGGTGGCCTCCGGTGTCGGCACAGTCATCGCCGCGCTCATTTTCTCTGTCCTGGCCGGCTTCGCGATCATGCCCGCCGTCTTCTCGGCCGGAATAGCCCCGAGCAGCGGCCCCGGCCTGGTCTACCAGACCCTGCCTCATGTCTTCATGGGGATGGGAGCCTCCTCCCCTTGGATAGCGACTGTCGTCGCGGGCCTTTTCTTCTTCTCCGTGGTGGTCGCGGCCATGACCTCAAGCATCTCGCTGATCGAGGTCGGAGTCGCCTATCTCGTTGAGGAGAAGGGCTTCAAGAGATCCGTGGCCTGCCTGGTTGTCTTTGTCGCCACTTGGATTCTCGGCCTCGTCAGCGTGTTCTCCATCAACGCCTTCGGCAAGGTGGACGCCTTCTCGTCCAACTTCCTGTTGACGGCGGGGGTCCTGCTGGTGGTCCTTTTCGTGGGATGGAGAATGGGCAAGGACGACGTCCGGGAGGAAATCACCAACCGCGGCGCGATCAACAAGAAGGTTTTCAGAATATTCTATTTCCTGATAAGGTATGTGGCCCCCATCACGGTCCTTACCATATTCGTGACTAATCTGGCTTTATGACAAACAGGGAGAATTTCGGCAGCAGGGCCACTGTGATAATGGCCATGGCCGGTTCGGCGATAGGACTCGGGAACATTTGGAGGTTCCCTTTCATCGTCGGTGAGTACGGAGGCGCGGCCTTCATTCTGGTGTACATCGTTTGTTGTTTCCTTCTCTCGATGCCGATCCTCCTCTCGGAGTCGATTATCGGCCGCAGGACTCATCAGGGCACATTCGGGGCCATGAACACCCTGGCCCCCGGCTCGGCCTGGAAATGGCTCGGCCTGCTCACGGTCATATCCCCCCTGATCATCCTCTCCTATTACAGCGTCGTCGGAGGCTGGTCGTTCGCCTATCTCATGAAGGCGGCGGCCCTTCAGTTCAAGCCAGGGAATGCCGAGGCTGTCATCGGGATGTTCGATCAGTTCTCGTCCTCGACGTGGGCGCCGCTTGTGTGCCTGACCGTCTTTCTCGGCCTGACCGCGGCGATAGTGTTTCTCGGGGTCAACAAGGGGATCGAAAAGTTCAGCAAGATTTCCATCCCTATCCTGTTCGTGCTGATAGTGGTCATCGCCGTGTACTCCTTAACCCTTCCCGGAGCGGGCGAGGGTGTGAGATACCTTGTCAAGCCCGACTTCTCGAAGCTCACCCCCGGTGCCTACGCCGCCGCTCTCGGTCAGAGTTTCTTCTCGCTGTCGCTCGGTGTCGGCACCATGTTGACCTACGCCTCTTATGTCAATAAGGACGAGAACATCCTTGCCTCCGCCTCAGGCACGGCCTTTTTCGACCTTCTTTTCGCCATCCTGGCGGGCTTCGCCGTGATGCCGGCCGTGTTCGCCGCCGGAATCGCCCCCTCATCCGGCCCCGGGCTGGTCTTCGAGACCCTTCCTTTCATATTCTCGAAGATGGGCGCCGGAGGACAGGTCCTTAGCACCGCCGTGTCGGTTCTGTTTTTCCTGACCATCCTTGTGGCGGCCCTGTCGTCGTCCATCTCGATGATGGAGGTGTGTGTGGCTTATCTGGTCGAGGAGAAAGGAGTCTCAAGGCACAGGGCCACTATTCTTCTGTTCCTGGTGGCCTTGGCGATAGGTGTTCTCTGCTGCCTGTCGTTCGGCAGCCTTTCGGGAGTCAAGCTGCTGGGCCAGACGATATTCAATTTCTGTGACCGTCTTTGCTCCAACTTCCTGATGGCGATCGGCGCCTTGCTGTTCAGCGTCTTTGTCGGCTGGAGGATGGATAAGTCGGCGGTCAAGGACGAGCTAACCAACGGGGGAACGTTAAAAGTCACCTCCAAACTGTTCCCGGCCATTTATTTCCTCATAAAATATGTGACTCCGGTGACCATCGCGGCGATTTTCCTTATCGGCATCCTGGCTTAGAATGAATAACGTGAGATATCTTTTGAAACTGTTGGCGCTGTTAGCGGGGCTTTCGGCGCCAATCTTTCATTTACAATCCCAGACCAGGTTGGTTGTGAATGATTTCCGTGTCTCTTTTACAGATGGTTCGGTCACTCTGACGACCCCCGACGAGGGTCTTTGGTCTGTCGCCACAGGCTGGGAGAACGACTGGATGACAGGCTGGGTTCACGCCAAGCCCACAAGTGTGGAGACCGCCGGCAAGTGGACCATCCTCAAGGGAGTGGCCGTCATCAACGGCGGCGATCTCGAGTTCACTGATTCATATTCAGAGACTTCCGACGGGATGGTTCATTGTGTCAGGAGGTTCGAGTGGAAGGGGGAGGACACTCTCAAGAACGTGAATCTCTCCGTCCGTATCCAGGAGAAGGGCAACGGGCTATCGCTTTTCGCTCCGGGGACAGTGTACTACGGCAACAAGAACGGAGCCTCTGTCGACCCGAGGAGGATCCCTGTCTGGAATGGCCTTCCCGGGGAGTTCGCCATCTTCGAGGACCATCGCTACCCGATGCCTTTCGTGATGCTGGAAGACCCTAAGGGCCTTAACGCCGTCGCCCTGCACATCGTGCCATCGCCTGTCAGGGGCGCGGTGGTCTCCGACCAGTGGTGGTCTCTCGGGGCGGAGGCCAAGGAAGGGTACACAGAGCTGGTGATGTACTCGGGGCCTGTTGGCTACAATGGTGAAAGAAGTGTTGTCAAGGCGCTTCAGCCGAAGCCTCTTGAATATCCCGACACCTACATCTTTCTTGAGCCGGGCCAGGTCATCGAGAAAGAGTTCTTTGTCGACATCTATAAGATATCCCGCCCCGGAACAGGTTTCCAAAGGCCTGTATATCAATCCATTGACCGTTACAAGCCGTACGACTCCGACCGGTTCGCCACCTTTGGTGAGATTGTGGAATCGAAGTACCGCTATTCCCTTTCCCGCTGGATGGAGGACGGGAAGGCCGCCGGCTTCGACATGTATGACTCGAGGTATCACCGGAAGGACATCGTCATGGGTTGGTGCGGCCAGGCGGACTCTCCGGGTTATTCCCTTATGGTTCTTTCCGGCAAACTTCAAGACCCCTCCATCCGCGACCGTGTCCAACGAAGCCTTGATTTCCTGACAGGCGCGGAGTTCAAGGGGGATGGGATATTCACTGTCCGTTACAACTTCCTTGACGGGACCTGGGACCAGGGGGATCCGGTCTCTTGCGGCCAGGCGATGTACAATTTCGCGAAAGCCATCGAGACTGCCAGGAAATCCAAGGAATATGACACCTCGAAATGGGAGAGATTCCTGAAAAAGGCCTGCGACAGCGCCGCTGACCATATTCTCTCGAAGGAATGGAACCCGAGGTCGACCGCTGAGGGATTCTATATCGCTCCTCTGGCCATCGCCTCCGACCTGTTCGGGGTGAAGCGTTACCGCTCCGCCGCCGAGAAGGCCGCCGGGGAGTTCGCCTCCCGCCACCTTGAGATGGACGGATGTTACTGGGGCGGCACCCTGGACGCCACTTGCGAGGACAAGGAGGGCGCCTGGGCCGCGTTCCAGGGCTTCCTGGAGTGTTACGAGAGATTCTCCGACAAGAAATATCTCGACTGGGCCAAGCACGCCATGGACGTGTGTCTTAGCTATGTCATAGTCTGGGACATGTCTTTCCAGGCCGGAAGGATGGCAGATCACGATGTCAAGACGACCGGCTGGACGGTCGTGTCTCCCCAGAACCAGCACATAGATGTCTATGGGGTGCTATTCGCCCCCGAGATCTGCAAGATGGGCAAATACCTTGGCGATGAGAGGCTTGTCAAGCTGTCCAAGGTCATGTACAGGAGTTGCTACCAGCTCACTGATGTGTACGGCAGCCAGGGGGAGCAGCTCCAGCACACGAATTTCGCCCAGCACGGGGCCGTGACGGATGTCCATAATCTGCGCGGAGGTTATGTGGAGTCCTGGACGGTCTTCTGGATAACGGCCCATTTCCTCAACGCCGCCGCGCGTTTCACAGAGATGGGCGAGCCGTTATAACCGGTGGCTGAACTCGCAGCCGCACCAGGTTTGGTTATAAAGGGCGCGGGACTTTATCAGGAAGTTCCTGCGCTCTTGCATTCCTCCCTTCCTCCAATTCTGTCCCCACCAGATCAACTGGTCCGGGGAGGAAGGAGTATCTCCCGGGAACGCCTCTGGGCTTTGGTT
>JAFROJ010000057.1 GCA_017429765.1 Bacteroidales bacterium | reverse complement strand
CCGAGTAGAAGCCCAGGCCGAAGTGGCCTATTATGCTCTGGTCCTTGTACTTCTCGAGGAACTCGCCCGCCGAGGAGAAGGCTATCTGGTTGATGTATCTGTCGACCTCATCGGCTGTCATTCCGACACCGTTGTCGATTATCTTGAGGGTCTTCTCTTTCTCGTCGAGCTCGATGGTGACCTTAAGGTCGCCCAGCTCTCCCTTGAAATCGCCGTTGTAGGCGAGAACCTGCAACTTCCGCGTCGCGTCCACGGCATTGGCGACCAGCTCCCTGAGGAATATCTCGTGGTCCGAATACAAAAACTGCTTGATGACCGGGAATATGTTCTCGGTCGTCACTCCGATCTGTCCTTTGTTTGCCATAACAATCAAAATAAAACCGGCCACTTGGATATGGCCGGTTCGTGATAAGTCAAAATATGTTCCAGAGTGCCGCGCTATGACAAATTGTCATCCTATTTGTACAGGAAGCGCTTGATGGACATCTTGGGGGTCTTCTCGAAGGGGGTCTCCTGGATCTCCACATTGGTCAACTGGCTGTAGTTGGGCAACTTCTTGTTGGAGTTGACACGGACTCTCTCGGGGAGGTCGGCGACCGTCTCGGCGTCGAGCCCGTCCCTCTTGATGGCGTCCGGATCGAGATAGACCAGGGCCACAAGCTTCGAGGCCCTGTCGACGACCACCGACTCGGCTACATAGGGCTGGTCGTTGATGATGGACTCGACCTCCTCGGGATAGATGTTCTGGCCGTTGGCGGAGAGGATCATGGACTTGCTGCGTCCCTTGATGTAGATGTTGCCGTCCTTGTCCCTTATTCCAAGGTCTCCGGTCTTGAGATAACCGTCGTCGGTGAAGGCGTTGGCCGAGGCCTCGGGGTTCTTGTAGTAGCCGATGCAGATGTTGTCGCCCTTGGCCTGGATCTCCCCGGCGATGTTCTCGGGATCCTCGGAATCGATGCGGACGTCGGCGCAGGTGACCGGCTTGCCGCAGGAGCCGTTGACATAGTCCTTGCATCCGGCGTAAGCCAGCAGAGGGGTCGCCTCCGTCATGCCGTAACCGACCGTGTAGGGCAGCTTGATCCTCTTGAACCACTTCTCGACCTCGGGGCTGACAGGGGCTCCTCCAAGGATGAACTCCTGGACCTCGCCGCCGAAAGCGTCGATCATCTTGTCATGGATCTTCTTGAATATCACCTTGTTGATTCCAGGGACCTTGCAGAGGAACTTGACCGGCTGCTTGTCCACTATTGGCTCGACCTTGGACTTGAATATCTTCTCCATCACAAGCGGGACGGTGATCAGCTGGTAGGGCTTTACCTGCTGGAAGGCCTTCATCAGGGTCGAGGGGGTCGGGGTCTTCCCGAGCCAGTAGATGGAGGTGCCGTAGCAGAGAGGATAGATGAACTCGGTGACGAGGCCGTACATGTGGGCCATCGGAAGCATGGAGATCATCCTCTGGGTCTCGTTGGTGGGCCTGTTGACCTGGCTGAACTCGATGGTCGCGCTGAAGTTCCTGTAGGTCAGCATCACTCCCTTGGGGTTGCCGGTGGAGCCGGAGGTGTAGTTGATCACGGCGAGGTTGTCCCAGTTGTCGGTCGGATAGACGACATCATCGGGGCCGAAGCCGTTCGGGTATTTCTCGGCGAAGAGGTTGTCGATGTTGTTCCAGATCCCCTTTATTCCGGGATCGGAGCAATAGAGGACCTTGAGGTTGTCCACATCCATGACCACCTTGATCTCCGGAGTCTTGGAAAGGTCGAGCTTGGCGAACTTGTCGGCGTTGGTGAGCAGGGCCAGGCTGTCGGAATGCCCCAGGAGGAACTCCACGTTCTCGGGGGTGAAGTCAGCGAGGATCGGCACGACCACGGCCTCGTAGGTGTTGATCGCGAGGTACGACATGCCCCAGCGGGCGCTGTTCCTGGCCCAGAGGGCCACATGACCTCCCTTCTTAAGACCGACTGTCTCGAAGAAGAGATGGAACTTGGCGATGAGGGTCGCCATCTGGGAATAGGTGAAAGACTCGCCGTCGACGGTGTTCAGGGCTGACTTGTCCCAGAACTTCCTTGTGGCGTTTTGAAGGAGATAAAGATAGTGATCCATGAGTGTTATTAATAAATTGAGCGAATTTAGTCAATTAATATGTTTATCTTTGACGGGAACGGCCGCGAATCCGTGAAAACACTGTATTTGTGGCGAAATAAAGGGAATGAAATGAAAAGGAAACCAATAGTGGCCCTTATCTACGATTTCGACGGGACACTCTCTCCAGGCAACATGCAGGAGTTCGGCTTCATCCAGGCGATCGGGAAGACTCCCAGCGAGTTCTGGACGATGAGCGACGGGCTGGCCGCCGGGCAGGACGCGAGCAATGTCCTTTCCTACATGAAGATGATGCGGGACGAGGCCGTCAGGAACGGGATCCAGCTCCGCAGGGAGGACTTCAGGAGGTTCGGGAAGGACATCGAGCTGTTCGACGGGGTCAAGGAGTGGTTCTCCCTTGTCAATGAATACGGGAGATCACGGGGGGTCAGGATCGAGCACTACATCAACTCCTCCGGGCTGAAGGAGATAATCGAGGGCTCTCCCATCGCGTCGGAGTTCAAGCACATCTTCGCTTGCAGCTACATCTACAACGATGAGGGTGAGGCGGTCTGGCCGGGGATAGCTGTGGACTACACGGCCAAGACTCAGTTCATATTCAAGATCAACAAGGGGATATTCAGCTCCCACGACAACAAGAGGGTCAACGAGAGTGTGGCCGAGGACAAGAAGCGGATCCCCTACCCTCAGATGATCTATTTCGGGGACGGGGAGACTGACATTCCCTGCATGAAGATTGTCACGATGTTCGGGGGCCAGTCGATTGCCGTGTACGATCCTAAGAACCAGAAGAAGAAGGCTTTCGCCCGGAAGTTATTGAGACAGGGAAGGGTAGGTTTCGCCGTTCCGGCCGATTACCGCAAGGAGAGCCTGACTTTCGAGGTCGTCTGCGCCGTCATCGACAAGATCAAGGCCGACTACGACCTTCATCACCTGCTCTGACGTTCCTTCTAGCTGTAAGAGGTTAGCCTCCAGAACCGCCGCTTCGCGGCCCCACCGTTCGACTTGCTCACGGTCCCCCCTCTTAACGTGCCGAGGGTGGCAGTGGTTCTGGAGGCTAACCTCTTACAGCAGAGCGCCAAGGCTGGCGGCGGTAGTTCTTGGATGCTTACGTCCTACCGCAGGGCGTCGAGGGGAAGTTTGGCGAGGCGGATGACGGCTTTGCCGGGGGTGCCGGCGGTCGAGTAGTAGCTGACCCAGAGCTTGTCGCCGACGACCAGCAGGCCCGGATAACTCGTGTCGCCGTCGGAGGGAAGCGTGAAGACCTCCTGGAAATCACCGTCTGTATTCCCCTTGATTATTATTGTCTTACAATGACTTCCGATGGCGTAGGATCTCGTGCCGGCCAGGATTGTCCCGTCTTCCAGCACCGTGAAATCAGGGCCTCCGACCTGAAGCGGCATCGGCTTCAGCGTCCAGTCCGTGTAGGGGGCGTCTGAATATCCCCAATAACCCATCCTGTCGTCCCCGTCCCTGCGAAGCATCATCAGCATCCTCCCGTCGGGTTGGAAGCGGAGCGTGGCCTCGTTGGCGAATCCTCCGATGTCGAACGACTTGACCTCGGTGTAGTTAACACCGTCCTTGGTGGAATAGAGAATCAGCGTCCTGCCGGCCGGGCCGAAACCGTAACTTATGCCGTAGCCCGTGTCCCCGTTCCAGGTGACCCTCCAGAGCCAGTTCATCTCATTGGCCGGGTCAGGCGAGAGGGTGATCTTCTCGGGCTTCGTGAATGTCCTTCCGTCGTCGGAGAACATGACATACCCCTGCTGGCCTTGGAGCTCCTTATTCACGTACAATGATCCTCCGAACAGGACCATCAGGCGCCCGTCCGGGGTCACCGAGATCTTCGGGTCACGGCAGTCTATCCCTTCCAGACCGGCGTCCAGCACGGATTCCCAGTTATTCCCGTTCTTGGACTCAAGCACCCTGATCCGGCCCTCGGCATTGCCCGCCTCGTCGAAAATATGGCTGTAGCCCTCCCGGAAAGTGATGTAATATTTCCCTTTGAAGCCCACCAGGTCCGTGAAGGCCGCGTGCGTCCCCTTATCCCAGACAGTCTGAACTGAATATTCCCGGATTCCCTCTTTGTCACGCCTGGACATCTCGTGTCTGAGCAGTCCCGCCAACGCGATCAACAAGACCCCCACCACGGCGATCTTGACAGTCATTTTCCTCTTGGCCATAGTACGTGTGATTTGTGATAGTGATTTATTTAGTTTGTGCCGTGCTTATACTTTTACCAGTGCTTGTGCCTCTGCTTGTGCTTACGCTTATGCTTGTGCTTGTGCTTGTGCTAATGCTTATGCTTTTGCTTTTGCTTGTGTTTATACTTTTACCAGTGCTTGTGCTTGTGCTAATGCTTATGCTTTTGCTTTTGCTTGTGCTTATGCTTATGCTTGTGCCTATACTTTTACCAGTGCTTGTGCTTGTGCTGTGCCTATGCTATTGCTTGTGCCTGTGCTTTTGCCAGTGCTTGTTTGTAAATGCGGATTATCGCATGGACTTGTATCGTGTGCAGCTTTATGCCTTACTCGCTAGTTAATAGCTTGTTAATTCTCGCTATTCTTTGTTATTCCCGTTGTTATTCCCGCAGTCTTTCTGGCAACCCTATTAGTTATCCAAAGATAACAAAGATTTTCGTTGCTGACAAACCATGCCCCACAAGCCTCCCCCCCTGTCATCCTGAACCCAATGTCATCCTGAGGCCTGCCCTGAGCCTGTCGAAGGGCAAAGCGAAGGATCTTCCCGTCCCTGAGCCAGCCTGTTATCCCGAACCCAATGTCATCCTGAGGCCTGCCCTGAGCCTGCCGAAGGGCGAAGCGAAGGATCTCCACGGTCCCCGAGCCAGTCGAAGGGACCGGCATCCAAACAAACCTGCCGCAAGCCTGCCGAACGGCCGAACGGCCGTGTCCGGCAACACTCCGCCAAACTGCCCAGACAAACACACATATTTGCTCTGGTATGGAAATAGTTAATAATTAATAAGTTAAGCGATCAGATGGTACCGAAATCGGTACCATCTGATCGCGTTATAACCTAATAATCAACAGCTTCCGTACCAGCCGATTTTCAGGCGGACTGTCCTCCAGCGAGTTGTTCTCTTCTAAGAAATCAAAAAGGAGGCAATTGTACATTTCGGGGGATAGCACCGGCAACAGTCGGGCGCGAGGAGGGCCTTTCATGGAGCCCACCGCAGCGCCCGAGCTGTAGCCACCGCTCTTCGCAACCGAGCGGCGGCGGTGCCGCGGCATAAGATCCTTCGCTTCGCCCTTCGACAGGCTCAGGGCAGGCCTCAGGATGACAGTGGGAGACCCTTCGCGATGCTCAGGGTGACAGAGGCGGGGAAGCGGGCGGGGATATTCGTGCTTTTGTTTAATTGCGGCGAAATAGCTAAATTCGACCCGGAAGAGATATCAAGCACGACCACTGCCCAACCACAACCCAACCAAAACCCGACCACAACCCGACCACAGCCATACCAAAACCCAACCACAGCCATACCAAAACCCGACCACAGCACAACCACAGCACAACCACAGCACAACCACAACCCAACCAAAACCCGACCACAACCCGACCACAGCCATACCAAAACCCGACCACAGCACAACCACAGCACAACCACTGCCCAACCAAAACCTGACCAAAACCTGACAACAACATATCCTGACCAATATGAAAAGAAAGTTATTAGTCTTACTTACCTTCCTGATCGCCGCGTTCACGGTCGGCGGCTTTCTCTCGGGAAGATACATGTGCGGTTACGCCCTGCTCCCCGAGGAGCACGGGAATGATTTTGAGGGCGACCGGGCCAAGACCGAGTCCCGCTATCCCGGGATCATGGCCTGGTACGACGGTCTACATGAGCGGGGAGTGTTCAGGGACACCACCATCGTCGGAGAGAACGGTTACAAACTCCACGCGGTCTTCGCCCCGGCCTCAGACCCCTCCAACGCCGGCGGGACGGCTGTGGTCGTGCACGGTTACACAGACAACCACATCTGCTTCCTGAACCTGGTCAGGATGTACAGGGACGACTTGAACTACAACGTCATGGTCCCGGATCTTCATTACCACGGTCTCTCCGAGGGGAAGGCCGTGCAGATGGGTTGGCTGGACAGACTCGACGTCAAAAAGTTCGCGGTCCTGGCCCACGAGATCTGGGGAGACGACTTCATGGTCGCTCACGGAGTCTCCATGGGCGGGGCCACCGTCATGATGCTCAGCGGAGACGAGGATCTTCCCGAATATCTCCGGGCGTTCGTCGATGACTGCGGCTATTCTTCCGTCTGGGACCAGTTCGCCCACAATCTCAAGGACACCTTCCACCTGCCCCCTTTCCCTGTGCTCAATTGCGCCAGCCTGGTCTGCAGGATGAGGTACGGCTGGGGCTTCAAGGAGGCCTCGTCAGTCAGGCAGCTGGCCAAGAGCGAGAAGCCTGTGCTTTTCATCCACGGCGACAAGGACGACTTCGTGCCCACAGAGCATGTCTACAAAAACTATGAGGCAAAGACAAAGGGGCTCAAGGAACTCTGGATAGCCCCCTGCTCGGAGCATGCCATGGCCTATAAAGACCATCCTGAGGAATATACGGAACACGTCCGGGCGTTTCTTGAGAAAGCCCGGACGTTGTAAGGGG
Source organism: Bacteroidales bacterium (assembly GCA_017429765.1). GTDB lineage: Bacteria > Bacteroidota > Bacteroidia > Bacteroidales > UBA932 > Cryptobacteroides. The sequence goes on along the minus strand of JAFROJ010000057.1, from coordinate 54,618 downwards.
GTAGATCCTTCGCTTCGCCCTTCGGCAGGCTCAGGGCAGGCCTCAGGATGACAGGTGTTACTCGGCTTTGCCGTTGGAGCCGAGCACGTTGACGATCTTGTGCATGTAGAGCTTCTTCATCTCGTCACGGGCAGGTCCAAGATATTTCCTGGGATCGAACTCGCCGGGCTTCTCGTCGAAGACCTGGCGGACGGCGGCTGTCATCGCGAGACGGCTGTCGGAGTCGATGTTGATCTTGCAGACAGCGCTCTTGGAGGCCTCGCGGAGCTGCTCCTCGGGGATACCGACAGCGTCGGGAAGCTTGCCGCCGTGGGCGTTGATGATGTCGACATATTCCTGAGGCACAGAGGATGAGCCGTGGAGAACGATCGGGAAGCCGGGGAGCTTCTTCTCTATCTCGTGCAGGACGTTGAAGGCGAGGGGCGGAGGGACGAGACGTCCGGTCTCGGGATCCCTCTTGCACTGCTCGGGCTTGAACTTGTAGGCGCCGTGGGAGGTGCCGATGGAGATGGCGAGAGAGTCGCAACCGCTGCGGGTGGCGAAGTCGATGACCTCCTCGGGACGGGTGTAGTGGGACTCCTCGGCGGCGACCTCATCCTCAACTCCGGCCAGGACGCCGAGCTCGGCCTCGACAGTCACGTCGAACTGGTGGGCGTAGTCAACGACCTTCTTGGTCAGGGCGATGTTCTCCTCGTAAGGGAGGGAGGAGGCGTCGATCATGACGGAAGAGAAGCCCATGTCCACGCAGCTCTTGCAGAGCTCGAAGGAGTTGCCGTGATCAAGATGGAGGCAGATCTGGGGATGCTCCCAGCCAAGCTCCTTGGCGTACTCGACAGCGCCTTCGGCCATGTAGCGAAGAAGGGTCTGATTGGCGTATTTGCGCGCGCCGCTCGACACCTGGAGGATGACCGGGGACTTGGTCTCAGCGGCGGCCTGGATGATGGCCTGGAGCTGCTCCATGTTGTTGAAATTGAAAGCGGGGATGGCATAACCGCCAGCGACAGCCTTAGCGAACATCTCTCTGGTGTTCACAAGGCCAAGATCTTTGTAAGAAACCATAATTTATAGTTAAAATAAGAAATATCGAAAACACGCGAATTTACTGTTTTTCCTCCAAAAACAAAAGACGATCGGCCAAGCTTAGGTAACGTCTTTCGACGACTCCCCTTCTCCCTATCTTGAGGATAGCCGGAAGAGCGGAAAGGTCGAAAGTGTCGAGAAGTCTCCCGGCGATCTCGGGACTTTCCCTCTCCAAAGCGTCCATATTCACGGAGAAACACTTGATTCCCAATGAGTCGGCGGCCGCGGCCTCAGACTCGCAGACCTTGCAGCCTTCCGAGCGGAAAAAGAGATAGCCTCCCTTGCGCCGGAACTTGTTCCAGCCCTTGAGGGGCATCCTCGGGATTCTCGATCCCACCGGGGTCCTGCCCAGCAAGCCGTCCAGCATCCCGGCCATCCCGACCACCCTGAGGGAGTCGTCGGCGGTGTTCCAGATCCAGGGCCTGGAGAGGATGTAGTCTTTCACGAATATGGCCGATCCTTCCCTGAAACCCTCGGATCTCTGGGCCGCGAGATAGTAGAGGAGATCCCCCTCCATGCTCTTGAAATTGAGCGTGTCCCCTCTAGACAACGTCCTGTCCTCCAGGATCCCGGCGACCTCAGCGACATCGTCGGGGCCGACGGTCGGGCCATAGAGCGAGAACAGCTGGTCGAAGAGGGCGAAAGACTCCTCGTCCCCGTAGTTATGGTAAAGATCCCTCAGGCGGGAGGAGAGGAGGATCTCGAGGGCGGAGGTGTCCAGCCCCCGTCCGATGATGATCCCGTCGGGGTCGACCAGGAACATCCTCGGAGTCACTGTCACCCCGTATTTCAGTTGATAGTCAGAGAGATCGTCCGGATCCCAGAGATGGATCACCCTGGCGGGGCCGGGCTTCAGGACGAATGTGGATTCCCTCCACTTTCTCCAGCCGGCCTCGTCGCGGCCGACATAGACCGCGACCACATCGACGGGATAACCCTTGTCGTCCAGCAGGCTTCGGAGCATGGCGGTCTCCAGCTTGCACTTGGCGCAGTCGGTGTCGTGGAAATAGTAGATCTGGTAGCGCGGGATGTCATCCGTCCCGCCAAGCGAGACGGGGAGGGTGACTTCCTCACCATAAGGGCCGGCCAGCGACACCTCGGGGGCCCGCATGCCTATCAGGGACTGGCGGTTGACATCGGCGAACAGTTTGGCGTTAAGGAGGTCCGCCTCGCTCTCCATGGCGATCTTCCCGGAAGAGAACCATTTGTCTGTCAAATAAATAGCCACGGCCTCATCACCCATCAAGGTGGAATTGAGGTAGTGGCGGTAGGTTCTCAGGGCGATCTGTCGCCTGAGGGAAGGATCCTCGGCAGCCTCGATCAAGGCGTCACACTCCTGGGTCTTGACCTCGACCGGAAGAGGCTCAAGCAAAGAGAAATAGCGCGCCAGCCTGGCGTCCAGCTCCCGGAGGGAGGTCGAGTCGACCTGCGCCGCCGACTGAAGGGCGGAGAGGATGAAGGCCAGGAATATGACGGCGAGGCGTCTCATCTCGCGTCGGGAAGGACAACCCAGTCGGGGATGAAACGGGAGAGGTCGCCGCGGTGGCTCAGGAGATCCCTCACGGCCGAAGAGGAGATGTGGGAATATTCCTGGGCGGTCGGGATGATGATGGTGTCGATGTCAGGGGCGAGGTGACGGTTGGCGTCGGCCACAGCCTGCTCGTTGTCGAAGTCGGTCATGTTCCTTACTCCCCTGACGATATGATTGATTCCCAGCTCCTTGCAGAGATCCACGGTCAGGCCGTCATAGCTCATGATCCTCACTCCCCCAAGGCCTCTCGTGGCCTGGCGGATGATGTCCTCGCGCTGCTCCATAGTGTAGAAGCCGCGCTTGGCCTGGTTGACTCCGACCGCCACGACCACCTCGTCGAAGATGGTCAGGGCCCTTGTCAGGATGTTCAGATGGCCGGAGGTGAAGGGGTCGAATGAGCCCGGGAATAACGCTGTCTTGCCCATATTCTTACAGTTGCCAATTAATCGGTGTCTTGTTCTCGGAGAGGAGAATCTCATTTGTCTTGGAGAAGTGCCTGCACCCGAAGAACGCCCCGCGGGCCAGGGGTGAGGGGTGAGGGGCCTCGAGGACATGGTGCCGGCCAGTGTCGATCAACTCTTTCTTGCTTCTCGCGAAGTTGCCCCAGAGCAGGAACACCACCCCGTCGAGGTTGTCGGAGATGTACCTGATCACGGCGTCGGTGAACCTCTGCCAGCCGATGGCGCTGTGGGAGGCGGCCTCCCCCGCCCTGACAGTCAGGATGGCGTTCAACAGTAGCACCCCCTGACGGGCCCAGCCCTCGAGATTCGGCCGCCCGCTCATCTTTATCCCCAAGTCGTCCTCGATCTCCTTGAATATGTTTTTCAGCGAGGGTGGGGCCGGCATGTTGTCCGGCACGGAGAAGCAGAGTCCCATGGCCTGGCCGTAGCCGTGATAGGGATCCTGCCCCAGAATGACGACCTTAACATCCTGGACCGGGGTGAGCTCGAAGGCTTTGAATATCTCCGGGCCGGGGGGATAGATCACCCTTCCCTCCGCTTTCTCCCTGTGGAGCTGGCGGGCAAGGGCGGCGAAGTAGGGCTCGTCGAACTCTGCGGCGAGCGCCTCCTTCCAACTTCTCTCAATCTTGACATCCATATCTCAAAGATAGGAATATTAATCGAAAATAGCCTCCATCACCTCCCCGATAGTCTTGACATACTGGAAAGACAGGCCCTCGACATAGACGGGCTTGATGTCCTCGACATCCTTCCGGTTGTCCTCGGAGATCACAATCTCCTTGACTCCGGCCCTCTTGGCGGCGAGGATCTTCTCCTTGATGCCTCCGACAGGAAGCACGCGCCCCCTGAGGGTCATCTCTCCGGTCATCGCGATCCCGGACTTGACCTTCGCGCCCCGCAGGGCCGAGACCATGGAGCTGACCATGGTGATTCCGGCCGAAGGGCCGTCCTTGGGAACGGCTCCCTCCGGCACGTGGACGTGGATGTCCTTCTTGGAGAAATCCTCGGAGGACATCTTGGCGAGTTCCGGATGGGCCTTGATGTACTGGTAGGCTATGGTGGCGGACTCCTTCATCACGTCCCCGAGATTCCCGGTCATGGTCATCACACCCTTCCCCGAGCTCACGGAGCTCTCGACGAAGAGGATCTCCCCGCCCATCTGGGTCCAGGCCAGACCGGTCACGACTCCCGGGGCCTCATTCCCCTTCTGGAGGTCATGAGTGTTGGTCGGAAGCCCGAGATATTCCTTGAGATGCTTTCTCTTGATGACAGGGGGCCATTCCTCCTCCAGGGCTATCTTCTTGGCTGTCACCCTGGCGATCTTGGCGATCTGCTTCTCGAGGCCGCGGACCCCGGACTCATGGGTGTACTCGTCGATGATAGCCTCAAGGGCCAGCTTGTCGATCCTCAACGACTTCTTGCCGAGGCCATGCTCCTGGAGCTGCTTGGGCACGAGGTAGCGCCTGGCTATCTCCATCTTCTCCTCGGCCAGGTAGCCGGTCACGTTGATCAGCTCCATCCTGTCAAGCAGGGCGGACTGGACGGTGGAGACCGTGTTGGCGGTCGTTATGAACAGGACGTCAGAAAGATCGTAGTCGATGTCGAGATAGTTGTCATGGAAGGCGACATTCTGCTCAGGGTCAAGCACTTCCAAAAGGGCGGACGAGGGGTCTCCCTTATAGTCGGCGCCCACCTTGTCGATCTCGTCCAGGACGATCACCGGATTGGATGTGCCGGCCTTCTGGATCCCGCTGAGGATCCTGCCCGGGAGGGCCCCGACATAGGTCTTCCTGTGGCCGCGGAGCTCAGCCTCGTCATGCATGCCGCCGAGGGCTATCCTCACATACTTCCTGCCCAAGGCCTTGGCGACGGACTTGCCGAGGCTGGTCTTGCCGACTCCGGGAGGCCCGTAAAGGCAGAGGATGGGGGACTTCATGTTCCCTTTCAGTTTAAGGACGGCGAGGTACTCGATGATGCGGTCCTTCACTGTCTCGAGGCCGAAATGGTCGTTGTCCAGCACTTTCTGGGCGTGCTTGAGGTCAAGGTTGTCCTTGGACATCTCCCCCCACGGGAGATCCAGCATGAACTCGATGTAGTTGTACTGGATGCTGTAGTCCGGGGATGAGGGATTGTATTTCTCGAGTTTGTTGAGCTCCTTCTCGAACTGGGCGGCGACCGCCTCGGGCCATTTCTTCTCCTTCGCCCTGGCCCTGAACTTCTCGAATTCCTCCTCCTCGTCCATTCCGAGCTCCTCCTGGATGGTGCGAAGCTGGTTGTTGAGGTAGAACTCCCTCTGCTGCTGGTCGATGTCGCTCTTGACCTTCTGGTTGATCTCCTGCTTGATCTTCAGGAGCTGGGTCTGGGTCTCCAGGGCGGTCAGGAGTTTCATCGCCCTGAGCTTGACATCGTCGTGACGCAGGAGCTCCACCCTCTCCGAGAAATTCTCCACCTCGATCGTGGTGGCGATGAAATTGACGAGGAAGCTGAAATTGTCAATCGACCTCATGGCGCCGACAGCCTCCCTCGGGGCGAACGACGAGGCCTTGATGATGGCTCCGGCCTTCTCTTTCAGGGACTCGGCTATCATCTTGGTGCTGTTGTCGTCAGCCGGGATTATGTCCTCGACGTAAGTGACTGTCGCCGTGATGTATGGCTCGTATGAGAGCACACGGCCCTTGCGGATCCTCTTCACCGCGTGGAGGATCGCCGTGACTGTCCCGTCAGGCATCTCCAGGACCTTGACGATCTTGGCGGCGGTGCCGTAGTCGAACAAGTCCTTGTCCCTCGGATCCTCGACCGAGACATCGTTCTGGGGAATGGCGCCTATGAAAGAGGACCTCTTCTCCGCGTCTTTCACGAGGGCGATGGACTTCTCGCGGCCGATGGTCACGGGATAGATCATGCCCGGGAACAGGACCGCGTTCCGGAGGGCCAGTACCGGCAAAGTCTCCGGAAGGTCACCGGGCTCAACCTTTATCTGCTCGTCTCCCTGCATGACAGGGATGATGTTCACTTCATTGAATTCCATGCTAAAATAATCTACTCTGCTTGTCTGTCAATCCTCCACTCTCTGACAATATGACAGAAAGGAACCGTGGCTGGAGGCCGGGGAGTACATGGTCAATAACCTTGCCAAAAAAAACTTACCCCATTATTTTGATTATTAAAAAAATAAGCCTATTTTTGCAACCCCTTAAAAGTATCAGGGAACCTAAGTTGATTATCCTAATAAACACTTTTTATTATGACAAAAGCAGAAATCGTTAACGAGGTTGCGAAGTCAACCGGTATTGAGAAGATCGCGGTCCAGTCCGTCGTCGAGGCTTTCATGGAGACCGTCAAGGGTTCCGTCATCAGGAAAGAGCCTGTCTACCTCCGCGGATTCGGCAGCTTCATCGTGAAGCACAGAGCCCAGAAGGCCGCCCGCAACATCACCAGGAAGACCACCATGACCATTCCCGCTCATGACATTCCCGCTTTCAAGCCGGCCAAGGTTTTCGTCAACGCGATGAAGGAAGAGAAATAATTTTCAACCATTTCAACTATGCCGAGCGGAAAAAAGAGAAAGAGACATAAGATGTCCACGCACAAGCGTAAAAAGCGCTTGCGCAAGAACAGGCACAAGAAGAAGTAAGTCCTCTGTGTCTGCCATTTTAGCAGTTCGCTAGAAGAAAGAGGCTGAACGGGAGATCCGGACAGCCTTTTTTCATAAAGCCAAACACCATTGTTATTTCCATGGAGTCTGAAAGATCAAAGGATCTGATTGTCGATGTCACATCGACTGACGTTCACATCGCGCTGATGGAGGACCATCGGCTGATTGAACTGAACAAAGAGTCCAGCAAAGCGCGCGGGTTCTCCGTCGGGGACGTCTATCTGGGGAAGGTGAAGAAACTTCTCCCCGCGCTCAATGCCGCCTTTGTCGACATCGGAGACAAGAAAGAGGCTTTCATCCATTATCTTGACCTGGGTTTGTACTTCACGTCGTTCGACGAGTTCGCGCGCAAGAGCAAGCCGGGGATGGATCTCGGGGATCTTTACTCGAAGATCAAGGTCGGCCCCATCCTGGAGAAGGAGGGACGGATCGAGAACGTCCTTAAGCCCGGGCAGATGGTGATTGTCCAGATCGTCAAGGAGCCGATATCGACCAAAGGGTCACGACTGACAGCGGAGATTTCATTGGCGGGACGCAACATTGTACTGATGCCCTTCGCCGAGAAGGTCAGTGTTTCCCAAAAGATCTCCTCGAAGGAGGAGAAGAGAAGACTGGAGACACTCGTGGGGAGCATCCTCCCGAAAAACTACGGGGCCATCATCCGCACAGCGGCGGAAGGAAAGAACGCCGCCGTCCTTGTGGCGGAGCTTAAGTCCCTCATACAGAAATGGGAGGCCTCCTGGACGAAAGTCGCCAAAAACAAAAGCATCCAGCTGCTTTTCACAGAGTACAGCAAGACCACCACGATTCTAAGGGATCTCCTGAACGACTCGTTCACGAACATCCACATCAACGACGAGACGGTCTATGAGGAGACAAAGAAATATATTTCCACGATCTCACCGGATCAGGAAAAGATAGTGAAGCTGTACGAGGGTCGGGAGAGCATCTTCGACCATTTCGAGGTGACAAGGCAGATCAAAAGCTCCTTCGGCAAGGTGGTGCCGATGAAGCAGGGAGCCTATCTGGTGATCGAGAGCACCGAGGCCCTCAACGTGATCGATGTCAACAGCGGCATCCGCTCGAAGACCTCCGACCAGGAGGAGAACGCCTTCGAGGTCAACAAGATAGCCGCGGAGGAGATCGCGAGGCAGCTGCGCCTGAGGGACATGGGAGGAATAATCATCGTGGACTTCATCGACATGGAGTCCGGCGAGCATCGCAACGAGCTCCACAGGTTCATGCAGGGGCTCATGGAGGATGACCGCGCCAAGCACAACGTGCTTCCTCTCACCAAGTTCGGTCTCATGCAGATCACTCGCCAGAGGATCCGCCCCGTCACGGAGATCAACACCTCGGAGGTGTGTCCGGTTTGCCACGGGACAGGCAAGATCGCCTCGAGCGCCGTGATTGACGAGCAGATCGAGCGAAACATCGCCTTCTACCGGGAGCGCGGGGTGACGGCCCTCACTCTTAAAGTGAGCCCTATTCTGGGAGCCTACCTCAAGCGCGGCCAGTCCATGCTCTCCGACAAGTCTTATCTCGGGAAATGGAGAAAGAAGTACAAATGCCGGATCGACCTCGTGGAGGTCACCGACTTCTCCGTCCTGCAAAATGAATTGTATGATGAGAAGAATGACAGGCTTGAGACATAGCCTGTCATTTTTTATTTATTCCCGGTGAGACGCCTTACGAGGGCGGCGCAGAGAATCAGGATGAACATCAGGACGCACACCCGCCCGGTGTAGTCCCCGTGACGGACGAAGAAGGTCTCCTCGTCCGACAAGCCCACTCTCCCCTGGAGGCTGGCGGGTTCCCACCACGTGGTGCGGTCCAGGATATTCCCGGAAGGGTCGATGATCGCGGATATCCCCGTGTTGCCGCAGCGGGCGATCCAGCGGCGGGTCTCGATGGCTCTCAGCGAGGCGTAGGAGAGATGCTGCCTGTAGCCTGGGGTGTTCCCCCACCAGGCGTCGTTTGTGATGATGGCGAGAAGGGAGGCGCCGTCACGGACATAATCCGCACAGAACTCCCCGTAGACGGACTCGTAGCAGATGGCGCAACCGATCTTTATCCCGTTGAACACCAGATCGGCGGCTTTCCCGTCACCCACGCAGCGGCCCATGACCCCGCCGAGCTTGTCGTCTATCGGCCGGAAAACGGCTGGATAGGGTGTCATTTCCACGCCGACGACGAGCTTGTTCTTGTGGTAGGTCTGGATGGTCCCGTCAGGGGTCATCATCAAGGCGGTGTTGTGGGACTCCACCCAGTTGCCGTTGTTGAGCTGTCGGGCGGTCTGTGAGGGACGGGCCGAGCCTCCCAGATATTCCCAGGTCGAGGCCCCGAAAAGCAGGCCGGAAAGCGGCCTGTCCGCCAAGAATCTCTTGAACGATCCGACAGTGGGGCTGGCGGAGATGTCGTTCATTATGATGTCGCTCGTGAATGTCTCAGGGGCGACCAGCAGGACGGGACTGTCCTTGGGGGCGTCCTCAAGCAGGCCGAGCAAGGTGGCGTTCTGCTCCTCCTGGGTCAGTCCGCCGTGCTTTCCGTAGACATCTATGTTCGGCTGGGCGATGAACACGTCGAGCCAGCCGTCGGGGGCCTCGGGCCTCAGGAACAGCGAGAGGGCCGGAGGGGCCAGGAACAGCAGGGCGACTCCCGCGAGGGAGGCGGCCCTCGCCTTGATGTTCAGCTGTTTCCAGCCACCGCCACCGATAGACATCAGCAATCCGAAGACGGCGAGATTGGCAGCCCAGATCCATAGGGAGCCTCCGAGGGTCCCGGTGAACTCGTACCACTGGATCCAGGACGTGGTCCTGGCGAACGAGTTGCCGAGGACGAGCCATGGCCAACTGATCTGGGCCGAGGTCAGGTACCATCGCTCCCAGGCGATCCAGGCGAAAGCTAGGAAGAGGTACGGAAGCGCCCCCCTCAGGCTCTTCTTGCCCCATCTGAACAGGCTGAACACCAGGGACATCTGGAAAGCGTTGGCAACGGAGGCGAATATCCCTCCGCCGACCGTGGCGTTGCAGACCCAGAAAGTGGTGGCGATGTTCCAGAGGAGGAAACAGAGGAAATGCCACCAGAAGAACCCTTTCAACCTTATCTCGTCGGCCACCCGGTCAGCGAACAGCAGCGGCACGAAGGCCACGAGGGAAAGGAAGCCAGTCCCGGGGACGAGGAAAGGGACGCTCAGCAAGGCCGCCGAGAGGGTGACCAGAGCGAGTATGGGAATCTTGTTGGACATATCTCCCGCGAAGTTAACTCATCAAAGGTTGAATTCAAAGCCCACATTGACAACGAAGCGGTTGGGATGAGGGACAGTCACGCCCTGGATCACGCGGTCCCTGTGGGTCAGTCTCCAGACCGCGTCGACTCTCAGGACTTTGAATATGTTGGACAGGCCCACTCCCGCCTCGACATAGGGCGTCTCAAGCCCCGTCATCCCCTCGGGGAAGATGATCCCGGCGCCGAACCCAGGATCGCCCACGATGCCGTTGTTCTCGTCACGAAGAGTGCCGTAGGCGGCTCTCATCAGGACTATCTCCCTGAGTTTCAATTTCTTGATCAGAGGAATCTTACCCAGGAAGAAACCCTTGAAATCGTGTTCCCAGAATAAGGTGGCCCAGGTGTCGGAGGCGAACTCGTAGTAGTCCATGCAGGAAAACGCCTTGCTCTTCACCCGGTAGGTCTCGTTGCCCTCGTAGATCTTGAGCAAGGGATAGGGCACCTCCCCCACGATGGTCCCGGCGTTAAGGGATATGCTGGAGGAGCCGGCCGGAGGAGTGAGCAGGGTGTACTGGACCTTGACCTCGGGCCGGAAGAAGGTGTACTCGTTCCGGCCAACGCCTTCCATGGCGGCGGCGAGGTTGACCGTGACCACCGGATAGGAGGAGAAGACAAAATGCCTGTCGAACACTCCCCTGGTGATTATCTCATCCTTAGAGAAACGCAATTGGATAAGTCCCTGGTTGTATCCCACCGACTCGACGGAGGTCCCGTCGGGACGGGTCATGGGGACCACCCGGCTCGGGAATATCTCACGCCTCTCCACGCCGAGGGTCATGTTGAAACCGTGCGACCACTCGTGCTGGTAGGACAGGGCCAAGTCGTTGATCATACTCATTTTACGTCCTCCCTTCTTGGTCAGCAGGGAGGTGACCACATCCCCGTTGCCGAATCCGAAGGAACCGGCCCCGAGGGGTAACATGTCGCGCTTGTAGGTCAGGTTGAGCTTGCGGTAAGGCATATTCCCGAACATGAACTCGGTGGAGAATCCGCCCTTCCACTTCTCGTCCCCCAGGCCATAGGCGCCGTAACCCATAAGCCTGAACCTCCTGCTCAGCTCTTTGGTCGTCTTGAAGCCCATCTGGAACCTGGCGCCTTCCAGGTCATTGAAACTGTAGACCGAGTTGTACGGCCCGAAGCCGACATATTTAAGATTGAAGAAGCCGGTGGCGAACATGTCCCCGACTTTCTCCAAGCCCTTGTAGAGTGGGACATTCTTGACGGAGTCGACCATCTCGTAGACGCCTCTCTCCTGTTGGTTCAACGGGTACGGCCGGATGGAGGACCAATATTCCTCGTCATCCTTGAGGACGTCGTTGTGCATCAGCACGGGGGCCTTCGAGTCGAGGATCCCGAGCAGCTGGCTTTCCTTGAGGGAGGGCTCCGAATAGTCGATCCTCCGGCTCGCCATGAAGGAGAAATCCTGCTTAAGTCCAGGCAGGGACACCGCCATCTCGACAAAGAACTTGTCTTTTTTGTAGAACCAGACAGCGTCGGGAAGCCGCTGATTCTCAACGTTAATCAATAGGTCCTTGACCCAATTGACCCCTCCTCCTCCTTTCAGCCGGGCGTGGACTGACCTCAGGGCGCTGTCCTCGGCGTCGATCGACATCTCCCCGTCGAAAGCCGGGGTGGACACCCATCTTGACGGGCTGAACCTGATCCTGTAGGTCTTCCGCCCCTCAATGGCAAGGCTGTCCACAAGGCTATAGTCATAGAAGACCGGGCCGTTGTCGGCCAGGGGGGAAGGGATCTCCACCTGGAAGACGTTTATGAAATTCTCGTAGAAATTGGCCTTGATGTAGAGTCCGCCGGTGAACTGGGCGACTGTCTTCTCCTCCTCTATTCCCGAGATCCTGCTCGACTCGATGACCTCTTTCCTTATCTCTGGATTCCTGGAATGGTAATAGCGGGACTTGGACTCGGAGAGCATCAACGGGAGGTACGGGAGTCCGGAGACCAGGGACGTGTCGACATAGTCATAGACGAAATGGAAGCCCCTGGGAAGAAGTCTCTCCACCAGGGGGTTGTGGGGATTGACCAGGTCAACCTCGTTCCTGCTGTAGATGTCGCAGTCGTAGTTCGCGAGGAGCTCGGGGTTGTTCCTCCCCTTCGCCTCCCTCGCCCTCGCCAGGATCTCCCTGACGAGCTCGCTCTCATAGTTGACGACCACCGGGTCAAGCTCGTCCACAAGCGGCTCAAGGGCGAAATAGATGGTGTTGAAACGTCCCGGGGTGATCTCGGCGACGGCCGGGGAGAATCCCACTCGGCTGGCGGAGAGCTCGGTCAGGGTGTCGATCCTGGTCTCGATGGCGTACCAGCCGTCGATGTCGGAGGTCACCCCCTCGGTCGAGTTCTTGAAATAGACACTGGCGAAAGGGACTCCATCCCCCGAAGAGGCGTCCACCACCCTTCCCCTTATCTTCGTGGCCTGGGCCGAAAGGGCCGGCGAGGAGAGGAGAGAAAGCGCCGCGGCGACGAGCAGGGGAAGTCCATGGAATCTCATCTGATCCTGTCGATCTTGAGCTGCTGGATCATGTAGCGGTCCTTTGTCTTGCTCACGAATATCGAGACCTCGAACAACTCGCCCCCGGCGTTGAGATAGCCCAGGGCGTACTTGGAGTTGGACCTTGAGGCCGTGTGGTTGATCTCGAAGGATCTCGGCGTGTGGCTCGAGAAGAATGACTTCAGGATCTGCTTCGCCTGGTTCTTGCTGGAGTCGTTCGATGTCGACATGATCGAGATCTCGAGGTTGTCGGCGAACCACGCCGAAAGGCTTTCGGCGTCTCCCTTGGCGAGATATTTGGAGATAGGGATAAAGACATCATAGCTGTCGCCAGCCGCCACGGCGGACAGGCACAGCGACATCGCCGCGCAGGCGAGGAATAACTTCAGACGCATCCTCATGACAACTAATTTGTTGCAAATACCGAGCCACTTTCTTATTTTTGCAAAGTGATGAAGATTCGCCTGATGACAGTCGGGAAGACCGACTCCGGATGGGTCCGGGAGGGCCTGGAGACCTACGCCTCCAGGATATCCCGCTACGCCCCGTTCTCGATCGCGGAGATTCCCGAGCTGAAGAACGCGTCGTCCCTGTCGAGGGCCCAGGTGAAAGAGAAAGAGGGGGAGCTGATCCTCGGGAAGGTCACGCCGAGGGACACTGTCATCCTGCTCGACGAGAAAGGCAAGGAACGCTCTTCCGTCGAGTTCGCCAAGGAGATCGAAAGGCTCATGGGCGGGAGCGGCGGGAATCTCGTGTTCGTGATAGGCGGGGCCTACGGTTTCTCCGAGCCGGTCTACGCGAGAAGCGACGGGATGTTGTCTCTCTCGAGGATGACTTTCCCGCACCAGATGGTCAGAGTCGTGTTCGCCGAGCAGCTTTACAGGGCGTTCACCATCATCAGGGGAGAACCCTACCACCACGAATGACGAGGAGGAAGCCACATACCAGGAAAAGGACCCTTTGGTGGGCGATAGCCGCGGCGGCGCTGACAGTCACGGCCGTCCTCACGCTCCGCTCATCCCCTCCCGATGTGGGGAAGGCCGCGGAGCGGGCCGAGAAAGACCTCGTCAAGCGGATGGAGGCTCTTGACAGCCAGATAGAGACGGCGCTAGCCGAGGACAGGGGGTGGATCGGTGACCTCGGTCTCCCCCGCGACATGGTTCTCTACCGCTACGTGGAAGACACCCTACAGTCTTGGTGCAACCAGTTCCCTGTCAAGAACGACGACATCACCGGTAAGGTGGTCATCCAGAGGCTTTCCAGGCCGATGGAGAGCATCTCATCCCCTTTGGCGGAGATCGGCGACATCCCCTCCTTCGTGAATTACGGGCAGAAGTGGTTCATCGTCAAGTCCCGGTCAAAAGGCCCCGTGAGAGTCATCGCCGGCCTGGAGGTGATGGACACCGTGGACGAGGACGACGCCGGAGGGATCAATCCCAAGATCAATCCCGGAAGGGGATATTCCATCGTCCCGCTGTCCGAGAACGGGGGCTCGGTGGTCAGGATCGACGGCAAGCCCGTGTTCAAGATAGTCTCCGAGTCGATAAGCGGCCAGGGGACTTTCGTCAGCCCGGCCCTTTTCTCGAAGCTGTTCTCCCCCACCATCTACGCCGACGGGCGGATTCTGAACTCCCTGGGTGTCGTCCTGACATTGTCGCTGTCCATCGTGGCGGCGGTCTGCCTGGTCTTCGCCTTCCGCAAAAGGATTCTCCGAAGGATCCTTGACGGGAGCCACCCCAGGAGGCGACTCGCCATCCACACGGCTCTTCTGATCCTCCTCCTGGCCGGAATCCTCGCCTACACCCACTTCATATTCAAAAGCCTGATCCTCAACTCCGGGATCACCCTGGAACTCTACCGCCTCAGCGAGCTGAACATCTACAGCCTGCTGGTCTATCTCATGCTGACCTGCCTGCTGATGACTGTCCCCCTTGTGGGGATCATGCTGGAGCCGCCGCTGAAAAAGCTTCTGGGAATAAGGCTGGACCCGCTCTCGGGAACCTCGAGGATAGTCCTGGCCATCTTGTTCGCGGCCTACATCGCCGCCACTGCCGGCACCCTCGGCTTCCGCAAGGAGAGGGACAGGGTCAACATGCTGGCCAACAGGCTGTCGATGGACCGAGACATCAGCATGGAGCTCCAGCTGAGGCTGATCGAGGACAAGATCTCTTCGGACCAGCTGATCTCCTCTCTCACCGTCCTCCCCAACAGCGCGAACATAATCCTGAACAGGATAGTCGAGAGCTACATGGTCGGGCTCTCGCAGGATTATGACATCCTGGTGGAGCTGTTCCCGGAGAACGAGAAGAACCCGGAGACGATCAGCTACTTCACCGGCATGGTGTCCGGAGGCACCGTGATAGCCGAGGGGACTCGCTTCAGGTACCATAGGGACGCTGGCGGAAACAGCTTCTACACAGGCAATTTCGCTTATTACAACCCAGGTAACGGGGTCACCATGATGCTCCTGACGGTCTCGCCGAAATCCAACCGCGAGGACAGGGGTTACGCCCGGATTCTCGGCTACTCGGCCCCGGGGGACGTGGTGCTTCCCGCAAGATATTCCTACGCCAAGTATTCTTTCTCCAAACTGGTCTCCTACAAAGGCAACTACGCCTATCCGACCGTTCTCGACGAGGAGAGGGAGAGGGAGCTTCTGGGCGTCAAGGGGGGATATGTCAGGATGAACGGCTACACGCATTTCATCAACAACGTGTCGGAGGAGGACTTTATCCTGATCTCCAGGCCCAACACCGTGAGGTCCTATTATTTCGTGGCCTTCCTGTTCCTGACCCTCATCCTGTTCTTCTGCCTGTCTTTCATGAACCTGTTCAGGAACCGCAGGAAGGTCAAGGAGAAGAACTACTACAAATCAAGGATCAACGCCTCGATGATGGTCGCCCTGGTGATGACCCTCATCGCCCTGGCCACGGTCAGCGTGCTGTTCGTCTACAGGAGGAACAACGCCAACCTCAAGTACTCGATGGCCGAGAAGACCAACTCCATCCAGACCCTCCTGGAGGCCAGGTGCCGCTTCGCCAGGGACTACACGGACTGGAACACCCAGGAGGCCGGCGCCGCGCTGGAGGATGTCAGCAACACGATGAAATGCGACATCACCCTCTACACAACGGGCGGTAAGGAGTTCAGGTCGACGACACCGGAGGTCTTCGACCGCCTCCTACTCGGGACGAGGATGAACCAGGACGCCTTCGAGAACATCATCTACAAGAACCGGCGCTACTACATCGGGAAGGAGAAAACAGGCGACTCGGAGACCTATTTTCTCTACGCTCCGGTGTTCAACAGCCAGGGGAAGATGCTGGCGATCATGGGGGCCCCGTTCACGGACGAGAGTTTCGACTTCAAGTCGGAGGCCGTGCTGCACTCCATTACCATAGTTACCGTCTTCCTGATCCTCCTGCTGCTCGCAAGGCTCCTGATGGGGAGGGCAGTGGACAAGATGTTCAAGCCCATCACCGAGGTCGGGCGGAAGATGAACGAGGTCGACATCAACAACCTCGAATACATAGTCTACGAGAGGGACGACGAGGTGTCATCCCTGGTCAGGGCTTACAACCTGATGGTCCACGACCTGTACAACTCCACCAAGCAGCTGACACAGGCGGAGAGAGACAAGGCCTGGGCGACTATGGCCCGCCAGGTCGCGCACGAGATCAAGAACCCGCTGACTCCCATCAAGCTCCAGATTCAGAGGCTGATACGAATGAAGAGCAACGGCAATCCCGCGTGGGGGGACCGTTTCGACGAGATCTCCGTGGAGGTTCTCAGGCAGATCGACCTCCTGGCCGAGACCGCCGGCGAGTTCTCCACCTTCGCCAAACTCTACACCGAGGAGCCGGTGGAGATCGACCTCGACAAGCTGCTTAAGGAGGAGATAGACCTCTTCGACAGTCATGAGAACATCGATTTCTCCTACATGGGCCTGGAGGGAGCCAAGGTGACCGGACCGAAGCCTCAGCTCACCAGGGTCTTCGTCAACCTGATCGGCAACTCGGTCCAGGCGATAGAGAACGCCCAGAACGAGATCGCGGAGAAAGGCGGCGAGCCGTTCCGCGGGAAGGTGACTGTCTCGCTGAGACTCTCCAACAAGGAGGGCTATTACGACATAGTCTTCGAGGACAACGGCCCAGGAGTCAGCGACGAGAACCGTTCGAGGCTGTTCACACCCAACTTCACCACAAAGAGTAACGGCACTGGCCTGGGGCTGGCGATATGCCGTAATATCGTGGAGAAATGTGAGGGCGAGATCTTCTATTCCAAGTCATTCTCCCTGAAGGGGGCATGCTTCACCGTGAGATATCCCAGGATCGGGGGGAAAAACGATCTTTATCTGAAACAATTCCAAGCCACATGAGAAAAACCAGTTCACTAATCATCATGGCCGCGATCTCGCTGGCCGCCATCCTCTCCTCTTGCGAGAAGAGACCCGCTCAGGCCCGCCTTCTTTACTGGAACATCCAGAACGGGATGTGGGACGGGCAGAACGACAACTACGACCGCTTTGTCGAGTTCGTCAAATCCCAAGACCCCGACATCTGCGTCTGGTGCGAGGCCCAGTCGATATTCATAACCGACTCGGACAAGGCGATGCCCGCCGAGGAGCGCTACCTCATCGAGGGCTGGGGCGAGCTGGCCGCCCGCTACGGTCACCAGTACTGGGGTGTAGGCGGCTACAGGGATAACTACCCGCAAGTGATAACCTCCAAATATCCAATCACTTACATCGACAAGATCGTAGGTGAGGAGCCTGACCGCGTCGTGGCCCACGGGGCCGGATGGGCCACTGTCGAGATCAACGGGAAGACCCTCAACATCGTGACTCTGCACACCTGGCCACAGGCCTACGCCCCGGGAGTGGAGGACAGGGAAGCCTCAAGGGCCGAGCATGGCGGCGACAAGTACAGGGCGATGGAGATTGAATACATCTGCGAGCACACCATCGGGACCGTGCCTGACGCCAAGGACCAGCTCTGGATGATGATGGGGGATTTCAACTCCCGCTCCAGGGTCGACAACGACAAATACGGCTATCCCGAGGACGACACGAGACTCCTTGTCCACGATTATATCCTCGGCCACACGCCTTACGTCGACGTGATCAAGGAGAAATACCCGGACGAGTTCATCCCCAGCGTGGGAGGAAAGGGCGCCAGGATCGATTTCGTCTATTGCACCAAGCCGCTCTATGACCGGATCACCTCCGCCGGGATTGTCTGGGACGAGTACACGACCCCGGTCAGGGATCCTCAGGAGCTCTCTAATTTCTGGAGACCCTCGGACCACCTTCCCATTATGATTGATTTTGATTTGAGGTAAAATATTCAGCAATGAGAAAATTTTTCGCTTTGTTCGCTGTCCTGTGCTGCGCCGCGGTGCTGGACTCCTGTGTCGCCAAGAAACCGGCGAAGCATGTCATTATGATCGGGATTGACGGTTGGGGCTCCGAGGCCGTCCGCCAGGCCTCCCCTGAGGACATCCCGAACATCACATTCCTGATGGAGAACGGCAGCTGGACTCTCGGGAAGCGTTCCGTCATGCCTTCCGCCTCGGCGATCAACTGGGCCTCCATATTCAACGGCCTTCCCACCGAGATGCACGGATTCGACAAATGGAACTCCACCAGGGGAACCATCCCCTCCACCGCCGACAACGGTCACGGGATTCCCCCGACCATCTTCACTATCCTGCGGGAGCAGATGCCCGACGCCGAGAGCGGCCTTGTCTATGACTGGGACGGGGTTGGGGCCGTCGCCGACACCCTCGCTATGGACTACAACTATTTCATCAAGACCTACAGGGACCACGAGATCATCGTCCCGACCGAGGAATACACGAAGATCGGCGTGGAGTACATCAAGTCCAAGAAGCCCACGTTCTTCACTTTCTATTACGGCCTCCAGGACGAGGTCGGCCACTCCTCGGGATGGTACAGCCCTGAGTATCAGGACTGTCAGAAGGGCATCGACAAGGGCATCGGGATGATCATCCAGGCGACCAAGGACGCCGGGATATTCGATGACACCATCTTCATCGTGACATCCGACCACGGCGGCGTGAACAATGGCCACGGCGGCTTCACCATGCTTGAGCTCGAGACTCCTTTCATCGTTTTCGGCAAGAACGTCAAGAAGGGCTTCGAGTTCCCCGACCCGATGATCCAGTACGACGTCCCGGCCACCATAGCCAGCTGCCTCGGGCTGGAGATCCCCAGCGGCTGGAGAGGCAAGCCCATGACACAGGTATTCAAGTAGTTCCTGAAGGATTAAAAAAAGAAAGAGCATCGCCGAGGCGGTGCTCTTTCTCGTAGTCCCTAGTGGAATCGAACCACTATTTAAGGTTTAGGAAACCTCCGTTCTATCCGTTGAACTAAGGGACCGGCTAAATCTCTTGGAAGAACTACTCGACGCTCTTCTCGACGATCTGACGACCTCTGTAGTAGCCGCACTCAGGGCAGACGTGATGATACATCACGGTCGCTCCGCAGTTGGGGCAAGTCGACAGGGTTGGGACCTTCGCGAAATCGTGAGTCCTTCTCTTGTCTCTCCTCTGCTTGGAGACTTTGTGTTTCGGATGTGCCATAATTTATATTCTTTAATTTATTTCAGTTTTCCAAGAAGGTCGCCGAGTCCCGCGAACGGGGTCGATGAATCCTTCCGATCATTCTTCTGATCGTCTTCAGAACTCAAATACCCTATCGTCCGAGGATCGCAGCCGCCCTCGTCATGAACCCTCTGCACAGGCAGCGACAGGCAGATGTAGTCGTAGACTGTCTGGGAGAGGTCAAGGTCGGATTCGCCTAACGGGAGAACCACAACCTCGCGCTCCCCTTCCGTCTCCTCCCCGGAACCGGGCTGGCCGAATCTCACACTCAGGGCGAAACCGGTGTCCACAGGCAGTTCCAGATCCTCAAGGCATCTGTCACAGGTCACCGTGACCGTCCCTTTGATCCCGCAGTCCACCCCGATGAAACGGCCGGACTTCTCCACAACCACATCAACGTCCAGACCCGCGTCAAGGATATCTGAATTCTCAAAACTCTCAAAGAACTCTTTCCCGACCCTCCGGCGGAACTCCGTCCGCCCTTGGGACAACCCGTTCAGTGGAACTATAAAATCGGCTTTCATCGCTTCGCCAAACAGATTAAGGGATGCAAAGGTATAAATAAAAATCCTGAATAAAAAAATTTTCGGCAAGAGTTTGACTATTCTTCGTCACCTCCGGTGCCCGCGCGCTTGCGATCCATCGGGTCGAGAAGAATCTTGCGGATCCTCATGTGGTGAGGGGTCACCTCGACCAGCTCGTCCTCGCGGATGTACTCGAGCATCTCCTCGAGGGACATCCTGATCGCCGGGGGAAGAATGATCTTCTCGTCGGAGCCGGCCGCGCGCACGTTGGTCAACTTCTTGGTCTTGCAGATGTTGATGTTGAGGTCACGCTCGCGGGTGTGTTCCCCGACAACCTCTCCGCAGTAAATCTCCTCGCCAGGCTCCACGAAGAACTTGCCCCTGTCCAGAAGCTTGTTCATCGAGTACGCTATCGCGTCGCCGGTCTCAAGGGAGACGAGGGACCCGTTCGTCCGGTTGTCTATCTCTCCCTTGAAAGGCTGGTACTCCTTGTACCTGTGCGCCATGATGGCCTCTCCCTGGGTGGCTGTCAGGAGATTGCTGCGCAATCCCATCAGTCCCCTCGTGGGGATATCGAACTGAAGCAGGGTGCGGTCGCCGCGGGGCTCCATGTGGAGCAAGGCTCCCTTGCGGCGGGTGGCGAGCTCAATGGCGGTCCCCACGAAGTTCTCCGGCACCTCGATCGAGAGATCCTCGATGGGCTCGCAGCGCTGCCCGTTGATGGTCTTGTCCAAGACCTTGGGCTGGCCGACCTGAAGCTCGAAGCCCTCCCGGCGCATCTCCTCGATCAGCACCGAAAGGTGGAGGACGCCGCGGCCATAGACAATGAAGGAGTCAGCGTTCAGGCCGGGTTTGACCTTCAAGGCCAGATTCTTCTCCAATTCCCTGTCAAGACGCTCCTTTATGTGCCTGGAAGTCACGAACTTCCCGTCTTTCCCGAAGAAGGGGGAATTGTTGATCGTGAAGAGCATGCTCATGGTCGGCTCGTCGATAGAGATCGGAGGCAGGGCCTCGGGGTTCTCGAAGTCGGCTATGGTGTCGCCGATCTCGAAACCGTCTATTCCCACGACAGCGCAGATGTCGCCGCAACGGACCTCCTCGACGGTGGTCTTCCCCAGGCCGTCGAAAACCATCAGCTGCTTGACCTTGTGTTTCTCGATGATATCGTACCTCTTGCAGAGACTGACCTGAGAGCCTGTGCGGATGGTTCCCCTGGTGACCTTCCCGACAGCGATCCGGCCCACATAGGGGGAATATTCAAGGGATGTGACCTGCATCTGGACTGTGCCCTCGACCATCTTGGGGGCGGGAACCACCTCCAGGATGGCGTCAAGGAGCGGGGTGATGTCGGAAGATGGGGCTTTCCAGTCCTCTGACATCCAACCCTGCTTAGCGCTTCCGAAGATGGTCTTGAAATCGAGCTGGTCGTCGGTGGCGTCAAGGGCGCACATCAGGTCGAAGACCTCCTCCTGAACCTCGTCGGGGCGGCAGTTAGGCTTATCGACCTTGTTAATCACGACGATGGGCTTCTTGCCGAGCTGGAGGGCCTTGTGAAGGACGAAACGGGTCTGGGGCATGCAGCCCTCGAAGGCGTCCACCAGAAGGAGAACACCGTCCGCCATATTCAAAACCCTTTCGACCTCTCCGCCGAAATCGCTATGCCCGGGAGTGTCTATTATGTTGATCTTTACTCCTTTATAAGTCACCGAGACGTTCTTGGCGAGGATGGTGATGCCTCTCTCCCTCTCGATGTCGTTGTTGTCGAGGATAAGCTGACCGAGGTTCTCGGGCTGACGCACCAGGTTGGCCTGGTAGATCATCCTGTCCACGAGGGTAGTCTTACCGTGATCGACGTGCGCGATGAGCGCTATATTCCTGATTTCCTGCATATCCACTTGAAAAATCCCGCGAATTTACGGAAATTGGATGGAAAGTGAAAATGAATCTTCAGGAAGAGACGAGAGAGGCGATGGCCTTGTTGACCTCCGGGAATCCGAAGCCCGCGACGACTCGCTCCATCCTGGAGGCTATCCGGTCGTTGCAGAGGTTCCCGATCGAGCCCTCGTGGGTGTGGTGGAGAGTCCCGTCATGGTCGAAAGTGCCGTCGGCGATGGAGGCGGCGACCCGCTTGTAGGCGTCCCTGAAAGGTACCCCCTCCTTGACAAGGTCGTTGACTTTCTCCACGCTGAACGCCAGCTTGTACTTCGGGTCTGACATCACGTCTTTCTTGACCTCTATGCCGCGGATGGCGTGATCCACGATGTCCAGGCAGTCGTCCAGCTCGTCGAATATCGGGAAATAGACCTCCTTGAGGATCTGCATGTCGCGGAAATAGCCGGAAGGAAGGTTGCCCGAGATGAGGCGGATGGTGTTGGGCGCGCCCTGGATCTTGTTGCAACGGGCCCTGACAAGCTCGAACACGTCGGGGTTCTTCTTGTGCGGCATTATGCTGGAGCCGGTGGTGAGGGCGTCGGGGAGCCGCAGGAAGCTGAAATTCTGGCTTGAGTACAGGCAGCCGTCAAAGGCCAGGCGACCGACGGTCTCGGCGATGGCGGAATAGGCGAAAGCGACTGTCCTCTCCATCTTTCCGCGGGTCATCTGGGCATAGACAGAGTTGTAGTCCAGATCCTCGAAGCCAAGGAGCCTGGTGGTGAGGGTCCTGTCCAGGGGGGCGGAGGAACCGTATCCGGCGGCGGAGCCGAGGGGGTTGCGGTTCACGACCTCCCACGCGGCCTTGAGGGCTGTCATGTCGTCGCAAAGGCTCTCGGCGTAGGCTCCGAACCAAAGGCCGAAGGAGGAGGGCATGGCGACCTGGAGATGGGTGTAGCCTGGGATGAGGGCGTCTTTGTACTTCTCGCTGGCCTCCTGGAGGGTCTTGAAGAGGGCCGCCACCTTGCCGGCGGTCCGCTCGATCCTCGCCCGGGAATAGAGCTTCAGATCCACGAGGACCTGGTCGTTGCGGGAGCGGCCGGTGTGGACTTTCTTGCCGATGTCGCCGAGCTTCCTCGTGAGGTTCAGCTCGACTTGGGAGTGGACGTCCTCGACGTCGGGCTCAATCTCGAAACGTCCTTCGGAAGCTTCTGAATATAAGGCCTTCAGCTCAGGGAGAAGGGCCTCGAGGTCAGGTTTCGGGAGTAGTCCTACCGTCTCAAGCATGGTGATGTGGGCGATGGTGCCGAGAATGTCATACGGGGCCAGCTCGAGGTCGAGCTCGCGGTCGTGGCCGACGGTGAAGGCGTCGATGCGGGCGTCCTCGTCGTAACCTTTATCCCATAGTTTGTTCGCCATTGTCTTTTTTGTTTTCTCGCCCCCGAAGGCTTCCTCTTCGGGGGCTTAGGTTATCATAACAAAATAAGGCCGTCCAGGAGGGCGACGTAGGCCGCGGCTCCGGAGGATATCTCTTCAAGGCCGATGTACTCGTCCGGGGCGTGGGAGCGAGAGGAGTCGCCGGGGCCTATCTTCATGGTCGGGAAGGGGCAGAGGGCCTGGTTGCTGGTGGTCGGGGAGCCGAAGGGCTGAAGGCCGAGGGATAGCCCCCTGACCACGGCCGGATGGCTAGTCGGGAGGCTGGAACTTCCTATCCTTGTCGAGCGCTCCTTGACCTCGCAATCCACCGAGGCCTTGATCAAGTCCAGCAACTCGGAGTTGGAATACATCCCGTTCGGCCGGACGTCCACCACGAAAGAGCATTTGTCGGGAACGACATTGTGCTGGGTGCCGGCGGCTATCATCGTCACCGACATCTTCACCGGGCCGAGATATTCCGAGACCTTTGGGAAACGGAACGAGCGGAACCAGTCTATGTCCTTGATGGCCAGATAGATGGAGTTGATCCCCTCTTCCCTGGCGGCGTGTCCGCTTCTTCCCTTGGCGACGCAGTCGAGGACCATCAAGCCCCTCTCCGCGACCGCCATATTCATTCCCGTGGGCTCTCCGATCACCCCGAACTCGACGGGGCCGATCTCGGGGAGAAGCAGGTCGAAACCGCCCTTGCCGCAGACTTCCTCCTCCGCCGTGGCGGAGAAGACCAGACGGTAGGGCTGGGGTCTCGAGGAGAGTTCCGCGTACGCCTCCAGAAGAGCGACAAGCGAGCCGCCGTCGTCGTTGCTGCCGAGGCCGTAGAGCCTCCCGTCCTCAATCGACGGGGTGAAAGGGTCCCGGGAATATCCCCCGGCCGGCCTCACCGTGTCGATGTGGGCGTTCAGAAGGACCGTGGGCTTGCCTGAGGGCGCCTCTGACTCCATCCAGAGGTTGTTCCCTACCCGGCGGACACCGGTGAAACCATTGCCGGAGAGCCACTTCTCAAGATAGTCACAAGCCTCTCCCTCCTCCCTGCTGAAGGAAGGAATGGCTATCAGTCCTTTTAAAAGCCCTACAGTGTCCATGTCAGTCGTCTGTCTCAGGATCCGCTAATATAGTGGTTCCTCCGGACAAATCCGAGGGCGAGGTGATCACCACCTTGGCTACTCCGTCACCGATGGCGTCGAAAGCGTTCTGAAGCTTGGGAATCATGCCCTCCGAGATGGTGCCGTCGGCGACCATCGGGTCGAAATCCGCCTTCACGACAGTCTTGATCAAGGACGACGGGTCGGAGAGGTCACGGAGCACTCCCGGAATCGAGGAGCAGAATGTCAGGGTCACCGAATATTTATCCGCGAGCGCCCTGGCCACCGAGGATGCTATCGTGTCGGCGTTGGTGTTGAGCATGGTCCCTTCCTTGTCGTGGGTGAGCGGGGCCAGCACGGGCGTGGTCCCGGCCTCGAGCAGGGAGACCAAGGCTTTGGTGTTCACGTATTTGACATCACCGACATAGCCGAAATTGACCAGGTCCACAGGTCGCTTGACGCTCATTATGATGTTCATGTCCGCCCCGGTGAGACCGATGGCGTTGACCCCGAGGGCCTGGAGACGGGCCACGATGTTCTTGTTGACGAGGCCACCATAGACCATGGTCACCACCTTTAGCATCTCGGCGCTGGTGATCCTGCGCCCGTCTATCATCCGGGTCTCGACACCCAGTTTCCCAGCCAGCTCGGTGGCTATCTTGCCGCCGCCATGGACCAGGATTTTCAGCCCTTTAAGGCTGGAGAAAGACATCAGCAGGCCCGATAGGGACTTCTCGTCCTCCACGACGGCACCGCCGACTTTGATGATATTCAGACTCTCTTTGATCATAGCGCGTCCTCCAACATTCTTTTCATTACCACCTGGGCCGAGACCACACGGTTGGCCGCCTCCGGGATGACGATGCTGTCGGGCGAGTCAATCACCTCGTCGGAGACAATCATATTCCTTCTGACGGGAAGGCAGTGCATGAACTTGGCGTGGTTGGTGACGGCCATGTGGGCGGCGTCCACCATCCAGCCCATGTCCTTGGAGATGACCTTGCCGTAGTCCGCGGGGTTCGTGACTCCCGGGCAGCTCCAGTTCTTGGCATAGACAAAGTCCGCTCCCTCAAGGGCTTTCATCTGGTCATACTCGACCTTGGCGTCCCCGACGAAACGGGGATCCAGCTCGTAGCCCTCGGGATGGGTGATCACGAAGTCCACGTCGGCGGCGTTCATCCACTCGGCGAAGGAGTTGGGGACAGCCTGAGGCAGGGCCCTCGGGTGAGGGGCCCAGGTCATGACCACCTTGGGGCGGGGCTTGGTCTTGTATTCCTCGATCGTGATCAGGTCGGCGAAGGCCTGGCAGGGGTGCACTGTGGCGGACTCCAGGCTGATGACCGGCTTCCCTGAATATTCAATGAATTGACTCAGAATGGATT
This sequence comes from Bacteroidales bacterium, assembly GCA_017429765.1. GTDB lineage: Bacteria > Bacteroidota > Bacteroidia > Bacteroidales > UBA932 > Cryptobacteroides. The sequence continues at coordinate 29,182 of JAFROJ010000057.1, read as the reverse complement.
CCGCATAGTCAAACTCCCTGTCGGACAGGCCGGCGAAGGAACGCACCCCGATCAGGTCGCAGTAGCTCCCGATCACCGGGATCGCCTCCCGCAGATGCTCGCTCTTGTCCCCGTCCATCACGACCCCAAGTTCGGTCTCAAGCTTCCAGCTGTCGCCGTTGACATTCAGGACGATCGGGTTCATCCCGAGGTTCAGGGCGGCCTTCTGGCTGCTCAGGCGGGTCCTCAGGCTGTTGTTGAAGAATATCAGGATGATGGTCTTGTCCTTCCCGAGCTCTTTCCAGCCGAAAGGATTGGCCTTCACTTCCTTGGCCTCCCGGAGAGCCTTCCCCAGGTCACCTATGTCACTGACATTGAAAAACGATCTCATAAAACTTCCTCCAAGGCTTTAATGAATATGTCGACATCGTCCTTGCTGAGGACGAGCGGGGCGAGCAGGCGGATCATGTTCTTGCCGGACACACCCGTGAAAACATGTTTCTCGAACAGGAGTCTCTTCCTTATCTCCGCCACGGGGCCGTTGAACTCGACGCCAAGCATGAGACCCCGACCACGGATTTCTTTGACCGATGGCGTCTCCGGCGGCTCGACCGCCTCACTACGCTCGGCCCCACCGCTCGCTTCGCTCGCGGTCCCCCCTCTTAACGTGCCGAGGGTGGCAGTTGTCTCGCCATCCGGAGCGCCATCGGTCAAGGCGAGGAGGCGGGCTTTCAGATATTCACCGACCTCCAGGGCGTTGGAGACAAGGTTCTCCTCCTTGATTATGTCAGCCACGGCGATAGCGGCTGCCATGGCGAGATGATTGCCGCCGAAAGTGGTCCCGAGCATTCCCTTGACGGGCTCGAACTCCGGGGAGATCAGCACTCCGCCGATCGGGAAACCGCCGGCCATGCCTTTAGCCATGGTGATTAGGTCCGGCTTTATACCCGCCCACTGGTGGGCGAAGAATTTGCCGGAGCGGCCGAAACCGCTTTGCACCTCGTCGAGTATGAGTGGCACTCCAGCCTCTTTCGTGGCGGCACTGAGATCCCTCATGAAACCGTCGTCGGGAATGATTATCCCACCGACTCCCTGGATCCCCTCGATTATCACCCCCGCGACATCACCTTTGGAGAGTTCCTCCTTGACCGTCAGGATGTCGTTCATCCCGACGAAAGTGACCTCATGACCGGTGTTGAACGGGGCCCGGATCCTGGGGTTGTCAGTGACGGCGACAGCCCCGGAGGTGCGTCCATGGAAGGCTCCCCGGAAAGCGATGACACGCTTCTTCCCGGTGTGGAAGGACGCGAGTTTCAACGCGTTCTCGTTGGCCTCGGCGCCCGAGTTGCAAAGGAACAGGGAATAATCCTGAAGACCGGACAACTCCCCTATCTTCTCCGCCAGCTCCTCCTGGAGGGGATTGTGGACACTGTTGGAGTAGAATCCGATCTTGCCGAGCTGATCCGTGACGGCCCTCACATATTCAGGATGGCAATGGCCGACAGAGATCACGGCGTGACCGCCGTAAAGGTCGAGGTACTCGGTCCCCTTGTCGTCCCAGACCCTGGTCCCGAGAGCCTTCACCGGCGTCACGTCAAACAAACTATAGACATCAAAAAGTTTCATGCTTCACTAGAATCTGGTGGCTTTGAGGTGGAGGCCTGTGTCCTCGGGGATTCCGAAGACCAGGTTCATGTTCTGGACAGCCTGGCCGGAAGCTCCCTTGACAAGGTTGTCTATCACGCTGATAACGTGGAGTTTCCGTCCGTGTTTCCGCACATTGAGGACGCACTTGTTCGTGTTGACGACCATCTTCATGTCCGGATTGGAATCAATCACATGGACGAAGGGCTCGTCCTTGTAGTACTCTTTGTAGACCGCCACGGCCTCTTCCTCGGTCAGGTCGGTGTCGAGATAGACGGAGGCCAGGATACCTCTCGCGAAGTCTCCCCTGACCGGCACGAAATTGATCTCGCCGCCGAAACCCGGGGCCATCGAGACGAGGGTCTCGCGGATCTCCGAGAGATGCTGGTGGGTGAAAGCCTTATAGACGGAGAGGTTGTCGGAGCGCCAGCTGAAGTGGGTGGTCTCCGAGGGTGCCTGGCCGGCTCCGGTGGAGCCGGTGATCCCGGTCACATGGATCTCGGGGAGCAGGTCCTTGGCGGCCATGGGCAGCAGGGCGAGCTGGATGGAGGTGGCGAAGCAGCCGGGGTTGGCGATGTGCCTTGACTTCACAATCTTGTCCCGGAAGGCCTCTGGGAGGCCGTAGACGAAGTCTCCGGCGTCGGCGGCGATGCGGAAGTCGTTCCCGAGGTCGATGATGGCGCCCTTGTAACTTTCCGGGAGGGAGGCCACGAAGGGTTTCGCCTTGCCGTGACCGGAGCAGAGGAACAGCACATCGACCCCTTCCACAGGGACCGAAGAGACGAAGCGAAGGTCCGTCTCGCCGAGAAGGTCGGCGTGGGCGGACCAGACCGGCTCGCCGGCGTGGCTCCCGCTCTGGGCGAAGACAATCTCGACGAGAGGATGGTTGACAAGGATCCTCAGGAGCTCGCCGGCGGTGTAACCGGCGGCCCCGACTATCCCTACCTTGATTTTGCCCTGGAAGTCCATCTACAGTTCCTTTTCGAGTTTCTCGCCCTCGTCCTTGTGGGCGGTGTAATAGACCCGCAGAGGAGTCGAGCTCACCTTGATGAATCCCTTGGCGTCGTCGCTTGTCCAGCCCTTCTGCATCTCGCCATATTCCCCGAACTTGGTCTTGACAAGATCGCAGGGCGAGTCAACGCCCACAGTGGAGAACGACCAGGGACGGAGCTCCATTGTCACCTTGCCGGTCACGTTTCTCTGGCTCTCGGTCAGCATGGCCTCGATGTCCCTCATGACGGGCTCCAGGTACTGGCTCTCGTGGAGGAACATGCCGTACCAGTTGGCCACCTGGTCCTTCCAGTACTGCTGCCACTTGCTCAGGGTGAATTTCTCGAGGAACTTGTGGGCGGCCATGATGAGCATAGGGGCGGCGGCCTCGAAGCCGACACGGCCTTTTATGCCGATGATGGTGTCTCCCACATGCATGTCGCGGCCGATCCCGTAAGGGGCGGCGATGGACTCGACCTTCTGGATGGCGGCCACCTTGTCGGCGAACTTCTCGCCGTTCACCCCGATGATCTCACCCTTCTCGAACTCGATCTCGATGGTCTCGGAGCCCTCTTTGACGACTTGTTTGAGATAGGCGCTCTCAGGAAGGCCCTGCTTGGAGTCCAGGATCTCGCCTCCGCAGATGGAGGTGCCCCAGAGGCCGACGTTGTAGGAATATTTAAGCTTCTTGAAATCAGCCTTGAAGCCGTGCTCGTTGAGATAATCGACCTCGAACTGGCGGGTCAGGGCCATGTCCCTGGTGAGGGTGATGATCTCGATCCCGGGAGCGAGGACAAGGAAGGTCATGTCGAAACGGACCTGGTCATTCCCGGCGCCCGTGGAGCCGTGGGCGATCGCGTCGGCGCCGATCTCCTTGGCGTAGCGGGCTATCGCCATGGCCTGGAATATTCTCTCGGAAGAGACCGAGACAGGATAGGTGCCGTTCCTGAGGACATTGCCGAAGATCATGTACTTGAGGCTCTTGTCGTAGTATTCCTTGGTCACGTCGAGGGTGACATAGGCCTTGGCGCCAAGCTCGTAGGCTCTTTTCTCGTTGTCTTTCAACTGCTCGGGGCTGAATCCGCCGGTGTCGGCGCAGGCCGCGTAGACATCATATCCTTTCTCTCTCGTAAGGTACATGACCGTGAACGAGGTGTCCAGTCCGCCGCTGTAGGCGACCACAACTTTTTTCTTTTCCATATTGTCTGTTGTTTTATTCCTCACTGTTCTCTTCACTCTCTTCCAACTTGGCTATCCTGTCGAGGACGTCCTGGGGGATCTTCGCCGGCAGGTGCTCCTCAGGGTCGAAGAGCATTCCGGTGCAGATGCAGTACTTGCGGTCGGTCCTCTTGAGGATGTCCACATTGACACAGCCCTCGCAACCCTTCCAGAAAGCCTCGTCGTTGGTGAGCTCGGCGAAGGTCACGGGCTTGTAGCCGAGCCTGGTGTTCATCGACATGACGGCGGCGCCGCTCGTGAGACTGAATATCTTGGCGTTGGGCCACCTGACGCGGGCCAGCGAGAAGGTCATGTCCTTGATCTTCTTGGCTATTCCGAGACCTCTGTACTCAGGACGCACGATAAGGCCCGAGGTGGTCACATAGCGCTTGTGCTCCCATGTCTCGATGTAGCTGAACCCGGCGAAGTCGTCCCCGTGGGTGGCTATGACCGCCTTGGCCTCCTCGATTTTCCGGGAGATGTAATCCGGCTTACGCCTGGCTATGCCGGTCCCGCGGACCTGGGCCGCCTCCTCGATCGCCTTCAGGATCCTGTCGACATAGACAAGATGCTTCTGGGAAGCGACCTCGATTGTGATGTCTTCAAGTTTCATTCTATAGTTTTATTATATTCATAATCAAATGTTTCTCCCGCGGCCGAGGCCGACAAGGGCCTTCCTTAACGAGGCCGACAGGGACTCCCGGCTGACCCCCTCCCTGATGGCGAGGAAGATCGTGTCGTCCCCGGCTATCGTCCCGACAATCTCGCTCAACGAGGCCGAGTCGATGAAGGAGGCGACCATGTTGGCGTGTCCCGGCCTTGTCTTAAGGACGGCGATCTGCCCGGTGATCTCCATTCCGGACACACTTCCCGACACGTCGGGAGTCTTGACCTCGGGGGCGACGGCGAGGGGGGCGCCGGGAAGGCTGTAATAATAGCTTCCGCCGTCGTGGAGCTTGGTGATCCCCAGGTCGCGGATGTCACGGGAAAGCGTGGCCTGGGCCACTTGGAAGCCTTTTTTCTCAAGGATGGCGGCCAGTTCCTCCTGGCTGCCGACCTTTCCGCTAGCGACCACTTCCCTGATGATCCTATGTCTTTCGGGCTTGCTTTTCACAATTAATAAATATTCAAATCGGCTGCAAATATATGCATAAATTTTCAATAATTATTCATTTCGCGCGATTTTTTTCAGTCTTCCGTTTTTATATTAAATTTGTCTTGGAAACATCCGGCCAAATGACTGAAAAGATAATCATTCTCGATTTCGGTTCCCAGGTCACACAACTGATCGGAAGACGCCTGCGCGAGCTGAATGTCTACTGTGAGATCTTCCCGTTCAACAAAGTCCCCGCCCTGGACGGGAGCGTCAAGGGAGTCATCCTCTCCGGGAGCCCGTGCTCTGTCAGGGACGCGGACGCCCCCCAGATCGACCTTGATGGCATAAAGGGACGCTATCCCCTTCTGGGAATATGCTACGGCGCCCAGTACCTCGCCCACAAGTTCGGCGGCCAGGTGGAGGGTTCCATAGCCAGGGAATATGGCAGGGCGACGCTGGAGGTCAACGAGCCCTCCTCGCCCCTTTTCCGGGAAGTCGCGCCACGATCCCAGGTCTGGATGTCACACGGGGACACTATCTCCGCGCTTCCGGCCGGGGCCAGGGTCATAGCCTCAACCGAGAGCGTGGCCAACGCCGCCTTCTCGTTCGAGGGGGAACCCACATTCGCCGTCCAGTTCCATCCGGAGGTGTTCCACACCACTGAGGGCTCGAGGATTCTCGGCAATTTCGCTTTCAGGATCTGTGGCTGCGCCGGCGACTGGACCCCGGACTCCTTCATAGAGACGACGGTCGACTCGCTAAGGAAGACTATCGGGGACGACAAGGTGATCCTTGGCTTGAGCGGCGGAGTGGATTCCACGGTGGCCGGAGTGCTGCTCAACAAGGCCATCGGGCACAACCTGACTTGCATATTCGTCAACAACGGCCTCCTGAGGAAGAACGAGTATGAGGACGTGCTGGCGTCCTACCGTGACATGAATCTCAATGTCATCGGCGCCGACGCCTCCGAGGACTTCCTGAGGGAACTCTCCGGCGTGACCGAGCCGGAGGCCAAGCGTAAGATCATCGGAAGGCTGTTCATCGAGACATTCGACAAATATGCCCGGGGCATCGAAGGGGCCCGCTGGCTGGCCCAAGGCACAATCTACCCTGACGTGATCGAGTCCGCCGGGATCGGCAACATAGCTTCCAAGATAAAATCCCATCACAATGTCGGCGGCCTGCCGGAGAAGATGAACCTGAAGATCGTCGAGCCGCTTAAGATGCTGTTCAAGGACGAGGTGAGACGGGTGGGTCGCGCGCTCGGGATCAAGGAAGAGCTTGTCGGGAGGCATCCCTTCCCGGGACCGTCACTCGCCGTGAGGATCATCGGGGACGTGACCAAGGAGAAACTGGACGTGCTGAGGGAGGCTGATGACATATTCATTAAAGGGCTCCGGTCCTACGATTGCTCGGCCCTCCATTTCCCCTCGGCTTCCGACCCGAGGCGCGAGGCCGACAACCTCTACGACGCGATCTGGCAGGCGGGGGTGATCCTGCTGCCCGTGAAGAGCGTGGGTGTCATGGGAGACGAGCGGACCTACGAGAATCCGGTCGCGCTGAGGGCGGTGGTCTCGACCGACGCCATGACGGCGGACTGGTTCCACCTCCCATACGACTTCCTGGCCCAGGTGAGCAACGACATCATCAACAAGGTGAAGGGTGTCAACCGGGTGGTCTATGACATTTCCTCCAAACCCCCGGCAACGATCGAATGGGAATAATTTAACCAGCGATAATAAACCATGAGTAAGACACTGAGACTGATTGCTTTAGCCATTCTGGCGGTTTTGCCTATCTCCGCCTTCGGACAGGCCAACCCTTATGAATTGCCCGATCCCTTAAGGATGGAGGACGGGCGCCTTGTGAGATCCAAGCGCCAGTGGATCAAAGAGCGCAGGCCCGAACTGATGGAGATGTTCAGGTCCCGGATGTTCGGCCGAGAGCCTGGAACCGCCCCTGATCTTCATTTCGAGGTGCTTGAGGAAAGCCCGGACGCTTTCGGCGGCCTGGCCACAAGGAGACAGGTGAAAATCAGCTTCGACAAGGACGAGAACTACTACCTTGTTCTTTTGATGTATATTCCCAACAACAGGAAGGGGCCTGTCCCGGCCTTCCTTGGAGCCAATTTCAAGGGCAACCACGCCACCACGGACGATCCTGCGGTCATGATGCCCTCGAAGGAGAAACTCGCCACCTACCAGCCCGGTTACGTCGTTCCTGACCGGAACGCCAACGGCCACCGCTGGTCCTATGAATACATCCTGAGCCATGGCTACGCCGTCGCGACCTTCTGCTATCACGATGTCGATCCGGACTATCACGACGGGTTCCACAATGGTGTCCACAAGCTTATGGACGGGGACAACCCTAGGGACAACGAGTCCTGGGGCTCGATCTCGGCATGGGCCTGGGGACTTTCCAGATGCCTTGACTATCTTGAGACCGTGAAAGCGATCGATTCCCGCAAAGTGGCGGTGATCGGCCATTCCCGCCTCGGGAAGACTTCCCTCTGGGCCGGAGCGACCGACCAGAGGTTCGCCCTGGTCATCTCCAATGACTCCGGATGCTCCGGGGCGGCGATCGCGAGGAGGAAACACGGCGAGACGGTCGAGGCGATCTGCCGGTCATTCCCCCATTGGTTCTGCGCCAATTATTCGTCCTATGGAGGCAAGGAGGAGACCATGCCCTGGGACCAGCACGAGTTGATCGCCTTGATCGCTCCTCGGCCTGTCTACGTGGCCAGCGCCAGCGAGGACGATTGGGCCGATCCTGTCGGTGAATACTTCAGCCTGGTGGGAGCGGCTCCTGTGTACAGGCTGTTCGGCCTCGACGGGATCACCAGCACCACAGTGCCGGAGATCGAGAATCCCGTTGTCGTCGGAAGAATGGGCCACCACATTCGTCGCGGCGCCCATAATGTGTTGATCTACGATTGGGAGAGATACGTCAGCTTCGCCGACCGCTTCCTGAAATAGACCCCTCTCTATAATGAGAATCTCACCACGCCCATGACGCGGTGGTTCGTGATCCAGTGGAGATTCTCGGTTGGGATAGCGTAGTTGTTCAGTTTAGAGGCGGTGCCGTACTGGACGGTCGTGTTGTTGTACTCCACAGCCAATGTGAGTTTACCCGAATTGTAGGCAATCGTGGGGGTCACCCTGATCATCTGGGCAATGCCGGGGTCCCCGGCGGAGGCGTAATAGATGTCCGTGGAGCGGCAATGACCGTCGTCATCGACGGGAAGATTATGCTTCGTTCCAAGGTTCATCATGTAACCTCCCATGCACATGAACTGAAGAGTCCTCCCCACTGAGAACGAGAGGAAGGAGACTGTGGAACGGAGCGGGGTGTAACGATACTCATAGGGATCACGCCAGTCGTACAAGGCGTAACCTCCCATCAGACGGAGATGATCCCCTCCCTGGGCGAAAACTGACTTGACGTTGATCTTGAACGATCCTTTCCCGTACTGGAGATAGACGAAGGGGCTGAGCATCGAGACCCGGTCTTTCACCTTTGTCCCGATGTCGTACCAGTCCTCGGTCGAGAAATCCCGGGTGGTGGTGCGCCATCTGGGGCTCAGTGTGAGCAGGTCGGCGCCGGCGCGGGCGGTGAAGGTCTCTCCGGTGTAGGAGATCCCTCCGTACAGCTCAGGGATAAGGCCGTACTTGACATAATTCTCTGACTCGCCGGAGGGCCCTGTGGGCAGGAACTGCATCGGATAGATCGCTCCCGCGGTGAGGCGAAGACGTCCGGCGAAGGAATATTCCATCATCAATTGAGGACTCCAGTTGAAGGGGGCGAAGGGGGCCCCGGTCTCGACGTTGACGCAATAGGGCATGTCGGCCGCCATGGGGTGCCAGCTTTGCCCCACCCTGAACATGAGGGAGTTGTTATCATACCCTAGCTCATCCCAGAACACATCGACATAGGCGTGCCTGAGTCGCAGGGAGGCCGTCGCGCCGTTCATCAGATAGAAGTCTCCCTCAATCTTCCCGGCGACCTTCATGGAGCCGTAGCGATAACCTGACACATTAACCCCAAGACGGGTGGTGATAGCGTAGGATTTCAGCGAAGGGTTACTGTAGATGTCCTTACCCTGCAAATTGGTCTGCTTGTCGAGGGGGCGGAAATAAAACAAATCCTCCGAACCGGCCTTGGAATCCCTGGAGTCGAAAATGGCGGCGGCGCGGAAGAATCCGTACGGCTCGAGATTATTCTTGAGGTTCACCTTGTGGCTCTGGGCCGCCAGGCCGGCGGTCCAGAGCGCGCAGGTGAAAGTCAAGATCGCTAATTTGGACTTTTTCATAGAATAGTATGGTTTGATAAGGTACTATCAGAATCTGATGTAGGTCTGCAACCAGATGTCGTTGTAGTTGGCGGCTGCCAGATTCTTGTCGTTGTGGTGACGGAACTCGACCTGGAAATTCAGATTCTTGTGGAGACGGAAGTTGGCGCAAGCCGAATACATGTCGTGGCTGGTGTCAGCGGTCGCCGCTCCGCGGAACTCGTCCCACTTGAGATACACCTTGAACCAGTCCTTGAGAGGAACGCCGGCGGTCACATAGAAAGCGTCCGAGGCACCGCTCTGCTCCTTCTCCCCGGCGATCGCGGTGGCGTACTCAGCCCTGACCGTCCAATTGTCACGGTTGAAATCCAGGCCGGCGCTCACACGCTCACGCTTGAGGCTGGTACCGGCGGCATTGATCCAGTTACCCTTCCAACCGAAGACACCGACTTTCAAGCCCTTGATCGGCTGGAGCTGGACCGTTCCGATCACGTCTTTCTTATTGTCGGCGTCGGAAAGGTTGATACCCTGGCCATTGTAGACACCGAGCTGGTAGTGGACAAGATTGTGGTTGTCACTTCCGATGGGAAGGAAGTCACCCTGGACCTGAATTCCCAGATCGCGGCCTCCCATGTTGGCTTCTCCAAGGCGGTCTCCCATACCTGCCATTTTCTGGACGAGGAACGAGAAGTCACCGACACCGACATCCCAAGGATTCATGGGGTTCTCGAAGGTGAAAGCCCTCTTGAACTGTCCCATCTTGACAGAGAAGGCGGTGTATTTCGCCCATTCGACATAAAAGTCTTTCACATGGGGTGTTCCGCCCGCGGCCTGGAACTGGATACGGTATTTGAAATCGTTGAAAATGGAGCCGTCGACATAGAGCCTGATCAACCTGCATCCGAAGCCTGGACCGCCATTGGAACCGTCCTTGTCAGTGTACTTGTAAGAGCCGATTATGTAACCTCCAAACTTGGGCTGGCTCTGGAAACCAGTCTGTTTATAGCCATATTCGGGTTGTTCCGCGTTCTGCGCGAAAGAATTGAGACAGAAGAGAATAGCCGTAGCTACTAATAAAATCTTCTTCATAATTAGGATTATAGATAAAAAATAAACTATGCTGAGGATTATAGTACAAAGTTAACTATTTTATATTAAAATGACGCCAAGGAAACAAGAAAAGAGGCCGGCCACGAGCCAGCCTCTCATTATGATGTCGTCACTGATTAGACACCCATGATCGCCTTGACAAGGAAGTACACCAGAGGCACAGTGATCACGAACACTCCGATGATGTCGAGCAGGACTCCGGCCTTGATCATCTTCGTGATAGGGATGTAACCCGAAGAATATGTGATGGCGTTCGGAGGAGTCGAGACCGGGAGCATGAAGGCCAGAGAGGTACAGAGAGCCATCACAACGCAGACAGGCACGGGGCTGAAGCCCAGCGAGACAGCGGTGGCGATGGCGATCGGGCCCATGAGGTTCGCGACAGCCGTGTTGGATGTGAGCTCGGACAGAAGCAGGGAGGTGACAGCGAACAGGGTGAGGAACACGTACTCGGACGGGTGACCGCCAAGCGCGCTTGTCAGGGACTCGCCGATCCACTGAGAGAGACCGGTGGAGAACACCATTCCTCCGATGGACAGACCGCCGCCGAAGAGCAGCAGGGTGCCCCAGTCGATACCCTTGACACCGTCTTTCCAGCTAAGCGTCATCTCGCCCTTCTTGATGTCGGTAGGCATGAGGAAGAGGAGCAGACCGCCGACCATGGCGGCGATAGCCTCAGGGAAATGCTTGTTGTAGGTCTTAAGGACATCGGCGCTGATAGCGTCAGGTGAGATGCTCTGGATGGCGTTCAATATGCCCGGGAACACCCACAGGACAACCGCCACGATGAAAGCGATAAGGGTGTTCTTCTGGGCGCGGGTCCATTTGCCCAACGCGTTCTTATGCTCCTGGATAAAATCCTGGGCGCCGTCGATGTGCTTGACGTCGGCGGGGAACATCTTCTGGAGAACGAAATAGGTGACGATGAAATAGAGCACCATCGCGATGAAGCCCCAAATCATCCAGTTGAAGAACGTGATCTGAGGGGCCTCGGGGGCCAACTCCCTGATGAAACCGATCATGATGATGTTAGGGGGAGTTCCGATCGGGGTGAGGACACCTCCGATGGAGCAGGCGTACGCGGTCATAAGCATCAGACCGGTGGCGTATTTGTATTTCCTGAGATCGATCTCCTTTCCGTTGGCGGCCATCATCTCGCGGATAGCCTCAAGCAGACCGAGGGCGATGGGGAACATCATGGCGGCGGTGGCGGTGTTGCTGATCCACCCGGAGCAGAGCATACACGCGAGACCTATGGCCAGGAAAATCCTGCGAGGGGAATCGCCCACCCATTTCATGGACATGATCCCGTAGGCGATACGCTTGTCAAGACCGTTCACCATCATGCCCTTGGCGATCAGGAAACCTCCCATGAACAGGAAGATCATCGGGTTGGCGAAGGCTTTGAAAGCGTCCGTCGCCGAGACCACGCCGAAGATGACGCAGAGAACAGGTCCGAGGAGAGAGGTGACGGGGATGGGAACCGGCTCGCAGATCCACCAGAAAGCGACAAACGTCACGATCGCCAGAAGTTTGTGGGCCTCAGGAGAAAGTCCGGCTATGGGAATGAAATAAACCAGGAGCGCGCAGATTGGCCCGAAGATGGCCCCGAAGATATGGCGCTTGCGGTCAAACGAAGATTCTTGCGCGATTTGGGGATTAGCGGCCATCGCGCTTTTTGATTCTAGTTTGCTCATAATGTATATAAATATTCAAAACTTCGCTAATCGGGTGCAAAATTAACAAAATAATACTTAAGACGATGAAAATTATGTCAAAATATCAAGGGCGGCAGACACAAAACAAAAGAGGGTGCCAGTCGGCGTACCGCCCTGTCACCCTCTTTAAGCTTATGTCGTCTCAGGACTAGATGACGCCCTGCTCGAGCATGGCCTCAGCGACCTTCATGAAGCCGGCGATGTTGGCTCCCTTGACATAGTCAACGGTGCCGTCCTCGCGGGTACCGTACTTGACGCACTGCTCGTGGATGCTCAGCATGATCCAGTGCAGCTTGTCGTCAACCTCCTGGGCGGACCAGCTGAGGTGGGCGGCGTTCTGGGTCATCTCAAGGCCCGAGGTGGCGACACCACCGGCGTTGACGGCCTTTCCGGGAGCGAAGAGAATGCCGTTGTTCTGGAAATAGTGGATGGCTCCGGGCTGGCAACCCATGTTGGAGACCTCGCAGCAGCACCAGCAACCGTTGGCGACGAGCTCCTTGGCGTCGTCCTCGCTGAGCTCATTCTGGAAAGCGCAAGGGAGGGCGATGTCGACGGGGATGCTCCACGCCTTCTTGCCGGCGGTGAAGAAAGCCTTCTGGGGGAACTTGGTGGCCATGTCCTCAACCTTGTTGCGGTTGGAGGCGCGCATGTCAAGCATGTAATCGATCATTTCCTTGGTGATACCCTCGGGAATGTGGCAGACACCGTCGGGGCCGGAGATGGCGACCACCTTGGCGCCAAGCTCGGTGGCCTTGGTGGCGGCGCCCCAAGCCACGTTACCGAAGCCGGAGAGGGCGACTTTCTTTCCGACAATGTCCTTCCCGGCCTTCTCAAGAAGGTGCTGGGTGAAATAGAGGGCTCCGAAACCGGTGGCCTCGGGACGGAGGATGGAACCACCCCAGGTCATTCCCTTGCCGGTCAGGACGCCGGTGTGGTACTGCCTGGCGAGTTTCTGGTACATTCCGTTCAGGAAGCCGATCTCACGGCCGCCGACACCCACGTCGCCGGCGGGGATATCCTGGTCGGGACCGATGCAGCGCCAGAGCTCAAGCATGAAGGCCTGGCAGAAACGCATGATCTCGGCGTTGGACTTGCCCACGGGATCGAAATCTGAGCCACCCTTGGCGCCACCCATGGGGAGAGTGGTGAGGGCGTTCTTGAAGGTCTGCTCGAAACCGAGGAACTTCAGCATGGAAGGGGTGACGGCCTTGTGGAAGCGGAGACCTCCCTTGTAGGGTCCGATCGCGCTGTTGAACTGGACACGGTAGCCGAGGTTGGTCTGGACCTCACCGTTGTCGTCAATCCATGTGACACGGAAAGTGAAGATCCTGTCGGGCTCCACGAGCCTCTCGACTATCTTCGCCTTCTCGAACTCAGGATGCTGGTTGTAGACTTCCTCGATGGACTCGAGCACCTCCTGTACCGCCTGGAGATATTCCTTCTCGGTAGGATACTTGGCCTGGAGACGGGCCATGATTTCTGTGGTTTTCATTATCAGTTATTACTGTTGTTACAAAAAATCAATATTACACTAATATTAGTCGCGAATGTAAAGAATAAAATAGAGAAAACGTAATAATTCATAAAGAAAAAGACAGGTTCTTGACCTGTCTTTCACTATTCTTGTCCCGATGGCTGTTTACTGCTGCTGGGCCTGAAGCTCTGCCTGGAGCTGCTCGATAGTCCTTCCGGCGGGGATATTCAGCTCTTTCCTGGCGTCCGGGGTGAGATCCTTGCACTGCGACTTGTCCACATAGTAGAACTGGGTCGTGTCGAAGACAAAGACGTATCCGCCGGCCTTGGCGAGCTTCTCGACGGCTTCGAGGGCCTTCTTCTGGATCGGTTCCATCAGCTGTTGCTGCTGCTGCTGAAGCTCGAGCTGGATAGACTGCTCGAACTCCTGGATCCTGTTCTGGATCTCGGTGAGCTCTTTCTCTTTGCTTTCCTTGATGGCCGGAGTCCAAGTCGCCTGCTTCTGCTGGTACTCGTTGAATTTGGTCTGTCCCTCGTCAACCATGCTCTGGTAGGTGTCATTGGCTTCTTTCTGGGCGGTCTGCATCTGAGCCCTGGCGTCGTCAGACTCAGGCATGAGCATCACAAGCTCGTTGAAATTCACATAAGCGAATTTCACCTGGGCGGATGCCGTAAGGGTTAACAACGCCATGGCGGCGAACAAAACGATCTTTTTCATATCAATTGTCTTTTAGTTTCGTTGAATATCCGGTTTTGCAAAGATTGTGCAAAGTTAAGAATAAAAATCAATATCAGAACTGTTGGCCTATCATGAAATGGAATTGGCTCCTGTCGCTCTTGGTCGGATTGTCGAATCCCCAACCCCAGTCAACTCCCAGCAGACCGATCATAGGGAGGAAGACCCTGACACCGACTCCGGCGGATCTCTTGATCTGGAAAGGGTTGAACTTGTCGATTGAGGACCAGCAGTTACCGCCCTCCAGGAAGGTCAGCACGAAGATCGTGGACTGAGGCTGAAGGATCACGGGATAGCGGGCCTCGACGGTGAACTTGTCGTAGACATTACCGGCGTAATAGCCGTTGGTGTTATAAGGAGTCGCCTCCCAAGGGGTCAGTGAGTAGTTCTCATATCCCCTCAAAGGGATGATGTCAGACCCGTAGGTGTCGTAGCCCGACATGCCGTCTCCTCCGACACGGAAGCCCTCGAACGGGGAATATCCCCATTTGCGGTTGTAGTAGCCAAGGTAACCGAACTGGGCCCTTCCCATGATCACGAGATCCTTCCACACCTGGGTGTAAGTCTCACCGCTCAGTTTCCACTTGTGGTACTCGATCCACTTGTACCTGTCGGAGGATGTCCAGTTGTCGTAGTTGATGTCTTTGTAACTTGCGACCTTCGTGGGGTTGCCGGAGGCGTCAAGCGTGCCCAGGTCCTTCTTCCTGAACAAGGAGTACGGAGGGGTGAGCTGGGCGCTTGCCGAGAACACGGAGCCTCGCCTCGGGTAGATCTGCTGGTCGGTCGAGGTCCTGCTGAGGTTTGCCGTGTAACTGAGGTTATGGGATCTTCCGTCCGTGAACATGAAGTAGCCGCTGAACCAGTTCTTCAGGTCATAGACCTGCCAGCTGAGGCCGTTGTAGAGGACGAAATAGTCGTCCGGCCATTTCAGGCGGGTGCCGATTCCGCCGGACAGGCCGTAGATCTGCATGACCTTGTCGTTGCTGAGCAGACCGATGGCCAGGTAGGAGTCTGTCTGCCTGGTGTAATAGGCTTGCAGGCTGAGGGAAGTGGGCTTCTTCTGGGTCAGCCAAGGCTCTGTGAAACTGAATATCAGGGAGGTGTAGTACGTTCCGTTGGTCTGGAAGCGCAGGGACAGGTTCTGGGCGTCACCCAGAGGCACAGGCCTCCAGGCGCTCTTGTCGAACATCCTCCTGGTGGAGAAGTTATTGAAACTCACACCGACAGTCGCCACGAATGTGTTGGCTCCCCAACCTCCTGAAAGCTCAAGCTGGCTGGAAGGCTTCTCAGTGACGTTGTAGACCAGGTCCACGGTGTTGTTGAGCTGGTTGGGGACTATGTTGTAACCTCCCTCGCTCGATATGGCCTCAGGGTCGAACTGGCCGAGAGAGGCGATCTCCCTGATGGATCTCTCGAAATTGGTCTGGCTGAAAAGATAGCCGGGCTTGGTGTAGACCTGCCTGCGGACAACCTTCTCGCTGGTCAGGTCGTTACCGTTGATGATGATGTTGTTAAGGGTCGCCTGCTTACCCTCCGAGACCCTCATCTCCACGTCGACCGAGTCTCCCTCGATGTTCAACTCCACGGGCGTGACCTGGAAGAAGAGGTAACCGTTGTCGCGGTACATCTTGGAGACGTCATAGTCCGTCTGCTTCCCTCCTCCCGTGAGCCTCTTCTGCATCGTGACCACGTCGTAGGGATCTCCCTTCTTGATCTGGAGGATGGAGTTCAGCTGATCTGTGGAATAGATGGAGTTTCCGGTCCAGGTGACGTTCCTGAAATAGTATTTCTTGCCCTGGTCGAACTTGAAGTCGATCCCGAGGCGGCCCGGCTCGACATAATAGATGGAGTCCTTCAGGATCCGCGCGTCACGGTAACCGGCCTCGTTGAACTTGCTGATCATGTTCAGCTTGTCGTTAGGGTACTCCTTCTCATTGAACTTCTTGCTGTTGAAGAAGTTGTAGATCTTCTTGGCCTTGGTCTTCTTCATCGAGCGGGCCAGCTTGAAGTCGGAGACCCCGTCATTGCCCTCGAAGTTGATGTCCCGGATCCTGACCTTCTCGCCTTTGTTCACGGCGAAATTGACCCTTATGGCGTTTTTGATGATGGTGTCCTTCTGGGTCTGGACATCGACCTCGCAATTGAGGAATCCCTTCTCGGAGAAATATCTCTTGATGATCCCGACAGAAGTGGAGGACACGTAATCGGAGAACTCGCCTCCCCTGCGCAGATGGAGCCTTTCCTCGAGATCTTTCTGCTCATTCTTCTTGACGCCGGTGTAAAGCCAGCGGGACACCCTCGGGCGCTCCTTGATGATGATCTTGAACCAGGCGGAGTCGCCTTGGGCGTTCAGGTGGTCGATCTCCATCGCGACATCCTCGAAATACCTCTGCATCCAGAGCCTCGTGACCACGGAGGACATGTCGTCGCTCGGGACCGTGACCCTCATGCCTGTCTGCAAACCGGTCAGGGAAATGATCTGCTGCTCTCCGAAATGCGTGTTCCCCTCAACCGAGATACCTCCGATGACGAATGTCCTGGGCTGATCGTAATCAACCTCGACCGGCCCGGAACTCACCTCCGGCTCCTGGGCGAGGGCCGTGAGACCGGCCATTGATAAAACCAAGACGCAAAAAAGACGATATAATCTCATCAAAACAGGATTCATTGAAATTCAAAGATGCAAATTTACTCAATTATTTGACTTTTCCATACCTTCTGTCCCTCTTAGCGTATTCTTCAAGGGCTGAACGGAAATCTTTTTTGCCGAAATCGGGCCATAAAGTGTCCACGAAGAGGAATTCTGAATAGGCGGCCTGCCACAGCAGGAAGTTGCTGATCCGGCTCTCCCCGGAGGTCCTGATTATCAAGTCTGGATCCGGGATCCCGGCCGTGACAAGGCGGGAAGCCAGCTCGTCGGCCCCGACGCCCTGGAGGGCGGAGGGGTCCGAGGCGTAGTCCGAGGCCAGCCTCTTAGCGGCCTGGAGGATGTCCCATTTGCCGCTATAGCTTAGGAATATTATCAAATCGAGGACAGGCTCGCCTCCGGGAGGGGTGGCGGTGTATTCCTCGGCCCCCTTTATGGCCTCGACCAGACCCGGGCCCAGACGTCCCGTGTCCCCGAGTGCCCGGAACCTGACACCCTGCTTCTTAAGGTTGTCGGCCTCATCGGCTATAGCCTTGAGCATCAAGCCCATAAGCGTGTTAACCTCGTTCTCGGGCCTTCCCCAGTTCTCCTCCGAGAAGGCGAAAAGGGACAGGTACCTCACCCCGTTCTCGGCCGCGGCCTCCACGCAGGCGCGGACACTCTCAACACCGTGGGAGTGACCATAGACCCTTTCCTCTCCCCTGAGCCGCGCCCAACGGCCGTTGCCATCCATAATGATGGACACGTGCGCGGGGATCTTTGTCAACTTGTTATCTTTAGATTCCTCCATTCCTGATATCCTCGCCCCAGAACAGTTTTGTCGTCAGGGCTTTTATGAAACTGGACTTCTCAAGCCTCACCCTTTTCAGCGAAAATTGTGCCACCTTGACCTCGAGGGTCGCGTCGGAGGAGAGACGGACGCTGCGATTGTCCATCGACATGGCCACAGTCTTGTCCCTGGAACGCGTCGAGATCGACACGACGGTCGAATCAGGGACAACCAGGGGGCGGACATTGAGGTTGTGCGGGGCGATTGGGGCGATGATCAGGACCTTGGCGTCCGGGACGCAGATAGGGCCTCCGACACTCAGGGAATAGGCTGTTGAGCCGGAGCTGGTGGAAACCAGCAGGCCGTCGGCCCAATAGGTCGGGAGGGGGTTGCCGTCGAGGCTGACATCGACTCCGAGAATCGAGGCGCCACCGCGCAAGACAGAGATCTCATTGAGGGTGTACGGCCAGAATGACGAGCCTGTGTCGATCACCTCCCCGTTCACCTTGGTCTCGAGCAAGGCCCTGTCCTCGAAGGTGTAGCCTCCTTCAAGAATGGCGTCGCAGGCCTCCTCGGGGCTATATTCGGAGAGAAAACCGACCCTGCCGGTGTTGACTCCGAGGACCGGGATCCCGGAGGAGCCGACACGCTTCGAGGCCGAGAGGAAGGTCCCGTCGCCTCCGACGCTGAGGACCATCAAGGTCCCGTCGATGAGATCCTGGGAGGATTGGATCCGATACAAATCGAAAGAGGCGGACGAGAGCCTCCGGGACATGGCCTTGAACCGGTCGCCGGCCAAAGCGGAGTCATCCCTTGAGTAGATCGCTATCTTCATCTGGATTCGGACTGATGGTTTCAATCTTCAAAATTAGCACAATTCTGATTAATTCTTAACATAAATCATTACTTTTGCAGCATGACAAGGCTCAGCGTCAACATTAACAAGATCGCCACTCTCCGGAACGCCCGGGGAGGCGACATGCCGGATGTGGAGAAGGCCGCCGTCGATTGCGAGCGTTTCGGAGCCGAGGGTATCACAGTGCACCCGAGGCCTGACGAGAGGCACATCAGGTACTCCGACGTCAGGCTCATCAGGCCGAATGTCAGCACGGAGTTCAACATCGAGGGTAACCCCATCCCGAGTTTCACGGACCTTGTCCTGGAAGTGGTCCCGGACCAGGTCACGCTCGTCCCGGACGCCCACGACGCCATCACCTCCAACCAGGGATGGGACACGATAGCCCACAGGGAGTTCCTGAGCGACATTTGCGGGAGGTTCAAGGAGAAAGGTATCCGCACCTCCATATTCATTGATCCTGACCCCGCCATGGCCGAGGGCGCCAAGGCCTGCGGCTGCGACCGTGTCGAGCTGTACACCGCCGCCTACGCCGAGATGTTCCCCTCCGACCCTAGGGAGGCGGTGGAACCTTACCTCAGGACGGCGCTGAGGGTCAGGGAGCTCGGCCTTGGGCTGAACGCCGGCCACGACCTCAACCTCGAGAACCTCGGTTTTTACATCAAGACCATCCCATGGACCGACGAGGTCTCGATAGGCCACGCCATCATTTGCGACGCTCTTTACATGGGACTGGAGGCAACAATCCGGGCGTATCTTTCGAAGATTAAGTTTTTTTGATTACTTTTGTAGACTGGAATATTATTAAAGAAAAGATAAGATGAAACAAACACCATTGATTCTCAGCATTATAGCCCTCGTGGCTGTAGCCGCTCTCGGAATTGTCCAGCTCACCACCGACGGAGGCAAGAAGAAAGCCGCTCCCGGAGAGGCTGTGGAGACTGTCGCGAAGGAAGGCTCCATCGTCTGGTTCGACCTCGACAGGGTCGTGAACGAGTACGACATGGCGAACGATCTCCGTTCCGTGGTCGAGACCAAGTTGCAGAGCATCCAGGAGGAGGTCACCCGCAGGGGCAACAAACTCCAGAGCGATCTCAACAAGTTCAACTCCGATCTCAACAAGGGCGTCCTGGTCCGTTCGGTAGCCGAGCAGAGAAGCCAGAAGCTCCAGGAGCAGCAGAACAGCTTCAACACCTACGCCGCGCAGAAGGAGCAGGAGATGGCCGAGGAGCAGCAGGTCATGATGAACCAGATCGCCGACGCCATCAAGACCTACATCGACAAGTTCAACGAGGATCACAAGTACGCCATGATCATCGCCACACAGGGGAGCATCCTTCCCATGCCCGTGGCCACAGGCGACCCTGATCTCGACATCACGGACGATCTTCTCGAGGGCCTGAACGCCGACTACGTCAAGAACAAGGGCAAGGGAGAGGACTCCGCCAAGACCGAGTAAATTGAGAATCGCTTTCCTATCGTGTTTTTACCCTTATAGAGGAGGGATATCTCAGTTCAACGCGAGTCTTTACTTGGAGCTGGGGAAAGAGAACACGGTCAAAGCGTTCAATTTCAAAAGGCAATATCCTGACTTCCTGTTCCCGGGAAAGACCCAGCGCGTCACAAAGGATGACGAGGCCGTACCCATCGAGAGCGAGTCTCTCCTGGATACGGCTAATCCTTTAACCTACATCAAGACCTACAAGGCGATCAGGGACTGGAAGCCTGATCTCGTGATCATCAGCTACTGGATGTCGTGGTTCGCCCCCTCTCTCGGGTGGATAGCCAGAAGGCTCAGGAAGAGATGCAGGGTCATCTCCGTGCTGCACAATGTCATCCCGCACGAGCCGAGATTCTTCGACGCCCCCCTGACGAGATATTTCCTCTCCGGTTGCTCGGGCCATGTGACCTTGTGCCGGGAGGTCAGAGAGGATCTCTCAAGACTCTCCCCCAAAGCCCCGGGAATCACCTTGTTCCATCCCGTCTACGCCCACTTCGGAGAGAAGGTGTCAAGAGAGGAGGCGGAGGATAGGCTGGGAATAGAGAAAGGGAAGCGGAACCTGCTCTTCTTCGGCCTGATCCGAGACTACAAGGGGCTGGACATACTCCTCGAGGCGTTCGGGACGCTGGATGACAGCTACAACCTCATCGTCGCGGGAGAGCCCTACGGATCCTTCGTCAAGTACGAGGAGATCATCAACTCCTCCCCGGCGAGGGACAGGATCAAGCTATTCACCAGGTACATCAAAGACTCCGAGGTGAAGTACTTCTTCTCCGCCGCCGATCTCGCGGTCCTTCCTTACAGGTCCGCCACCCAAAGCGGCATCAGCGCCATCTCCTGGCATTTCGAGGTGCCGATGGTGGTGACTGACGTCGGAGGCCTCAGGGAGACCATCGGGGACACCGGGACCGGATTGGTGGCCCCAAGGCCAGAACCCGCGCTCGTGGCCGAGGAGATCAGAAGGTTCTTCTCCGACGGGAACCTGAGGACACTATGCGTTAATTCGATAAAAGTCGAGAAAGACAGGCTGTCCTGGAAGACTTTCGGGAAGAGGCTGCTCGAGTTCTCCGATAATTTGTACAAGTCGCTATGAAAATTAAGCTCGCGTGTATATCGGCGGCGATCTGCCTCGCCGTCATCCCCATAGACCAGGCGGTGGCTCAGGGATATGTCGCCCCCCAGGTGGTCGTCTCGAAGGAGAAAGTCCGGTCAGGAGGCAAGGTCTATTACTCGCACGTGGTCCTCGAGCGTCAGACACTTTACTCGATCAGCAAGGCCTACGGGGTCACAATCGAGGAGATCTACGCGGCCAACCCGACTTTGAACCTGGAGACCGAGGGCCTGAAGAAAGACCAGATCCTTCTTATTCCCATAAAGGAGAATGTCCCCGCCGAGGCCGCCCCTGCCGAGGCCGCGGCAGTGGAGAGCCCCACCGTCGGGAACCAGCCAGAAGAGGAGGTGACGTCCCCCTCGGGACAGGCTTCCGGCGAGGAGGACGAGGGATATTTCATCCACAAGGTGAAATGGTTCGAGGACCTGGACGGTATAGCGAGAAAATACGGGGTCTCCAAGGAATCCATCATGAACATCAACAGGATGACCTCGGAGAAAGTCCGGCGCAAGCAAGAGATCAAGATACCCCGGGACCCCTCAGCCTGGGAAGGGAACTCGGTCAAGCCGGAGCCGGACGACAACGGGGATGTCATCCAGACCCCCGCGGAGGTCGCGGACACTACGGCCGTCGTCGAGCCTAAGGAGGACGAGGACCTTGACGACGTCTTCGTCAGGGAAGGCCGCCATGATGTCAGCGTCTCCATGCTGATCCCCTTCTCGTCGACAAAGAGCGGGGACAGGACATCTTTCATGGACTTCTACTGCGGGGCCCTTCTCGCGGCCAGGGAACTCGGCGGCGAAGGGGTGAACCTTGACATCCACACCTACGATGTCGGAGGTGGTAATATGCCCGTGACCCGCGAGAGGTTCGCCGCGAGCGATTTCACCATCGGTCCCGTCTCAACATCCGACCTTGTCAAGGCATCCTCTGTCAGCGAGGGTGACTCCTGGATCGTTTCTCCCCTGGACATGCAGGCCGAGGCGCTGGCCGACTCGCTCCCGAGGCTCATACAAGCCCCCACCCCGACTTCCGTGCAGGTCAAGGACATGGTCGAATGGATAAAGTCTGACATGAGGCCGGCGGACAAGGTGCTGGTCGTGACTCCTTCCAACCCCGCGTCCGACTACCTCGACTTGGTCCAGAGGCACATGGAGGAGGCGGGATTGCCTCATGTCACCACAACCCTGGGCTCCATGCAGTCCAAGCTCACCGGAGAAGCCGCCAACAGGATCGTGCTGGCCTGCGACTACACTGAAAGAAGCACTGTCTTCCTGATCGAGGCCCTCAGGAACCTCTACATGGCCTCCAGCAAGAACACCGAGATCATCCTCTACAGCACATCCAAGATCAGGACTTACGACCAGATCGAGGTCGAGCAGCTGCACAAGGTCAACCTGCACGCCAGCGTGACCTATTTCGTGGATTATAACAACAAGAAGGTCAGCGACTTCCTTCTCCAGTACAGGGCCCTGTACAACACCGAGCCGAGCAGGTCGGCGTACTCCGGTTACGATTTGATGAGCTATTTCTCCACCCTGGCCCACAAATACGGCAAGAGATGGCCGAGGGCCCTGAACAGAGTGGATTTCACTGGTTTGCAGTCGGATTTCAACCTCGTGAAGACTTCCTCAGGCAGCTACGTCAACAACGCCGTGAGGAGGGTGGTCTACAATCCTGATTTCTCGGTGACGCTAGTCAGATAGGAGTGTCCTCGCGTTCTCGACCGCGGCGGAGGTGACATGGCTTCCGGACAGCATCCTCGCTATCTCGGAGACCCTTTCCTCACCGGAGACCTGCCTGATCGTGGTCGTCGCCCCCTCGTCACCGAAAGATTTCTCGACAATATAGTGCGCGTCCCCCTTCGCCGCGACCTGGGGAAGGTGCGTGATGGCGAAGACTTGCATGTCGCTCCCCATGGAGCAGATCATCTGCCCCATCTTGTCCGCCGCGCTTCCCGACACGCCCGAGTCTATCTCGTCGAAGACGAGGGTAGGCATGCTCACGAAGCGGGCCATCATCGCTTTCAGGCAGAGCATCAGGCGGGACAGCTCGCCGCCGGAAGCGCATTTGGCCACATCCGCGGGCCTGTCTCCCGCGGCGGAGAACAGGAAACGGATCCCGTCCGACCCGGCGGGGCCTGGCTGGGCATCGGTCAACTCCACCTCGAACACGGCCCTCTCCAGCTCAAGGGAGCGGAGGGATGAGACAATGGACTCGGCGAATCTCGCCCTCGCCGACTCGCGGGACTCATGGAGCGAGCGGCAGGACGACTCGAACTCTTTCCTCTCCTTCACTATCTTCCTGGAGAGCTCCTCCCTCTGGGCGATCAGGTCGTCGACTCCGGACAGGGATCCTGAATACTCGTCCCTGATCGTGATAAGTTCAGCGATTGACGAGGCGGAATATCTCTTCATAAGGTCATACAGGAGCGACAGGCGCTCATCGACCTCCTCGATCCGGCGGTCGGAGACCTCTGTCCTCGAGTCAATCCTGACAACCTCATCCAGGATGTCGTTCAACTCGACACGGGCCGACTCCACCCTCTCGGCTAGAGGAAGGGTCTCTGGGACAAATTTCCCGGCCCTCTCCAAAAGCTTCCTGGCCTCCTTGAGGGAAGATGTCTCCAAACAGCCCTCCGCGCCGATAAGGGACTCCTTGATGGTCTCCACATTGGAGAGATATTCACGCTCCTTCTCCAACTCCTCCAACTCACCTTCCCTAAGGTTGGCGTCCACCAACCGTCCCAGCCTGGAGCGGAAATAGTCGCCCTCCTCCTCAAGCCTGGCGATCCTGGAGTTCACTTCATCCAGCCGGGCCTCAAGCCGCCTCAACGAGCGGAAGGAGCCGGAGCATCGCTCCAGAAGAGCGGCGTTCCCAGCGAAATGGTCCAGAGTCATCAGCTGGAAGGACTTGTCCGAGAGAATCCTGGTCTGGTGCTGGGCGTGGATGTCAACCAGCCTCGAGGATATTTCCTGAAGGATCTGAAGGTTCACGGGAGAGTCGTTGACAAAAGACCTCGACCTTCCCGAGGATGAAACGACCCTGCGGATCACCAACTCGCCGGACTCGTCGTCCAACTCGTTCTCTTCCAATATATTCCTTGTGAGAGTGTCTTCCGGGGGCACCTCGAAGACAGCCTCCACCACACAATTGTCCCCCCTGGACCCTATGACCGAGGCGTCGGCCCTGGAACCCAGGACCAGGGAAAGGGCGCCGAGAAGGATCGACTTCCCCGCACCGGTCTGTCCGGTTATAATGACGAGACCCTCCGGAAAAACGACATCCAGAGAGTCTATCAATATATAATTCCTGATCTGAAGGGACTTGAGCATAGCCAGGGGCTATTCTTCCTGTCCCGCCATCCTGTAGTAGAGGTCGCCGTCCTCGAACTCGGTTATGGCGATAAGGTCCGGCTTGGGCAGCTTCTCGTAATACTTGGATATCTCGATCTGCTCCCTGTTCTCGAACACCTCATCCATGGTGTCCCTGTCCGTGCGGAAATCCTCCAGCTTCTTGGCGAGCTCTTTCTTCTCCGCGAGAGCTATCTGGTTAGCCCTCTTCGAGAGAAGGACCACGGTCTCATAGATATTGCCGGTAGGCTCGGCGAGATACTTGACGTCCCGAGTGATAGTGTTGGTCGGGGTTTTCTTCTTAACTTCCATCTGATAAAATATTACTTCCTTATATTCTACTTGCCGTCCGCCTCGGATTGTTTCATTAATTTCTTTCTCTCTTTCTCGAAGTCTGACTCCTTGGCCTCGAGATCCTCCTCCGCTCCGGTGTAACGGCCGAGAGCCTTCTGGGACCTCTTGTAGAGAAGGTCCAGCTCCTTGCGGTAGGACGACTCCGGCAACTCGCCGATGAAATTGTAATAGTCGTCCACGAATGTCAGGTAGCGCTCCTTCTGCTTCGCCTCGACGCTGAGTTGGGCGTACTTGTAGGAAGACATGGCGATGTAGTAGAGGATGTCCTCCCTGTAGATGTTCTCGGCGTCGTCTTTAAGAATATTCCTGAAAGCCACCCTTGAGGCGCGGTAGTCCTCCATCTTGTAGTACAGCTTGGCGCTTTCGTAGGCCTTCTTGTCCAGCCTGTCCTCGAGCTCCTTGACCATCCTGCGGCATGTGGCGCCATGGGTGCTGTTAGGGTTCTCGATCAGGTACTGGGTGATGACGGAGACAGCCGTGTAGGTCGGCTTCTGATCAAGCTCGGAACGCAGGGTGGAACGGTAGAGGCAGTCTATCCTGAGGAAAGCCGCCTCGTCGGCGAAGGGGCTCCTCGGGAAATTGACGAGGAACTTCGCGAAATTGGTCTCTGCGGTGTAGTAGTCCTTGAAACGGTAATTGCTCATACCCCAGTAGAACTGCACGGTGTCGTCCCTCTCGGTCCCGGTCGTCAGCACCGAGAGGCTCTCGAACAATCGGGCGGCCTTGGTGTATTTACCGTGGTTGAAATAATCGAAAGCGGCGGAGTACTTCTGGTCGACATCCGAGCTGTTCAGCAGCGCGTCGTACTCCGACTTGCATGCCTGGGACAGGGCCGCCATGGCCAGAACGGCGGCCAAAAGCCTTGTTATAGTCTTTGACTTACACATAATCCTTAATTAGACATGAGGAATCTCTCCACCTCCAAAGCCGCCTTGCAACCGGACGCCGCGGCGGTGATAGCCTGCCGGAACGTCGGGTCCTGCACATCCCCGGCCGCGAAAACACCCTCGACGCTGGTCCTTGAGGACTTCCCGTCGGTGATGATGTAGCCGTTCTCGTCGGTGTCGATAAAATCCTTGAACACGTCTGAGTTGGGATGATGGCCGATGGCGAGGAAAAACCCGTCGACATTGATATCAAAAACCTTACCATCTTTCCTTACAAGACGCGCCCCGGTGACTCCTGACTCGTCCCCGAGGATCTCCTGGGTGTTGCAGTTCCAGAGGATCTCGATGTTGGGAGTGTTCATGACCCTGTCGCGCATGGCCTGGGAAGCCCTGAAGACATCCCTGCGGACGATCATGTAGACCTTCGAGCAGATATTCGCGAGATAAGTCGCCTCCTCGCAGGCGGTGTCTCCCCCGCCTACCACGGCCACAACCTTCTTCCTGTAGAAGAAACCGTCGCAGGTCGCGCAGGCGCTGACACCCATGCCCCGGAACTTCCTCTCCGAAGGGAGACCGAGATATTTGGCGGCCGCTCCGGTGGCGATGATCACCGCCTGGGCCTCTATACCGGTCTCTCCGTCAACGACAAGACTGAAAGGCCTTTTGGAAAAGTCCACAGATGTGATGACCCCGCTCCTGATGTCAGCCCCGAGGCGGACAGCCTGGGAACGCATGTCAGCCATTAGCTGGTTGGCGTCAACACCCTCGGGAAAACCGGGGAAGTTCTCGACGACTGTGGTCGTGGTCAGTTGCCCTCCGGGCTCCATCCCCTCGAAGACGACCGGATTCAACCCGGCCCGGGAAGCGTAGATGGCCGCGGTGTACCCGGCGGGACCGCCGCCTATGATAAGACATTTGATGTTTTCCATTCCGTGATAATGTGTCAATCCGCGAAGATAATGATAAAATCCTTACTCTGTCTCCATAGAGTCAAACGCTTTCACAATCTTTGTGACCAAAGGGTGGCGCACTATGTCGTCATTGGAGAAGAATATCGTGGCGATCCCCTTGATCCCCCTCAAGGACTCGATGCCCCTCAGGAGCCCGGAGTCCTCTTTGCGGGGCAGATCCACCTGCGTGGCGTCGCCCGTGACGATGAATTTGGCGTTCACGCCCATTCTTGTGAGGAACATCTTCAACTGCGCCATATTGGTGTTCTGCGCCTCATCGAGGATAACGCAGGCCCGGTCGAGAGTCCTTCCCCTCATGTAGGCGAGAGGGGCGATCTGGATCGTCCCCTCAGTCATGAAATCCTGGAGACGTTTCGGAGGGATCATGTCCCCTAGGGCGTCATAGAGGGGCTGGAGATAAGGGTCGAGCTTGTCTTTCAGGTCCCCGGGAAGGAAACCGAGCCTCTCCCCCGCCTCGACAGCCGGTCTCGTGAGGATGATCCTCTTTATCTCCCTGTTCTTCAATGCCCTGACAGCCAGAGCGATAGCCACGTAAGTCTTGCCGGTTCCAGCCGGCCCGACAGCGAAGATGAGATCGTTGTCGAAATAGGCCTTGACCATCTTTTTCTGATTCTCGTTGCGCGCTTTGACAGGCTTTCCGTCAGTGGTGTGGACTATGATGGAGTCACCGGAGGGCTTCAACCTGTCCTGGGAACCTTTGCCGTCGAAAATGTCCTCGACATCGAAGACCGTGAGATTCATCTTGTGGAGGCGGCGGCGCTTGAGCTCGGCGAATCTTGAGTCGAACTCGTTGATGTCCTCCTCCTTACCTTCCAAGTGGATCTCATTTCCCCTGGCCACGACTTTCAGCCCTGGGAAATAGGAGACGAACTCCTCAAGTATCTTGTTCCCGACCCCGAATATCTCCACGGGGTCGACAGCTTCGAGAGTGATGGTTTTCTTCATTAGCATGTTATTGGTTTTCAATTCCTGTGGCCTTTTTGACCCGCTCCACCGAACGGATCATGTTGTCATAGTCGGAAGGTCTCTTCCAAAGATCCCTTTTCCCCACGAAACTCTCGACAGGGAGGACGGAATAGCTGTCGGTCAGGGAACCAGGACGGGAGCACCAGGTGAGAATGAGCTCCGGCCGGAGCAACTCCTTGGAACCATCCTCGGAGGTCACAAACCTGAGCCTGGCGATGATCCCCACCTGAGTGTTGGCGGCGCTCATGTTGGAGACAAGGTTGCCCAACGAATACACGACAGGGACTTTCCGGACACCCCCGTCCACCACACTTGCGATCTCCCCGTGATCCTGGGGGACATGGGGATGGGCTCCGACCACAGCGTCGCAACCTATCTCCACAAGCCAGTCCGCGAGAGCCTCCTGGGCCGCGGAATGCCTCAGAGAGTACTCGACGCCCCAGTGCGGAAGGGCGATCACGAAATCGGCCCCGGTCCTCCTGGCCTTCCTCACCGCCGCCTCGATCTCTTTCCGGTCTGTCAGGTTGACCTTCGGATACCCGTCAGCGACACTGACATTGGTGCCGTAGGTGAAATTGACCAAGGCTATCCTGGTGCCCTTGACAGCCAGAATGAGCGGGAAAGTGGCCCTGTGATCCTCGGGTGAAAGGGCGCTGCCGGTGTGCCACACCAAGCCGGCCTCCCGCATCCGGGAATATCTCTCCAATGTCCTTTTGAGGCCTCCCCTGCCCTTATCGAGAATATGGTTGTTGGCCGTCAGGAAGACATCGACCCCGGCCGAGGCGACATAATCCTCATACCCGTCAGGGGCCGAGAAGCAAGGGTAGCCGGTGTACGGCTTTCCCGCCAAGGTGAATTCCATGTTCGCCACCGCCAGATCAGCCGACTCTATAATGTGTTGAATATTAGAAAAGTAGGTCGAGAAATCATAGCTCCCGTCGGGCCTCGCGGCATTTGTGATCTGATCCATGTGCATCATCACGTCCCCCATCACGACCACGGTCGCGGTGTCGGGGAACTGACTGATCGGCCTGGCCGGAGGGAAGGACACGGCGATCTGCGCGGCCGCGGCAGCCTGGACGAGGCAATAGATAGCGATAGTCAACAACCTCCGCATACACAAAGATAAATATTATTGATAAATTCTTGTTAAGAAAGATTTTTTTGTATCTTTGCAACCTCCAACACGGTGCGATTAGTTCAGTTGGTAGAGCACCAGATTGTGGTTCTGGGTGTCGTGGGTTCGAGCCCCACATCGCACCCCAAGTGGGTCTGAGAGCGATTTTTTGAGTCGCTCTCTTTTTTATTCCCTTGTAAGTGCTTGGTTTCCTTGAAGATAAGGTTTAGCATTCCGTTGAAGGAGTGGGTTCGATAGTTTTTTCCGTCGAATAACAGTTTTTCAGGAAATATCGAACCCAAGAGCTTGCTTTTAACTTCGCAAGTCGCTGATTGAAAGAACTTTCCAAGGTTCGAGATTAGGTTTAAAGAGTACGTGAGTTTCTCCCTTACCTT
>JAFROJ010000056.1 GCA_017429765.1 Bacteroidales bacterium | reverse complement strand
CATCCTGATTCCAGACTCAATAGCACGGATTACCTTGATTTTCACTTGTGTGCTCACTGATCTCTTTAACTCTGGCATAATCCTTTCGTTTTATGTCCAAGTTTTTCGGGGCACCCCAGCATTTTTTTTACCATAACAATGATAATCTTTGCAAAGATAAGGAAATCAATCACTTGCAAGGATTCCATCCTACTAATTGTCCATTAACCCGTCGGTGTCAAATCCAGTCGTTACCCTCCGCCGTCGTAAAGATGCCGGAGGGTTTCTTATTGATCGAAATCTCAGGAAAAGGCTAGCCGGAGAGGCCTAAAATTAAGAACGCCCCTCAAGTATGCTGTCTTGCGACGCGCCTGAAGGGCTTATTATCTCTAGTTATTAGAACTTTCGATTAGTGATGCAAAAATAAGGCTTTTTCTTTAAAAACCAAAATTATTTTGGATTTTGCCACAGCGGGTGTGTTTCCCAGCCAGCAGGGAACCCCATGTATCCGACGTTGACTTTCGGGTATTTTGCCAATAAATCTTTGAAATGCTGGCGGAACTTTGTCTTTGGATTAACTGTTTGGAGCAAATAGAGGATAATGCATAAAGTATAGTATAACTTCGAACTCTGGGCAGTCTTTACTTCGGTATCAGTTAGCCAGACTTTGCTTTTATCCTTATTGAGGTATTTTGTAGGCGTGATGTCAAGCAATATGTTCCAAAGCCTTGAGTGATGGGCGCAAATATTTCTAATGTAGTTCAATGTGTGGAGCCATGAGCAGAACACCTTGTCATCCTTGAGACCGAAAGCATTCGCCAAATCCGTCCTGTCTTTTCGGAGTTTAAGATTCTGGCAGATCTTCGACAATTCGCTAAAATAAAGGAGTTCTACACTCATCCAACTTGGAGGAGTCGGTGGAGTATCATAAGTATTAAGGTAGTGTTCGATAAAATTGACCTTCTTATTCTTATTCAACTCATCGTTGATATGCTTCTGAATATCTTGAAAGACATCATATGTGCGTCCTGTCTTTGGGATGTAATAAGGAGGTTGGAAAATTGCTCCCTGATCTTGCCAGTGAGGACCGTATTTATGGCTCAACTGATAAATCACCTGAGTTCGGAGGGCGATTTCTATTCTTTCAATCGCATCAAATACAAGTAGCCTCAGCTTGCGGTCAAACTTATAAAGATTGTAAACATCATCCCATGTGGCCCCGGGAACAAACTGGTCCAAATAATTACCGGATGCATCGAGAACGCGGTAGGGGAGCATATACGCACTCAGCCTATAATAACTGATGTTCGAGAGATGCCGTACCGCACGCTCATGGTCAGGAATTGACAGCCCTCTTGACTCCAGGAGGGCAATCTGTTGTTCTATGGTGAGAGCTGGCTTTGAGTAAGTCCTCATATTGTATCCAAAATTTCTGCAAATTTACTCAATTATTGCCGACTCGACAAGTATTTTTATATGAGGCCAAACGAGCAAAGAAGGTCCCGCGAACGAGCCCGGAACACGCCACGCCATAGCATTGAAATCTCGCGAAAACTCCTGCAATCTTGAACGGCTGCACAACCGAAATCAACCTTTTTAAATGGTTTATCGAAATTTTATCAGCCTGCATCTAAATTATGTTGTGCAGTGGTTGTGCAAATTTATGCTAAATTGCTCACCTATGATTGATTATCAATTAGTTAGGTGGTATAATCTACTTTCCGATGCAGAATCTCCCGAAGATCTGTCCCAGCACTTCGTCGGGGGTGACTTCGCCGGTGATGGAGCCGAGGTGACGGAGGGCGTCACGCAGGTCCTCGGCGAGGAGGTCGGGAGTGAGCCCCAGAGCCATCGACGAACGTACATTCTCAAGGGCGGAAACAGCCTTCCGAAGGGCCTCGTAGTGCCTGAGATTGGTTACAATCGTATTGTCAAAATCCGAAGAAAGGTCTTTTTGGGTCGAGACAAGCTCTTTTTTCAGCGAATCAAGACCAAAACCTTCTTTAGCGGAAATATATAACTTAACTACCTTTGAACCGGAAGAAGAAACACTCTTGTTTAAAAGCTTAACATTTATGTTAGGCGCCAAAATGTCCACTTTATTCAGCAAAACGAACAATTTCTGGGACTCGAAATCAATCTTAGAGACTATGTCAGAAATTATAGCCTCGTTCTCTTCCTCCGAGGCGGTGGAATCGAGGACAGCCAAGACGATGGAAGCCTCTGAGAGCTTCTTCAATGAACGTGAGACACCGATTCTCTCTATCTCGTCGGTGGCGGAACGAAGCCCGGCGGTGTCGATGAACCTGAATAGTATCCCGTCCAAAGTCATGGTCTCCTCGACCGTGTCCCGGGTGGTGCCAGGAATATCAGAGACAATCGCCCGGTCATCTCCGAGAAGCGTGTTCAACAATGTGCTTTTCCCGGCGTTCACGGCCCCGACAATCGCCACCGGCACTCCGTTGCGGATAGCGTTGCCTTGACGGAAAGAATAGGCGAGGGAGGAGACGTGGCCAATCACCTCATCAAGCAAAAGAGACAGTTTCTCCCTGTCGGCGAACTCGACGTCCTCCTCAGAGAAATCCAACTCAAGTTCCAGCAGCGACGCCAACTCCAAAAGCCGCTCACGGATATCCTTCAATTCTGATGAGTAACCACCCCTAAGTTGGTTCATCGCCACTCTCAAAGAAGCTGAACTGGAGGATGAGATGACGTCCGCTACAGCCTCTGCCTGAGCGAGATCCATTTTGCCATTAACAAAAGCCCTACGAGTGAACTCACCTGCCTCCGCCATCCTCGCCCCAGAGTCGCAGAGCAACCGCAGAATCTCGGAGGCCACATAGGATGAGGCGTGGCAGGAGATCTCGACAGAGTCCTCTCCAGTGTAGGAATGAGGTGCCCTGAACACTGTGGCAAGCACCTCATCAACTATAGAGCCATCCTCACGGCAAACTAATCCGTATCTAACTGAATAACCGTCACTTGCCTCAAGTGATCTCGTTTTACACTTAACTATCTTCCCGGCGATCGCGACAGCCTCGGGTCCGCTGATCCGGACAATGGTGACGGCACCGGTTCCGGGAATTGTGGCCGGGGCGGCGATGGTGTCTTCGAATGAGGAATAATTCATATTATTCGCTTTGGTAGACGAAATTACGCGAAATTTTGTAAATTTGCCAAGATAAACGAACTTCCTATGTTTGGCGCCGTCATGATACCGCTTGCCTTAGTCGCCCAGCCGGACGCTTCGCTGGACGTTCGTTTCACTTTTCCCGACGACCATTTCATCATTGTTTGAGATGGTCGGTTTTTTTAGCGAGAAGACGAGATGAAAGAACGAAAACGCGCCACACTGAGACTGGAGAACGGGATGGAATTCCATGGCTTCTCCTTCGGCCACGAGGGCCCGACCGATGGAGAGGTGGTCTTCTCCACCGCCATGGTCGGCTATCCCGAAAGCCTCACAGACCCCTCGTACTCTGGACAGATCCTGACTGTTACCTATCCGTTGATAGGTAACTACGGGGTTCCCCAGGAAGGCCCGGACGAGAACGGCATATCCCGAAACTTCGAGTCGGAGCGCATTTGGGTCAGGGGCCTTGTGATCAGCGACTATTCATTCGACTACAGCCACTGGGACGCTGTCAAGAGCCTCGACGAGTGGATGAGGGAGCAGAAGATTCCGGGAATATTCGGGATCGACACCAGGGCTGTCACCCAGACTCTCCGCGAGAGCGGCTCGATGCTGGGAATGATAGTACCGGAGGGCGTCAGAAAGGATTTTCCCGTCGACGACCCGAACCTCACCAACCAGATCGCGCTTGTCAGTTGTGACAAACCGATCACTTACGGGGATGGCCCGAAAACCGTCGTGATGGTCGACTGTGGGGTGAAGCACAACATCCTCCGCTGTTTCATGGAAAGGGGAGTGAAGGTGGTCCGGGTGCCCTGGAACTTCGATTTCAACACCCTGGATTTCGACGGCCTGTTCATCTCCAACGGCCCCGGAAACCCCCAGTTCTGCAACATCACGGTCGCCAACCTTCGCAAAGCGATGGAGGGCGACAAGCCCATTTTCGGAATATGCATGGGCAACCAACTGCTCGCGAGGGCCGGGGGCGCCAACACCTACAAACTCAAGTACGGTCATCGCAGCCATAACCAGCCTGTCAGGATGGTGGGCACAGACCGCTGCTTCATCACTTCGCAGAACCACGGTTTCGCGGTTGACGACAGGACACTCGGCAATGACTGGGAACCCTGGTTCGTGAATATGAATGACGGCACTAACGAGGGGATCCGCCACAAGACGAAACCTTTCCGTTCGGTCCAGTTCCACCCGGAGGCTTCCAGCGGTCCCACTGACACCAATTTCCTCTTCGACGAATTCATTGTGATGTTATGAAAAACACTGCTATAAAGAAAGTTCTCGTGCTCGGGTCCGGCGCCTTGAAGATCGGTCAGGCTGGAGAGTTCGACTATTCCGGATCCCAGGCTCTCAAGGCTTTGCGCGAGGAGGGGATAGAGACTATCCTTATCAACCCCAACATCGCGACGGTCCAGACCTCTGAGGGAGTGGCCGACAAGATCTATTTCCTCCCCGTCACGCCGTTCTTTGTCGAGAAGGTGATAGCCAAGGAGCGCCCCCAGGGCATCCTTCTCTCCTTCGGAGGACAGACTGCCTTGAACTGCGGCGTCGAGCTGTATGAGAACGGTGTCCTCGACAAATATGATGTCAGCGTGCTGGGGACTCCCGTGCAGGCGATCATGGACACAGAGGACAGGGACCTGTTCATCAAGAGGCTCGACGAGATCGGGGTCAAGACCATCAAGTCCCGACCCGCGGCGAACATCGAGGAGGCCCGCGAGGCCGCCGCGAGACTCGGATTTCCTCTTATCATCCGGGCGGCCTACGCTCTCGGGGGACTGGGCTCAGGATTCTGCGACAACGAGGAGCAGCTCGAGGAGATCTGCGAGAAAGCCTTCTCCTTCTCCCCCCAAGTCCTTGTGGAGAAATCACTTAAGGGATGGAAGGAGATAGAGTACGAGGTGGTCCGTGACTGCTATGACAACTGCGTCACGGTCTGTAATATGGAGAACTTCGACCCGCTCGGAATCCACACCGGAGAGAGCATCGTCGTAGCTCCTTCGCAAACCCTCTCTAACAACGACTATTACTTCCTCCGCGAGCTTTCCATCAGGATTGTCCGTCACATCGGGATAGTGGGCGAGTGCAACGTGCAGTTCGCCTATGACCCTGACGCGATGGACTATAGGGTGATAGAGGTGAACGCCCGTCTCAGCCGCTCCTCGGCCCTTGCGTCGAAGGCCACCGGTTATCCATTGGCTTTCGTGGCCGCCAAGCTCGGTCTTGGCTACGGCCTGTTCGACCTCAAGAACTCTGTCACCAAGACCACGCCCGCTTTCTTCGAGCCTGCGCTGGACTACATAGTCTGCAAGATCCCCCGCTGGGACCTCAGCAAGTTCCACGGCGTGTCCCGCAAGATAGGATCGTCCATGAAATCCGTCGGCGAGGTCATGTCGATCGGCCGGAGCTTCGAGGAGGCTATCCAGAAAGGCCTCAGGATGATAGGACAGGGAGCCCACGGCTTCGTAGGCAATAAGGAGCTTCAAGTCAAGGATCTTGACACCGCCCTGAAGGAACCCACCGACAACAGGATATTCGTCATCTCGAAGGCGATGAGGGCCGGGTACACCGTCGACCAGATCCACTCTCTAACCAAGATCGACAAATGGTTCCTCGGGAAACTCGAGAACATTGTCAAGACCTACGAGGAGATGTGCCTCCACGACGAGATCGAGGACTTGCCCGAGGACCTGTTGCGGCTGGCCAAAAAGGAGGGCTTCTCCGATTTCCAGATCCAAAGAGCGGTCTGGAAGGACAGAGGCGATTCCGCCGCCAACATGGACAAGGTCCGGGAATATCGTGAGAGACTCGGGATAAAGCCGTTCGTGAAGCAGATTGACACCCTGGCCGCCGAGTTCCCCGCGAAGACTAATTATCTTTACCTTACCTACAACGGCACCAAGAGCGACATCACCTATGAGGATGACGGGAAATCCGTCGTGGTACTTGGCTCAGGCGCCTACAGGATCGGTTCCTCGGTAGAGTTCGACTGGTGCTCGGTGACCTGCCTAAAGAACATCCAGCAGCAAGGTTTCAGGGGAGTCCTGATCAACTACAACCCGGAGACAGTCTCCACCGACTACGACGAGTGCGACAGGCTCTATTTTGACGAGCTGACCTTCGAGAGGGTGATGGACATCATCGAGCTCGAGTCCCCCCACGGGGTCGTGGTGTCAGTGGGAGGCCAGATCCCAAACAACCTGGCCCTTAGGCTGTGCGAGCACAATGTCCCCATTCTCGGGACATCGGCCACGAGCATCGACAAAGCTGAGGACAGGCACAAGTTCTCCACCATCGTGGACGCCCTCGGGGTTGACCAGCCTGAATGGAAGGAACTCACCACCATGGAGGATGTCGAGGACTTCATCAAGACCGTCGGGTTCCCTGTTCTGGTCCGTCCTTCCTACGTTCTCTCCGGGGCCGCCATGAACGTGTGCCACGACGAGAAGAAACTCCGGCATTTCCTGTCTCTCGCGTCCGAGGTCTCCCAGGAGCACCCGGTCGTGATCAGCAAGTTCTACCAGAGGGCGAAGGAAATCGAGTTCGACGCCGTCGCCGACGGGGGAGCGATCATCGCCTACGCCATCTCCGAGCACATCGAGTACGCCGGCGTGCATTCGGGGGACGCCACCATCCAGTTCCCTCCCCAGAAGCTCTATGTCGAGACCGTCCGCCGGATCAAGAAGATCGCCAGGGCGATAGCCGGGGCCTTGAGTATCTCCGGGCCTTTCAACATCCAGTTCCTGGCCAAGGAGAACGCTATCAAGGTCATCGAATGTAACCTCCGCGCCTCCAGAAGCTTCCCCTTCGTCTCCAAAGTCCTGAAGATAGATTTCATCGAGCTGGCCACCAAGGTCATGCTCGGACTCCATCCCGAGCCGCCCCAGAAGAGCGCTTTCGACCTTGATTATGTGGGCGTGAAATCCTCCCAGTTCAGTTTCGCCCGTCTCCAGGAGGCGGATCCTATGCTGGGTGTGGACATGAGCTCGACAGGAGAGGTTGGCTGCCTTGGGGACGATCTCAACGAGGCCATCCTGAAATCCCTTCTCTCTGTGGGTCAACGGATTCCGAAGAAAAGGATCCTGCTTTCCACGGGTGACCCTCTCCAAAAAGCCGACATGCTCGGGGCCTGCAAGCTTATGGTTGACGAGGGCTATGAGCTATTCGCGACAGGCGGCACCTACAAGTATCTTGTGGAGAACAGCGTTCCAGCGACCAAGGTCCTGTGGCCCAGCGAGTGTGACAATCCTATCTACAAGGGAAGGTTCAAGCCGGCCGTGGACATGATCCAGAACAAGGAGGTCGACATGGTGATCAATATTCCTAAAGACTTCAGCGAGCTGGAGCTCTCCAACGGCTACAAAATAAGAAGGGCGGCCATCGATTTCAATGTACCGCTCTTCACAAACGCGCGTCTCGCGACAGCTTTCATCCGTTCTTTCTGCGACACGACCCTGGATGAGATCCAGATCAAGTCGTGGGACCAGTATTAATAGGAATCGTAGAATTTTGCCTCCCTGGGTGAGACCTTGTTCATGTTGTCGAGCAGGGACTCGTTAGTCTTGTACTCGTCCATCAACTGGAGCATGAAGTTCATCGCCTCGGTGGGGTTCATGTCCGCGAGAAGTTTCCTCAATATCCAGATCCTGTTGGCGACATCCCTTGAATAGAGGAGGTCGTCACGCCTGGTGCTGGACAGCACGACGTTGACGGCGGGGAATATTCGCCTGTTGGCGAGCGTCCTGTCGAGCTGGAGCTCCATGTTGCCGGTCCCCTTGAACTCCTCGAAGATAACGTCGTCCATCTTGGAACCGGTCTCTGTCAAGGCTGTGGCGAGGATAGTCAGCGAGCCGCCCCCCTCGATGTTCCTGGCCGCCCCGAAGAACCTCTTCGGCTTCTGGAGAGCGTTCGCGTCCACTCCACCGGTCAGCACTTTCCCGGAGGCCGGCTGGACCGTGTTGTAGGCGCGGGCGAGTCTCGTGATGGAGTCGAGCAGTATGACCACGTCGTGGCCGCACTCTACCAGGCGGCGCGCTTTCTCAAGGACCATATTGGCCACCTTCACATGCCTCTCGGCCGGCTCGTCGAAAGTCGAGGCGACGACCTCGGCCTTGACACTCCTGCTCATGTCGGTGACCTCCTCGGGGCGCTCGTCGATAAGGAGGACGATCTCGTAGACCTCAGGGTGGTTGTCCGCTATAGCGTTGGCTATCGACTTGAGCAACATTGTCTTACCAGTCTTGGGCTGGGAGACGATGAGTCCTCTCTGGCCCTTCCCGATAGGGGTGAACATGTCCACTATGCGGCAGGAGACATCATTCTGATGGCCGTGCCCGAGAAGATTGAATTTCTCGTTAGGGAAGAGGGGAGTGAGGAAATCGAAAGGCACCCTGTCACGGATGTAATCGGGCGTGCGCCCATTGATGTATTTGATCCTGACCAGAGGGAAATACTTGTCTCCCTCCTTCGGGGGACGGATCTCACCGGTCACAGTGTCTCCCGATTTCAGGGCGTTGCTCTTTATCTGACCCTGGCTGACATAGATGTCATCCGGGGAGTTGAGATAGTTGTAGTCCGAAGAGCGAAGGAACCCGTAGCCGTCAGGCATGATCTCCAGCACACCTGTCGCCTCCACTGTGCCTTCAAACTCGACAGCGGGCGCTTTGGGCTTCTGGTTGTTCTGGAAATCCGGCCTCTGCTGGAACTGCTGGTTCTGCCCGGGCTGCTTTCCCTGGAACTTGTTCTTCTGCTTCTTACCCTGGAAATTATTCCTTTCGGACTGGGTCGCGGGATCGTCCTTGAGATCGTCGAACAGCTGGTGGATGAATTCCTTGCCGTCCACCTTGGCCTGCTCCGGCTCTTTCTTGGCCTGGGGAGTCTCAGGCTCGGCCGGAGCGGAGGGAGTCTCCTCTTGGGCCGCGGGTTGCTCCTGAGGCTGCGGCTTGGCCTTTGGCTTGCGCCCTCTCTTTTTGGCGGGTTTGGGAGCCTCGGCCGAGTCGGCCTTCACCTCAGGGGCCGGAGTCTCCTCGGCCTGGGGTTTTGTCCCGGGTTTAGTCTCGACAGCCTCCTGGGTCGCCTGGACGGCGGCCTTAGGTTTCCTGCCCCTCTTCGCTTTCGGTTTTTCCTCCGTGGCGGCGGCTGGCTCTGCGGGAGCTGTCTCCTTGCTGACCGCCTTGGCAGTCTCAGTCTTGGCACTCTCCGTCTTTCTGGGGCGTCCGCGTTTGGCCTTGGGCCTCTCGATCGGTTGAAGCGAGGCCGCGCTGGCCTGCGCGTCCAGGATGGCGAAGGAGAGATTCTCGTCGCTCATCCTCTTGGCGTTCTTTATCTGATGTTCCTGAGCCACGCTTTCAAGCTGCTCTCTGCTCATCTGAGTGAGTTCAAATAAATTGTATGGCATAAATAAGGGATTTCTTGTTAAAGACTCCGCGAAAATACTTAAAAAAATCCAAACTATCAAACTATCTGTCCCAGTAGCTCGTGCTCTTCTTGAATCTCAGCAGGTCCGCGAGGGCGGAGGCGTTGGCGGAGATCAGGAAAGAATAGGACTGGTACATGCCGGTAGGTATCCAAGAGACCGAGATGTTGAAGCAGTGAAGGTCGTACCTGAACGACAGCTGGGAGGTAGTCATCTTCCGCGCCACGAAATCCCAGCCGGTCTGCGCATCGACAGACATCTTGGGAGTCAGCTTTATGTTGCCGGACACGCCGAGCGTGTGGGTGTAGTTGTCTTTCTTGAACAGCTTCTCATTGGTGAAACTGAACGACCTGCTCATCGAGAGGGAGTAGTTCAGGTTCACGCTCCAGGGCACGTTGGGGTTGGTGTAGTACAGCCATCCTCCAGGAATATAGGCTCCTGTGATGGGGTGGTAGTAGATTCTCCGGTAGTAGTCAGCCGCGCTCTCGCCCCTGCTCCCGCTGCCGTCGTTACCCTTCACAACGCCCTTGCCCGAGAAGGAGTAAGAGCTTGATAACGAGAAATTAGTGAGCCTCAGGGGGACGCCGTTCTCGAGGATGCTCAGACGGCTGATCCTCCTTCCCTTGTCGTCAATGGCGTAAGGGTCGAAGTTGAGGTTACCGTTGATTCCGAGTTTCCCGAATATCGAGGTCGACATCGTGACTCCAACATTGTTCATCCCGAGAGAGTCGGCCAGGAAATTGTACCCTGTGTTTATGTTGAACTGGTCGAGAAGCTTGATCTTCTTGGATCCCGTGCCGGTCGTGTCCTTGGGATCCCTGATCTTAGCCTCGAGGTTATTCCCGATCGAAAGGCTCATCGTGGCCGAGCTTCCCTTGCCCGGGACAGAGTTCATCTGGCCCTGGTACTTATTGTACTCATAGGTACGCTTGACCCCGAGAGTGTCGACATATTCCAGAGTCCTCCACCCGTTGAAAGCCTTGGCCTTGTCCGGGCTGAAGCTCATGCTCACGCTGGGGGAGATGACATGCCGGACAGCCTGGAGCTTGTGGTACTTCCCGAAATTGTACATGCCGTAGAGGCGGGTGCTCATCGAGACCGATCCGGAATAATTGTGGGTGGCCCCCAAAGTCGAGAGAGGAGAGCTCATGGTAGTCTCCACACTGTTGGTCTCCGGGTTGAAGAAAGCCTCGCTCTCCCGGAAGAACCAGTTCATCCCGTAACTGACGGAAGGAGTGACGTTCAGGTAGTTCAAAACCGTGAAATCCGGCAGGCCGATGTTGAAATTGTGGGCCATCCCGTTGTTGAACTTGTCGAGGAATCCCGGCTCGCCGAACTCCGAGGCCTTGAAATTCACCTTGTTCTGCAAGGTGGTGTTATAGGCCAGGGAGAACTTCTCGTAGAATCTCTCCTTGCCGACCCTGTTCTTTATCTTGAAGGGGTAGAAGCGGCTCACGGAGAAGGTGATGTTAGGGAGAGTGAACGTGTAGGAGCTGTCCCTCGAGTTCTGGCTGTGGAGGGCGTTCACCGACAGGTTGAATTTCCCGTTCCAGTTCTTTGAATATGAGACAGAGGACGACACCTGGTTCTGAAGGGCCTCCGAGACAGAGCGGGAATTGTAGCGGCTGTTCGAGGGGCTTGAGAAGTTGACCGAGGCAGTGAAAGATGTCCCCGGATGGGCCTTGGCGTCCTGCGAGTGCGACCATCTCAAACCGAAGTTCTTGCTCTGGAAAAAGTCAGTGCTGCCTTTCTCGCCGGTCTGATCCACTGAATAGTTGAAGGCCATGTTACCGGTGAACTTGTACTTGACCATGTACCTCGAGTTAAGGTCGACAGCCCAGGAGCCGAGGGTGTAATAGTCGCCGGTAAGGGAGAGGTCGAGATAGTCCCCGATCACGAAATACATTCCGGCGTCCCTCATGTAGAAGCCTCGGGCGTTCTCCTCACCGAAAGACGGCATCAGCATGCCGGTAGCCCTCTCGGGCTTCTTGGGAATGAAGCCGAACGGGATGGTGACGAAGGGCAGGTCCACATCCTCCACGACCAGGTGGGCCGGGCCGAAAACGGTTTTCTGCGAGGGTTTGGTGACGACTTTGGCGGAGGAGAGCTTAAGGTAATAATGAGGATGCTCGAGATCGCAGACAGTGTACTTGCCCTGGGTGATGTTGATCGACCTGTCAGGGAGCATCTTGATATTCTTCCCGTGAAGGATGCCGTCGTCCTCCCGGGTTATCATGTTCGTGATCCTGGCCTTCCTCGTGTTGAAGTTGTAGCGTATCTCCTCCATATTGAAGGTCTGGGTACCCTGGGTCATCTCGGGCTGCCCTTTCCACTCGCCGGTAAGGGTGTCCAGAGTGCCGCGGGCGAAGACGACACCGGTGTTCATGTCGTACTCCATGTAGTCGGCCTTGAGCTTGATGTTCTCGTAAGTGACTTCAACATCACCCCAGTAGAACATCTTCCTCTGCCCCTCGGAGAACACCTGCCTGGTCGAGTCTTTCGCCGCCGAGAACGCGGGTCTGGTGAGGGAGCTCTTCTCAAGCAGGTCGAGCGAGTCCTGTCTCGCCCTGGCTATGGAATCCCTCATCAAAGCGAGGGAGTCAAGCGGGACGAGGCTGTCCTTGAGCGCCGTGGTGTCGGGAACCTGATGCCTGGTCGTGTCGGGGACCTGGGGTTTGACGGTGTCGCCCGAGGTTCCTGAACGAAGTGTTTCACGCCCCCGTTCCTTCAGCGGGTTCTGGCCGAAGACGGAGAGACCCGTCAAAGCGGCGAGGAGCAAGGCCAAGAGAATAGTGTATGTATGGTTCTTGGAATGCAATTTTATTTATAAATTCGCGATAACAAATATACGACATATTTTGGATATCAATCGCAATTTTCTTGCCGTACTCGTCGTGGCGTGCCTCTCGCTGTCCTCCGCGCCGTCGTGGAGCCAAGCGGCGTCGTCCCCGATCAAGCTCACCACAGTCGTGATCGATCCCGGTCACGGCGGAAAGGACGCCGGTT
Source organism: Bacteroidales bacterium (assembly GCA_017429765.1). Taxonomy (GTDB): domain Bacteria; phylum Bacteroidota; class Bacteroidia; order Bacteroidales; family UBA932; genus Cryptobacteroides. The sequence continues at coordinate 130,278 of JAFROJ010000056.1, read as the reverse complement.
GCGTGAGCCCCAGCGGCAAGACCATGGAGAAGACCGTTGTCCTTGACATAGCGACTCTCCTGGCGAGGAAGATCCGCGCGGCTTATCCTGACGTCAAAGTCGTGATGACACGCTCCGACGACACCTTCGTCGAGTTGCAGGGAAGGGCCGACATCGCCAACAAGGCCAAGGCCAACCTCTTCATCTCCATCCACGTCAACTCCGTCGACAAGAAGAGGACCGGGCCGAACGGCTATTCTGTCCACATCCTCGGACAGTACACCAGCAAGAACAAGGACCTTTACGCCGGAAATATGGATGTGGTCCGGAGGGAGAACTCCGTCATCATGCTGGAGGACGACTATTCCACGAAATACGAGGGTTTCGACCCCTCCGACCCCGAGTCCTACATATTCATGAACCTCATGCAAAACGCCTTCCTTGAGCAGAGTCTCAAGTTCGCCAGGCTCGTGGACGAGGAGATGAAAGGGGGAGCGATCAAGGCCAGCAGGGGAATATCCCAGGATCCTTTCTACGTGTTGTGGCGTACCGCGATGCCCGCCGTGCTCGTGGAGTGCGGATTCATGTCCAACCCCACCGACAGGGGAGCCCTGATCACGGCTGAGGGTAAAGAGAAGATAGCCTCCGACCTCTTCGACGCTTTCGCCAGGTACAAGAAAGACTATGACGGCGGCGGGACCCCCGCACCCCAGGCCGACTCTCCGGAGCCTGTCGAGACTGCCCCGCAAGCCGAGGAAGGGACGCTTTACGGGATCCAGGTGCTGGTCTCCTCGAAGTTCATGGCCGAAGGAGATCCTTTCTTCAAAGGCCATCCCGTCAGGAGGTACGAGACAGGCAAGCTTTATAAATATGTCCTCTTCTGCTCGCCGGATTTAGAGGAGACCAGGAAAGCTTTTTCAACAGTGGCCGTTTCATATCCTGACTCCTTCATCGTGAAGATTGAGAACGGGGTCTTCACACGTCAGAAATAGGCCGCTTTCGGAAGTAATTAATATATCGTGATTTATGTTTTTGGCTTAAAGGCTAATCCCTTCATTATAAGTCACTTGGCTTCCGCACCCCGAAATGGTGGACATTAATATTTACGGAAAATAAAAATCAAAAACAATAATAAAAAAGATTTTTTATAAAGTAATTTTCCTCCATTTTTGCACTAGAAAAGCGACAGGGTAAAGCGCCCCGCGAATCCTTTTACAGATAGTGATGAAAGAACTGGAAAGACATATTTCAGTGTGGGAAGAGTGTCTTGGGATCTTCGAGAAGAACGTGGATCCTAAACAGTTCGCCGTTTGGTTCAAGACCATCATTCCCGTCTCCCTTGAAGGGTCGACCCTGACCATCGAGGTCCCGACCGATTTCTTCAGGAGTTATCTGGAGGACGCCTATCTCCCTATCATCAAGATGGCTCTCCGCAGGGTCATCGGCCCGGACGCCAAATTGATGTACAGGATCCATCCTGTCCGCAAGGAGGCCCCGATGGTCTTCAGCGCCTCCCACAGCAATGTTCCCGAGAACAAGGCCGTGACTCTCAGTACTTTCCAGGCGTCGAGCAATCCCGGGCCCTTTGTCTTCCCCGGATTGACGAAGGTCAAGATCAACCCCCGGCTCAATCCCGCCTATTGCTTCGACAACCTCGTGAAAGGGGAGTGCAACAAGATGGGTATCACCGCCGGGATCGACATCTCGCGCAAGCCGGGCAAGACCCCCTTCAATCCCTTGTTCGTGTTCGGAGGCCCCGGCCTTGGCAAGACTCATCTCGCCCAGGCGATCGGCATCGCCATCCACGACACCTTCCCGGATCTCATCGTGCTGTACGTGACCGGCAATGAGTTCAAGACCCAGTACATGAGCGCCGCCCAGCAGAACAAGATCGCTGATTTCATGGCGTACTACACGAGGATCGACGTCCTCGTCGTCGATGACATCCACGAGCTCGTCGGCCCGTCCTCGCAGAACGCATTCTTCAACATTTTCAACTACCTCCATCAGTCCGGGAAGCAGCTGGTCTTCACATCCGACCGGGCCCCGGCCGACCTGATGAACTTCGAGGAGAGGCTTCTTTCCCGCTTCAAGTGGGGTCTCTTCGTCGAGCTGGAGAAGCCCGACAAGCAGACCAGGCTCGCGATGCTCAAGTCAAGATGTGTCCGCGAGGGTGTCAGCGTCGGGGAGGATGTCCTCGACCTGCTCGCCACGAGGATCAAGTCCAATTTCCGCGAGCTTGAGGGAGCGCTTATCTCCCTGATCGCCAACGCGACTCTCTGCCACGAGGAGATCACCCGCGAGATGGCCGAGAGAGTGACCGGGAACATCGTCAGCGAGGAGCGCGACGAGGTCACCATGGACAAGGTTCAGGGCGTGGTGTGCGAGTATTTCAACATCACCAGGGAGACCCTCCTGTCCAAATCCAGGAAAAGGAACATAGTCCAGGCCAGGCAGATCGCGATGTACCTGAGCCGCAACCTCATCGGGGGATGCTCCCTGTCGACCATCGGCATGGAGCTAGGCGGCAAGGATCACGCCACCGTCCTGCACGCGTGCAACACGGTCTCCGACCTCATGTCCACCGACAAGTTGTTCCGTCAATATGTCTCTGACATAGAGAGGATGCTTGTGCCGGCGGGACGATAAATCAAACCACGTCTCTTATGAATTCTTCCAATGTGCTTGAGATCTTCAAGGAGATCACGCGTATCCCTCGTGAGTCAGGTCACGAGGAGTTGATGGGCGCCTACCTGCGCTCCTTCGCCGGGAAAAACAATCTCGAATGCCGTGTCGACAAGGTCGGCAATGTCTGCATAGTCAAAGAGGCCTCGGCCGGGAAGGAGGATGTCCCGACACTTGTCCTTCAGGGCCATCAGGACATGGTCTGCGAGAAGAGCAAGGGAGTCGAGCACGATTTCCTGAAGGATCCTGTCAACTATGTCGTGGAAGACGGTTGGATGGTGGCCAAGGACACCACATTGGGCGCCGACGACGGTATCGGGGTCGCCGCCATGCTGGCTCTTCTCGAGAGTGACCTCCCGATGGGCAGGATTGAGTGTGTCTTCACCGTCTCGGAAGAGACCGGGATGGACGGCGCTTTCGGCATGGAGGCCGGGTTCTTCACCGGGAAGACCCTCATAAACCTAGATTCGGAGGATGAGGGCCAGATGTTCATCGGCTGCGCCGGAGGTCTCGACACGATCGCCCGTTTCAAGTACTCAAGCGAGGATCTCGCTCCCGGGAACGCCCCCGTAAGGCTCGAGATCGGCGGCGCCACGGGAGGACATAGCGGAGATGACATCGACAAGGGAAGGGCCAACACCGTCCAACTGATGGCCAGGTTCCTTTGCTCGGAACTGCCCCACGGAGTCCAGCTGATCATATTCAAGGGTGGCAATAAACCCAACGCCATAGCCAGGGAGTGCGAGGCCATAATCGCCGTCCCCGACAGGAAGGCGACCATAGGCCGCTTCGAAAAGTTCGCCGCCGAGGTGAGCGCCGAATATGTCAGGACGGAGCCGGGGATGACCTTCAGCGCGGCCCCTTATCGTTGCACCGAGAAGCCTGTCCGGAGCGATGTCGCCGAGAGGCTCATCCTCTCGCTTTTCGCCTGCCCGCACGGAGTGGAGACCATGAGCAGGGACATCCCAGGCCTGGTCGAGACCTCGACCAACCTCGCCTCCGTCAACATGCGTCGGCAGGGGACAATCGAGGTGGTCACTAGCCAGCGAAGCGCCATAACGTCAGCGAGACGCATGATGGCGTCTAAAGTCGAGGCTTGCTTCAGGCTCGCCGGGGCCGAGGTCGAGCATGTCTCTGAATATCCGGGATGGAAGCCGAATGTCGACTCTCACATCCTCAAGCTGTGCGTCGACTCTTACAGGAAGCTCTTCGGCCGCGACCCCGAGGTCAAGGCCATACACGCCGGCTTGGAATGCGGCTTGTTCGGAGAGAAATTCGGGGAGCTGGACATGATCTCCTTCGGCCCGACTCTCAGAGGTGTCCACGCCCCCGGCGAGAGACTCGAGCTCAGCTCGCTCGACAAATTCACCGACCACCTTGTGGATGTGGTCACATCATTCAAGTAGCCATGGTCAAGATCGCCCCATCAATCCTCGCCGCCGATTTCCTCCATCTTGAGAGGGACGTCAAACTTGTCAACGACCACGCTGACCTGCTTCACTTCGATGTCATGGACGGCTGTCTGGTGCCAAACCTGTCGTTCGGTTTCCCTGTCATGGAAGCCGTGGCGAAGATCGCCGCCATCCCCCTGGATGTGCATCTGATGATTGTCAACCCCGACAAATACATCGAGAGGTTCGCCGCGGCCGGAGCCTCGCTGATCAGTTTCCATCTGGAGGCGGCCGACGAGGCGGGGAAGGATGTCTCCGAATACATCTCCCTCGCCAAATCCTGTGGCGTCATGGCCGGTGTGGCGATCGACCCCGACGTCCCTGTCGAGCGGCTTTTCCCTTACATCAGAGAGGTTGACTTTTTCTTGATCATGTCCGTGTTCGCCGGCTTCGGCGGGCAGAAGTTCATCGAGGAGTCCGTCGGCAGGATAGCCGGCCTGAGGGCTGAGATGGACAGGATCGGCACAGTCAAGGACATCGAGGTCGACGGGGGAGTCTCCGCGTCCAACGCCAAGGCGCTCATCGACGCCGGAGCCACGATGCTGGTGGCCGGAAGCTCAGTCTTCAAGGCGGAGGATCCCGCCCTGGCGATAGCTGGAATGAGATTTTAGATGATAAAGTTTATCTCCTTGAAGGCGAACTCGTTGAGCTCGCCTTTTCTATTCACGACCAGAAGCTTCCCCTCCGGCGAGACACCGATAATCTTTCCCTGGAACACTTTCCCGTCCTCCCGGGAGACATAATCATGGAACCGGCCTTTCCGGTAGAGCCTGTTCTCATATTCCCTATCGCCTGTCAAGGCGGTCCCGCCTTCTCCGATGAAGCGGCGGAAAGACTCGGCCAGAAGGGAGGCCAGCGTCTCGAGTTCAGGCTTCAGGTCATATTCCTCTCCGGTCAGCTTCGAAAGGGAGACCGGGTTGGTCAGCGAGGGGTCGAACTCCCTCTGGTTCATATTCAAGCCGATTCCGACAAAACTGTGGCTCAACTTATCTCCGTCCAGAACGTTCTCCACCAGCATGCCGCAGATTTTCTTGTCACGGACATAGATGTCGTTCGGCCATTTGATGGTGGGCTCGACTCCCTTTCCCTCAAGGTAGGACACGACCCCGAGAGTGGCCGCTTTGGTTATCTCGAACTGGCGCGAGACTTCCAAGGCGGGAAAGCCTCCTTCCCCGAATTTGAGAAGCATGGAGAATGTGAGGTTCAAACCTCTACCGGAAGTCCATCTGTTTCCCCTCTGTCCACGACCCGCTGTCTGGAAGACCGCTGCCGTCACTGACAGATTGTCATGCTCGGGAAAACGCCTCCTGAGCTCGTCCTGGGTCGAATCCGTCTCGTCCACCCACCTGATTTTAACCTTATCTTCCATTGGCTCGGAAATTGCCGTTTTTTGCTATATTTGTAAGTTACAATCGCGAAATTAAAAAAGATTATCAATATGATAACACACGACCTCAGAGTCATGGCCGACGCCATGCTCGACAAGAAGGCGCGGGATGTCGTCGGTGTGGATCTGAGATCCATCGGCACCGCCATCACGGATTTCTTCATGATCTGCAACGCCGACTCGACAACTAACGTGAACGCCATAGCCGACAATGTCATCGACAAGATGCGCGAGTTGGGCCGCAAGCCCCTCCGCACCCAGGGGATGGAGAATAATTTCTGGATCATACTCGACTACGGCGACATCGTGGCCCATATTTTCCTGACCGAGTACAGGCAGTTCTACAGGCTTGAGGATCTGTGGGCCGACGCGCCCCAGAAAGAGTACAAGGACAGGCCGAAAACCAAAAAGACAAAGAAAGATGCAGAATAACAATGACCCTCGCAGGAAGGTGTACAAGCTGAGAATCAATTTCTCATGGTTCTACATCCTTCTGATTCTGGGAATAGGCTGGCTGCTGTTCAACAACAGCGGCGCCAATCCCCAGAAAGTGGAATGGGCCGAGGTTAAGGAGATGTTCGCCAAAGGTGACATAAAGGAGATAACTTATGTCCGCAACAATTTCAAAGGGAACATCACCATCAGGCCTGACCGCCTTTCGAAATACGCTGACAGGTTCGGCGGGAAAGTCCCTGCCAGCTCGCCTCATTTCATATTCCTGGTGTCGGACAAGTTTGACGCCGAGAAGGAGTTCGAGACATTGAACTCCGCCCTCACGCCCGCCGACCAGGTGAAGATAGTGATCGAGAATGAGAGCCGCGCGTGGATGGACATCCTGGAGTGGCTGATATTCCCGATCTTCCTCATCCTCATGTGGGTCTGGATGTTCCGCGGCTTCAACAAGAACATGGGCGGAGGCCCAGGCGGAGCCGGGGGAGGGATATTCAATGTCGGCAAATCCACAGGCAAGCTCGCCGACAAGGACAAGGTCAATGTCACTTTCAAGGATGTCGCCGGCCTCTACGGGGCCAAGGACGAGGTGATGGAGATCGTTGATTTCCTGAAGAATCCCCAGAAATACACCGCCCTCGGCGGGAAGATCCCCAAGGGGGCCCTGCTCGTCGGCCCTCCCGGGACCGGAAAGACCCTGCTGGCCAAGGCGGTCGCCGGTGAGGCTAACGTGCCTTTCTTCTCAATCTCAGGATCCGACTTCGTTGAGATGTTTGTCGGGGTGGGCGCCTCGAGGGTGCGCGACCTTTTCCGGCAGGCGAAGGAGAAGGCGCCCTGCATAGTCTTCATCGACGAGATCGACGCTGTCGGAAGGGCGAGGGGCAAGAATGTGGGCTTCTCCTCCAACGACGAGAGGGAGAACACTCTTAATCAGCTACTTACCGAGATGGACGGGTTCGACACCAACTCGGGTGTCATCATCCTCGCCGCCACCAACCGCGCGGACATCCTCGACAAGGCTCTCATGAGGGCCGGACGTTTCGACCGCCAGATCCATGTCGAGCTTCCCGAGCTTAAGGAGAGGGAGGAGATATTCCTTGTCCACATGAGGGGGCTGAAGATCTCCGATGATTTCGATGTGAGTTTCATGGCCAGGCACACTCCAGGGTTCTCTGGGGCTGACATCGCTAATGTCTGCAACGAGGCCGCCCTGACCGCGGCCAGGAAGAACAAGTCCGAGATCGGCAAGCAGGACTTCCTCGACGCTGTCGACCGCATCATCGGCGGCCTGGAGCGCAAGAGCTCCATCCTGACTCCGACCGAGAAGAAGACCACCGCCTACCATGAGGCCGGCCACGCCACAGTGGGATGGCTCCTGCCATATTCGGATCCTGTTTTCAAGGTCAGCCTGATCCCGAGAGGGGACGCGCTTGGACTGACCTGGTACCTGCCCGACGAGAGGAAGATACTTCCCAAATCCTATCTCATGGACCAGATGTGCGCCCTGATGGCCGGACGCGTCGCCGAGGAGATCATCAACGGGGAGCCCGCCACAGGAGCTCTCAACGATCTCGAGAGGCTGACCAGGATCGCCTACAACATGATCCAGTTCTACGGGATGGGCGAGAAGACAGGAGAGCTGTCTTTCTTTGACTCCACTGGAGCGAGAGGATACGACTTGACAAAGCCCTACAGCGAGAAGACGGCCGAGGTCATGGACCAGGAGGTCAGGGATCTCGTCGACGAGGTGCATGAGAGGACGAGGAAGATCCTGGTTGACAACATGGATGGCTTCGTCAAGATAGCGAAGCTCCTGCTCGACAAAGAGGTCATCTTCGCGGAGGACATCGAGGCGATTCTCGGCCCGAAGGTCAAGCCGGCCGAGATCGCCGGGGAGAGTGAGTCGAACGACGAAATCACCATCGCCAATGAATAATGTGACTGTCAGGACCATCTCGGGGGTCGCCTTCATTCTCGTGATGGTGGCCTGTCTCCTGTTCAACAAATATCTGTTCGCGGGTCTCGCGATGTTCATGATAGCGGTGATGCTGCTCGAGTTCTATGAGATCACGATGGGGCATAGCTACACCTTCTCGAAGATCCTGGCTATTCTCGCGGGGGAGTTCCTCTTCGGGGTCATGTTCGCCGCCTCGTCTTACCACATGCCGATGAGATTCATAGCGCTCGCCATGATCCCGATCTTCATCGTGATGATCAACTCGCTGTACGTCAGGGATAAGGAGGAGTACGGGAAGTTCTCCAACATCTACACCGGCCTTCTCTACATAGCCGTGCCGATAGCCCTTTCGAACCTGATCGCTTTCGACAAGGCCGGCAATTTCAGCGGCAATCTCCTTCTTTGTTTCTTCATCATTATCTGGTGCTCCGATGTCGGTGCGTTCACCTTCGGCGTGGGCCTCGGCAAACGCTTTCCCAGGAAACTCTTCCCTTCCGTCTCGCCCAAGAAGACCTGGATAGGCTTCATCGGCGGTGTTGTCTCCTCTGTCCTAGCGGCCTTCATCCTCTACGAGATCGGCCTCCTGAGGTTCCCTCTGGTCCATTCCCTGATCCTCGCCCTGATCATGTCTGTGGCGGGAGTCTACGGCGACCTCTACGAGTCGCAGTGGAAGAGGGTCTACGGTGTCAAGGATTCCGGGAATATCATTCCCGGCCACGGTGGCCTGCTTGACCGTTTCGACAGCACTTTGATGGCGATGCCCTTCGGGGCGATTTATCTCGGACTATTCGATCTGCTATAGAACAGGCTTATATGCGTGGATTAATCATCGACAAAGACTCGAAAGGCACAATCGCCGTTTATTGGGCGATCACGGCCGCGCTCGTCATATTGGCGGCTCTCTTCATCCACTCTCCCTGGTTCCTGATCCCGGTCCTGGCGGTTCTCGTGGCGTTCGCGTTCTTCGTGTTCTGGTTCCACAGGGTCCCGGACCGTGAGATCCCGGAGGGTGACGAGAACCTGGTGACCTCTGTTGCCGACGGGGAAGTCGTTGTGGTCGAGAGAGTTTACGAAGGAGAGTATTTCAAGGGAGACTGTGTCCAGGTGTCTGTCTACATGGATTTCTTCGACGTCCACACCAACTTCTGGCCGATGTCAGGGGAGATCTCCTATTACAAATATCACCCTGGGAAATACATGCTCGCGTTCCTGCCCAAATCATCCGAGAAAAACGAGCATTCCTCCACAGCGATTCGCAACTCCCACGGGGAGGTGTTCTTCAAGCAGATAGCAGGAACCTTCGCCAGGAGGATCGTGTGTTACTCTAAGGAAGGGATGAGAGTCGAGAGGGGACACCAGTGCGGGATCATCAAATTCGGTTCCAGGATCGACATTTTCCTGCCGCTCGACGCCGAGATACTCGTCAAGGAAGGTGATTTCACCAAGGCGCTGATCACCCCCATCGCGAGGCTTAGATAGAGCCTTCCCCCTCAATCAACTCCAGGAGGCGGTCGACCGCCTCATTCTCAGGGACATGTCTCAAGACAGGGGTCCTGCCTTTGTAGATTGAGACTTTACGGTTTCCCTCGCCGACATAGCCCCAGTCAGCGTCAGCCATCTCGCCCGGACCGTTCACCACACAACCCATCACGGCGATGACGACATCTTTGAGATGAGATGTCCTGGCCTTAACCTCCTCAAGGGCCTCGCGCAGGCCGTACATGGTCCTGCCGCATCCGGGGCAGGCGATATATTCAGGCCTGTAGAAACGTCTCCTGGCCGCCTGCATAAGCTCGTTGACCAGATAGGAGCCCTTCCCTGACTCCTCTATCGAGACCGGAGCGCCGCTCTCGTCCAGATAGACTCCCTCCAGTTCAAGCTCGTCGATCTCCTTGTCCAGGAGCCCCTTCCCGAAATCGCAGGACACGTCCAGAAGCAAGGTCTCAAAAGAAGGGGACTGGTAAGTGGCCACGGCCTTCCTGCCATTGATGGAAATAGCTGTCATTGAGGAGACTATCCTCCTCTCGTACCTTGCCGCGAGGTACCTCGCGACCGGCAGCTCCGCCTCCGGGTCCTCCGTCAGCGAGACCCTTATCGTGTCTCCTGTCCCCTCAGACAGAAGGGTGGAGATCCCGACGCAGGACTTGATCCTGCCGCTGTCCCCGTTCCCGGCCTCGGTCACGCCCACATGCAAAGGGAACGAGAGAGAGTTCTTCTCCATCTCGGCGCGGAAACACCTGTAGGCGTCGACCATCACCCTCGTGTTGCTTGACTTGAGGGAGACAACGGCATCGCGGAAATTCTCCTCCTCGCAGATCCCGACCCACTCCATAGCGGCCTTCGCCATGGCCTCGGGAGTGTCGCCGTAAAGATTGGTGATATAGTCTCCGAGCGAACCGTGGTTGACCCCGATCCTGATGGCCGTCCCGTTCTCCCGGCAGACCTTGAGCAAGGAGCGGAAGCGGCTTATGGCCTCGTTGTGGTCTTTGTGGAAATTCCCGGGGTTGACACGGACCTTCTCGACATAGGGGGCCACGGCCAGGGCCGTGTTCGATGAGAAATGAATATCCGCCACTAAGGGTGTCGTGACACCTCGCTCCCGGAGAGACTCTTTTATCCGCCTCACGCTCATCACGTCGTCCATCCCCGGGACAGTGAGCCGGATTATCTCCGCTCCCGCCCGGGACAGCCTGACGCATTGGGCCAGGGTCGCTTCCACGTCAGAAGTGTGGGTGTCGCACATCGTCTGCACAACGATGTGGCCACCGCCCCCGATCAGGACATCACCGACTCTCGCCGCCATTGTACACTTGCTCATAAGCCTCACGCCTGATTTGCCCCTTAGTCTTGCCGGTCCGCTTCGTGATCTGGAAATAGAGGCCGGCCGTCACCATGACATCGAAGGGGTAAGCGAACCTGTAGAAATCCTTGCTCGCGTGATCCGGCCTGTACAGGGAACCCCATGAATAACGGACCCCGCCGTTGACATGGAATTCCACGGGATCGAAGACGATCCCGAACCCCAGACCACCGGTCAGGCCGTAGTCCAGCCGGTAGTCCCATTCCCTGAAATCGTTCCTGATCTCATCCGGGACCGCCTCCCCGATCCTCTCTATCGACAGCCTGTAGCCGCCATAGACCCCGGCGTCGACCATCACCTTGAAGTGTAGGCCGTCGGAGTGGAAATGCGCCATCAATGGCACTTCAACGACATCGATGATCGCCTTCTCCGCTCCTTCCAGGGTCGGGGTGACACCAGTCTCCTTATTCTCCTTGAACTGGTAGCCCTCGTGGCTGTAGCGGACTCCGCCTTTCAGACCGAAGTTCGGGCTCCCGTCAAACAACTTCCCGTACTTGGTGACGAAGACCCCATACGTGCCGGGGACGAAAAGATTGCCCTGGGTCTTGGATGGATTGAACTGCATCTTGCTGATCGAGGCCCCGTACTCGACCCCGATGATGGTGTAGTCATTGAGGGAGAAAACCTTCTTCAGGGAGTCGGCGGAAGAGGTCTCCTGGGCCAGAACCGTTCCCGGGAGAGCCGCGAGCGAGATGAGCGCCGCAAGTAAATATTCAAGTCTCAGTCCCATGCCGCTAGTCTTTCATGAATTCGATCAGGTTCAACTCTTGCTCGATCTCGCTCTTCTCGGGTATGTCGAAGAAATCCTGGTCGTCGGTTTTCAGGAAGCGAACCTTCTCAGGCTGCCTGCGCTCAAGGAGGTTCCCGGTGTCGACCAGCCCGTTACGGTTGATGTCCTCGGTGATCCTTATGCAGTACTTTCCTTTTGTCAGATAGGGGAACAACAGCCTCCGGTCACTGTCCACGACATATTCGAAAAGGGTTTTAGTCTTCTTGTCGTCGAGCATCTGGACAATGTACTTCTCGTTGACTCCGGTGAGATTCAAGGAGAAGGAGCTGAGATCCTCTCCCTTGGGGAGAGCGACCTTCACATTCGTGCTGTCGTTCCAGTGGCCGTTGATGTCCCTGAACACCCGGTGCGGCACCTTGAAAACATATTCATAACCCTCAAGGATATCGACGTCCGGAGTGATTATGTACCGTCTGAGGTTAGTCGAGTCCCTCTGGATAGTGAAGCGCTCGTCCTGCTCCACTTGCTTAGGATTGATGGACCTGAAGACAAGGCTGTCGAAATAGCCGAGGAAGGGAGGATCCTCGAATTCCATGATTATCCCCTCCAGCTCGAATCTCTCGGGGACCGCAGTCAGCTTGACAGGACAGATGGTGTCCTTATGCTCGACCGGCTTCCTGACCCTGCCTTTAGGTTTGTCCTCGTCGACGAGGCGGAGTTCCTCCGTCACAGGATTCAAGACCCCGAGAGTGTCCGTCTTCCAGTACTTGACAGAGAGCTTGAGCGTGTCCGGCATCCTCCGTGAGTCGTTGATCCAGAGCAGCAGGCAATCCTTCGGGGCATTGAACTCGGTGATGACATTCTCGGCGGGGAAACCTCTGAACCACAATGAGTCTATCCTTGCGTCGGGAGCCATGAAAGTGATGTAGGCGGATCTGTCCGACGTCCTCTTCTTATTCATCAACATCTGCTTGGAAGGCCTCTCCTTGAAGACATTGAGGACAATGTCAGAATGTCTCGAAAGGCAGGAGAGAGTGTCTTTAGCGTCGAATTTGATCAACTCCGGCAGGGTGTCGTTGACCACGTGGGCCGGCCTCAGGAGGGTGTCCAGGAACGCGATCTTGTCCTCGTCGGGATCGTAGATATTGTTGTTGTTGGCGTCCACAAGGGCGTAGGCCCTGTAAAGCGTGTCCTTTATGTTCCTTATGGAGAAAAATCCCCAGTCGTCGGTCTTGGAGGAGGCGACAGGCCTTTCCAGAAATATTGCCGAGTCCCTGTGGTCCTTGTAGAGCATGACCGTCGCCCCCTTTATGGGTTTCAGGTCATTGCAGTCGTAGACGGAGCCTGTCACGAACATCGAGTCCAGGGACGGGCCCGTGGAGAAGAAGGTGGTGAATCCGGGGAACATGTTGCCCTCGTTGTTGTCGGCGACCGCCCCTGTGAGTTCCAGGGTGTAGGTCAGGTCGGGGAGAAGATCCTCCTCGAAATAGACGACAAGGCTTTTCCCCTTGATCTTGTATTTCGGCGCCTTTTGCTGGGGAGGGGAGAGGTAGATCCCCTTCGGCTCCTTGACAACGACATACTCGTTGAAGGTGAAAACGATCTGCACCCCTTTTACCGGAACGTTGACCGAGCCCGGCTTCGGTGAGACCTTGACAATCACCGGCGGGATCGTGTCTTTCAGGCCGCCTTTTGGGGCCTGGGTCGTGTTGGCGCACGAGTGCGAGAACATCGACATGATGATGACGACGGCCACCGGGATGAGAGGGAAATATTTGGATATGAATCTTCTCATAACTCTATTCTGGCGACATTCTGTATGCCCTCGATCGAACCGAGCTTCCTGATCATCCTGTCGAGGGCGGTGCGGTCATGAACGCTCAGGTCGATATATCCTTCAAATATCCCGCCGTCCGTGCTCAACAACACCTTTTTCATGTTCACACCCATGACCAGCGAGATGTATCTCGAGATCTCGTTCAGCAGGCCGAGACGGTCTATGCCCGTGATGGATATCCTGACAGGGAAGGCGTTCAAGTCGCTCTCGTCCTCCCAGAGCGGGGTGACGACACGGTCCCCGTGCTTGGAGGCTATGCTCTCGGCCACCGGGCAGGTTTTCTTATGGACGGTGATCGTGCCGTCAGGGTTGGTTATTCCGATCACGGCGTCACCCCTGATAGGATTGCAGCAGTTGGCGATCACGAATTTGTCCTTGAGTTTGCCCTCCTGCTGGGACTGGGGATCCTTGCGTCGGGAGAAGAGGGAGAACGGCCAGTAGAGGGAGCTTCTGGCCGGAGGGGCCACAGGAGTGAGAAACTCTCCGAGGGTATTGACAGGGACAAGGCCCAAGCCCACCCTGAAATACAACTCGTCGGGATTCCCCGCGACATTGAGCTTCTTGCAGAGGATGTCCTCCGAGTCGGAGTTCAACCTGTACCCGATGGACTCCAGCTGGGTCTGGACCATCTCCTTTCCGATCTTGACGAAATGAGGCTTGTTGCCCTTGAAATAGTCGATGACGACATTGCGGGCGTGCCTGGACTGGAGGAACTTGAGCCATTCCTGCTTCGGCCGCTCGTTCTCGGCCGTGATGATCTCCACCTGATCGCCGGTCTTCAAGACATGGGAGAGAGTCTCCAGTTTCATGTTCACCTTGGCGGCTATCGCCTTGTTGCCGATCTCGGTGTGGATCCCGTAGGCGAAATCCAGGGCTGTGGAGCCTTTCTGGAGCGTCTTCTGCTCCCCCTTTGGGGTGAACACAGTTATCTCGCCGCTGGTCAGGTCATTATGGATGATGTCCAGCAGCTCGAGAGCGTTGACATCGTTGCTGACAAGGATATCATTGACCTTGGCGAGCCACTTGTCCATCTCGCTGTCGTTCTCGCTCAGGTAGCCTTCCCGCTTGTAAGCCCAGTGGGCCGCGATACCCTTCTCGGCTATGTCATCCATCCTCTTGGAGCGTATCTGGACCTCGATCCAAACGCCCCTGGGGCTCATCAGGGTGCAGTGCAGGGCCTCGTAGCCGTTGCTCTTGGGATGCTTCACCCAATCCCGGACCCGGTCGTCCTTGTTGCGGTAGATGTCGGAGATGATAGTGAATATACTATAGCACTGGGAACGCTCGATCTTCTTGGAATTAGAGTCGGGTGTGAATATGATCCTCAGCGCATAGAGGTCGTAGACCTGCTCGAACGAGATGTTCTTCGTCCGCATCTTATGCCAGATCGAATAAGGGGTCTTCACCCTCTTCTTGATCTTGAAATCGAATCCGGCCTCCCTCAGGGCGGCGTCGATCGGAACGATGAACTCGTCGATCTGCCTCTCCAAATCGTTGACATTCTTGCTGACAAGGCGCGAGATCTCGTTGTAGGCGTCCGGTTCCTTGTATTTAAGCCAGATGTTCTCCATCTCCGACTTGATCTCGTAGAGACCGAGCCGGTGGGCGAGGGGGATGAAGATGAACATTGTCTCGCTGAGGATCTTGTCCCTCTTGTACTCCGGCATCGAGTCAATGGTCCTGCAGTTGTGAAGACGGTCGGCGAGCTTGATGAGCACCACTCTCACATCGTCGTTCAGGGTAAGGAGAATCCGTTTGAAATTCTCGGCCTGGAGGCTCTCCGAATAGACGCCCTCAAGTTTCTTGGAGCGGTCCTCATTGTCGAGGACGTTCTTGATCTTCGTGAGCCCGTCCACCAGGCTGGCGATCTTGTCACCGAACAGGTTCCGGAGATCCTCGACAGTGTAGGCTGTGTCCTCGACCACGTCGTGAAGCAAGGCGGCCGCTATGGACTTATAGCCGAGGCCGATGTCGCAGACCACGATCTTGGCGACTTCGATTGGGTGGATGATGTAAGGGCCTCCGGAGCGGCGGCGGACATTCTTGTGGGCCTCGTTGGCGAAGTCGAAGGCCTTCTGCACAACATCCAACTCCTCCTGATTGGCGCATCGTTTGGCGGCCGCCTCCTTCAACTGGGAGTAGGCCTCTCTGATGACCTCGTGGTCTTCTTCTGTGAACCTTGAGAAACTCATGACACTATGACTCTCGCGACGACAACCTTGCCTCCTTCTCCATCTTGTCCACCATCTGGAATGAATACGAGAATTGGGCTCCGTAAAGTATGATAAGCCATCCGAACCTCAGCCACATCATGAAGAGAGGCAGGGCTGCCACAGCCCCGTAGACGGCGTTGATATTCGTGACAAGGACCTGGGTCTCCAGGTAAAGGTACTGGAGGACAGTGAAGGCGATTCCTGCCCACAGGGCCGCTTTAAGGGCGAACCGGTAGTCCACGTAGGTGGCCGGGATGAACTTGTACATAGCCGACAATGTCATCACGGCGACACCCCCGAAGATGATCCATCCGAGGAAGGACTTGATCTTGTTGGAGACACCTATGCTGTTCGGGATCAGGTCCAGGACATGTGAGTAGACCACCGTGCCGGCGAAGAATATCAAAACAACGAACGGGATAAGTATCATGATGATGATATCTATCCCGTAACTCTTCAACGCCTTCCTTTGAGGTTTGCGCACATGCCAGACATTATTGAACACCTTCTCAACCCGGTTCATCATCCAGATGACGAGCCAGACGAAAGAAAGGGCGGTGATGACTCCGAACACCCCGGACTTCGAGGCTTCTATGATGTTTGACGCGCTGTTCATCAGGGTGTCGATCACGGTCTGGTTGATGTCGGCCGAATAGAGGGCGTCCCTTAGGACATTCTCCAGACCGAAACCGCTCGTGACGGCGAAGCAGACGGCGATCAGCGGCACGGTGGCCAGGGTGCAGAAATAGCTCAGGGCCACCGACTGGAATCCGATCTTCTCATCCGCAAAGTTATTCAGCGCGTCGATGACGACTTTGATGTCCCTGATAAGGCGGGCCTTGGCTTTGGACAGCTCATCGAGATTGAAGTGCCAGATGTCGTTTCCGAGGAACTTGCTGAGCCACCGGACGTAAGTCTTGATCTTGATCACTATTCTGCCTATCCAAGTCGCCATGGCCTAGAATAATGTGGGTTCGACCGGTTCCTCCCTCGGGGACTCGCCCGAAGGAATCATATTCATGAACTCCTCCTCGCCGATGATCCTGACACCAAGCTCACCGGCTTTGCGGATCTTCTCGGGACCCGGCTTGGATCCGGCGAGAAGGAAATCAGTCTTTCCGCTGACAGAAGAGCTGTTCTTCCCGCCGTGGGTCTCTATTAGCCGCTTCATCTCGTCCCTCGAGACGCTGAAATTCCCCGAGATGACAATGGTCTTGCCCGCGAGAGCCACGGACGCGGAAGCCTTCTCCTCGACAGAGAGGCGGAGCCCGGCAGCCCTCAGCCGCTCGATCTCAGCGAGATGCCCCGGCTCGTCGAAATAGTCATGGACACTCCTGGCGATGACATCCCCGATGTCCCTGACCTCGACCAGGCTCTCGACCGAGGCGGCCGCCAACGCCTCGACGCTTCCGTAACTTCTCGCCAGCTCCTTCGCGGTGGTCTCGCCCACATGACGGATCCCAAGGGCGAAAAGCACTCTCTCGAAGGGGACCTCACGAGAGGCTGCGAGACTATCGAGGAAACGCTCGGCGCTCCTGTCCTTCCACCCTTCAAGCGTCATCAGTTTTCTCTTGTCGAGGGAATAGAAGTCGGCGGGCGTCCTGACAAGGCCGAGATTGTACATCTGCTCGACCGTGGCGTCGCCGGCGATCACATTCATGGCTTTCCTGCTTAGGAAATGAACCAGCTTGCCCTTGATCTGGGTCGGGCATCCGTCGATGTTAGGGCAGAACCAACGAGCCTCGTCCTCATCTTTGACAAGACGGGCGCCGCAGTCGGGGCAATATTCGGGGAAAACGGGCCTGACGGAATCTCCGGGCCGTCTTGACAGGTCGACATCTATGATCTTAGGGATTATCTCCCCGCCTTTGATCACTTTCACCCAGTCTCCGACTCTGATATCCATCTGGGAGATGAAATCCTCATTGTTCAAAGTCGCCCTCTTGACCACGGTTCCGGCGAGCTGGACAGGGGAAAGATTGGCCACAGGGGTCACCGCTCCCGTCCTTCCGACCTGGTAGTCGATGGAGAGTAGCCGGGAAAGCGCCTCCTCCGCCTGGAATTTGAAGGCAACTGCCCAACGAGGGGACTTGGCCGTGTACCCAAGGGCGTTCTGATAGTCCAACTCGTTGATTTTAATCACTATGCCGTCGGTGGCGTAAGGGAGGTAACGCCTCTGTCTGTCCCAATGGGAGATGTATTCCTCGATGCCCTCGATGTCTTTCACTATCCTTCTCTCGCCGGAGACAGGGAGTCCCCATGAGGCGGCCGCGTCAAGAGCCTCCGAATGGGTGGCGAAAGACACGCTTTGGGCTGGAATATGGTATAGCGTGCACATCAGCCCGCGTTTGGCGACCTCTTTCGGGTCCTGGAGTTTCAGGGAGCCGGAGGCGGCGTTCCTCGGGTTGGCGAAAGGCTGGTCCTCGTTCTCAAGACGCTCTTTGTTAAGCCTCTCGAAAGACTCGTAGGGCATCAGGATCTCGCCCCGGATCTCGAACTCCTCAGGCCACCCCTCGCCTTTTAACGAGAGGGGGACATTGCCGATCATCCTGACATTCGCCGTCACATCGTCGCCGACAACCCCGTCACCCCTGGTCAAAGCCCTGAACAGCTTGCCGGCGCGGTAGGTCAGGCATATTGCCGTCCCGTCGAATTTCAGCTCGCATGAATAGGAGAAGGCCACCTCGCCGAGCTCCTTTACCGCCCGCCTGGCGAAATCCTCAATCTCGCCGATGTTGTAGGTGTTGCCAAGGGAGAGCATGGGATAGCGGTGAGGATACTGGGCGAAACCCTTGTCAAGGTCGCTTCCCACCTTCTGGGTAGGGGAATCGGGTGTCCGAAGGTCGGGGAACTCGTCATCGAGGTCCTCGAGCTCGCGCATAAGGTGGTCATAGTCGAAATCGCTCATCGTGGGAGCGTTCTCGACATAGTACCTTCTGCTGTTCACCCAGAGGATTTCCCTCAATTCCGAGACCCTCTTCTCGGCCTGCTCGCGATCCATTGAAAGATTATAACCTTATAAAATACAAATTTAACGAAAATAGCCGATATTTTCCAGAAATGGATTAAATTTGTGTCCACGAGAAAGACAGATAATAATTCAAATATCATCATCATGAAAGATTCCATCATCATCCTCTGCGGCGGAGGCCCCGCTCCGGGAATGAACACAGTCGTGTTCTCAGTGGCCAAGACTTTCCTTACCAACGGTTACAGAGTCATCGGACTCCATGAGGGCTACACAGGCCTGTTCAACCAGAACCCCCGCATCGAGGATATCGATTTCTTCAAGGCTGACGCTTACTTCAACAGGGGAGGCTCCTACCTCCAGATGAGCCGTTTCAAGCCGACCGACAACGATTTCGAGAATAATTTCAACCTCTCCCTCTTCCAGGACAACAACGTCAAGCTCCTGGTGACTGTCGGTGGCGACGACACCGCCTCGACAGCCAACAGGATCGCCAAGTTCCTTGAGGCGAAGAATTATCCCATCCATAACATCCATGTCCCCAAGACCATCGACGATGACCTTCCCCTCCCGGACAACGCCCCGACCTTCGGCTTCAACTCCGCCAAGGACGAGGGGGCTCACATCGCCCGCACCGTCTATGAGGACGCCCGCACCTCAGGCAACTGGCTGCTCATCTCCGCCATGGGACGTTCCGCCGGCCATCTCGCCCTGGGCATCGGCTAGGCTACCCATTGCCCGATGACCATTATCCCCGAAATGTTCAGCAAGACCTCCATCTCGGTGGACAAGATCATCAAGCTCACCCTCTCCGCCATTCTCAAGAGAAGGCTTCTCGGGATCCGCTACGGTACCGTGGTTGTCGCCGAGGGTGTCTTCCATGACCTCGATCCTGAGGACATCAAGGCCACCGGAGTCCACATGACCTACGACGAGCACGGTCATCCCGAGCTTGGCAAGATCAGCAAGGCCGTCCTCTTCAACGATATTCTCGAGAAAGAGTTCAAGAAAGTCGGCATGAAGGTCAAGACCCGCCCTGTCGAGATCGGCTACGACGTGCGTTGCCAGGACCCTGTCGCCTACGACCTCTCCTACTGCACCGAGCTGGCCATTGGTGTCTACGAGCTTTTCACCAAGGGAGAGACAGGCTGCATGGTCTACGTCGACGTCAACGGGGATCCGAAGCCCCTGTATCTAAAGGACCTGCAGAACGCCGAAGGCAAGATCCCCCCGCGCCGCGTCGACATCGACGGCGGAATCGCCAGGAACTACTACAAGCACATCTGCAACTACATCACACCCGAGGACTACGAGGCCGCGAAAGCCATCGTCCCCAACCCTGAGGAGTATGATTTCATGAAGATATTAAACTGGTAAGACAGAGTACCCGTACGCTTTCACGGAGACGTTCACCTCGAACGCCTCCGTTTTTTTAAGCCCCATGAAGGCGACCGCCTCGGCGGGGATTTTAACGAGGATGTCAGCGTCCTCTCCCGAGAAGTTACAGGCGAACAGCAGGGATTCGCCGTCGAGGGAGCGGGCGAACACGAAATGACGGTCCGGGTCGAAGCCGGGGGAGTCCATGTTACAGTAGCATAGGTCGTATGTCATTCCGGCGGCCACAACGGGTCGTCCCGCCAACTCGAGCGAATCGATGAATAATGACAGTGTCCCGGGGTCGAATCCAAAGAATGGTTTATTTGTTTGGAGATACTCATAAAGCCCCGCCGTTGACCCGGGAGACCACCAATCGAATATCGATGTCCTGCCGTCAAGCCCACTGAAGCCTTCCTCGTCCTCGCCGCGTTCCCCCAACTCCTCACCTGAATAGATCATGAAAGGGGCCGTGTTGAACATGAGGCTCACGCACAAGGGGGCGCCCGCCTTGCCGGCGCTTCCCGCGAAAAACCTCGAGGCGAACCTTTGCTCGTCATGGTTCTCGAGGAAATTCAGCATATGAGGCTGGAGGTCACCCAGAGACTGCCAATTGGATGTTATCGACTTGGTTGTGCCATGTCCCTCGACAATCGCCCTTAAGATGTCATATAGACCCGACTTGTCGTAGAGGTAGTCGAATCCCACCTCGCCCACATAATGACGGTAAAGGTCTTTCCGATAGACTTCGGCTATGAACAACACGTCAGGGAACTCTTTTTTGACCGATGAGATCAGCCACTTCATGAACTGCCAAGGCACCATCTCGACCATGTCGCACCGGAAACCGTCAACCCCCTTGCCGCACCAATAGCGGACTATCTCCAGCATCCTGTTCCAGGTCTTGGTGTGGAAGTCGCAATAGTTCAGCCTTATGGTCTCATACCAGTCATTCACACCCGGCGAAGGGGAAAAGATGTTTCCCGAGGCTTTCGCCGGATACTCATGATAAGATCCGAAAGCGCCGCCCGACGGAGAGCGGACCGGAAGCGTCAGCTCTTGGCCAGGGTAGTAGAAGAAGTCGTTTTCCGGGCGCCAATGAACAGTCGAGTCATCCTCGGCCCCGAGCGTCCCCTCGTCAGGCTCCCGGACAATCCCGACCTTCCCGTAATCTCTTGAGACATGATTGGGGATGAAATCGATTATAACCTTGATTCCACGCGCGTGTGTCCTATTAACTAAAGACTCAAACTCGCCCATTCTATCCGCTGGATTCTCAGCGAGATAGGGGTTGACGTCGAAATAATCTACAATAGCGTAGGGTGAACCAGCCTTTCCCTTCACGACCATAGGATTGGAAGCGGGACAGCCTTCGAAAGACTCGGTAGTGGCGTGCCTGATGACCCCGGTGTACCAGACATGAGTCACTCCAAGTCCTTTAAGATAAGTCAATGACTTGTCGTCGATCTTGCTGAATTTCCCGCATCCGTTCTCCTCGAGAGTACCTGAGCGCGCATAGTCACAACCCATGTTCCCCCAAAGTCTGGGAAGCATCTGGTAGATTATCATCTTCCCCTCGCTCATGTCAGCGTCCGATTATCGCCTTTCCTGTCTCCCTGTCGATGAATCCTTTCAAACCATCGACCTCGTAGACATTGGCGAATTTACCTTCATAGGTCATATTCAACGACTTGATAGCCCCGAAATCGACCCTGCCGGAGCCGGCGTACTCGTCGACCGAGAGGTATCCCACGCCAAGGGAGGTGATGTTCTGGAAGAAGTGGGTGCCTTGGCTCGGCTCAATCCTGAACCCGTCCATCCCATATTCCACGACCATCCTGGCCGCCGAGATATCCGTCCAGGCGACAGGCACACCGAGAGTCGGGATTGATGAGCCCCATCTCCCGGGACCTATCAGGAAATAAGAGTTGCCCTCGGCCGCCATGCGCGAGTTGATCTCTGATATCTCCTCAGCCATCTCCCTTGTCCTCATCTTGTCGAAGGCCTCCGGCATGATGATCACGATGTGTCCTGAATCCCCGAAGAGTCCGTTCCCGAGAGCGTTGTCACTCTCGACGAGCGCCTCGGACATATTCCCGGAGACCTCAGCCAGGGTCATGTTCCCGCCCGTGGTGGATTCCGAGACCGGACGAACCTGAAGTAATTGAAGCACAGCCTCTTTCCCGGCGGTTCCCGGCACGGGGTCCATAGCGAACTCAATCTCGACCTCGGACATCAGCTCAGAACGGCAGATGTCCATGATCTCCGACATCGCCCTCGCGAGGGGGAAGCGGTCGTACTGGAATATCCCGTCGAAGGAAATGACCCTGGGCCCTCGCGCGTTCATTCCAGGCTGCATCCTGTCGTCAGAGGCAATGTAGGTGGAAACCACCAGCTCAGGCCTGTCATACTTCTCAAGAGCCTCCGTGACAGGGATTCTCCGGAGATTGACACCGTCGTTCCTTGAGATCTTGAAAGAGCCTGGCCTGTTGTCAAGGACATACATCTCATTCTGGGTGTCCCTCATGGAGAGGGATGGGGAGGAGAGCTGCAATATCTTCTTCGGTGTCTTGGGGTTGACCCTTAAGGTCCTGCCGCCGTCCACGACTGTTTTCCCGAGCCCGAAGGCCACGTTCATGACCCCGTCTCCCGGCTTCTCAGCCCCGATAGGGTAAGCGTTAAGAGACCTGGCCACGCCGGAGAGCATCGGGTAGAAATCGTCGCCGTGGGAGGTGCCGCAGATGCTCTGTATGATTATGGCCATTTTCTCCTCTCCGATAAGGTTGCCGCTGGCCTGGATGTAGGCGCGGCTGCCTGCGAAATAGGTTGAGGCGTAAACGCTCTTGATCGCCTTGGTGATCTCCCTGAGCATCCTGTCCTTGTTCTCGACCAGGGGACACATGTAAGTCGAGTAGACCCCGGCGAAAGGCTGGAAGTCGCTGTCCTCGAGCTTGGAGCTGGACCTGACCGCCAGAGGGGTCGTCACTGTCCTTACAAAGGCCTTAAGCATCATCAGGAGCTCCTGGGGCAGGGGGGAGGCCACGAACTCCGACAGAATCTCATCGTCAGAAAGCTCGGAGTCGATCACGTATTGAAGCCCGTTCTCGACTATGAACCTGTCGAACCATTCCGTGGTCACGACGGCTGTCCTGGGGATAGCCACCCTCATTCCCGGGTACTTGTCGGACAATGAATATTTTAGCACAAGATGGTTCAGGAAAGCCAGTCCTCTGGCTTTGCCGCCGAGGGAGCCGTCTCCCATCCTGGCGAACCAGAAATAATCCGTGTAGCGGTCTTCCTTGAACTCAGCGATCACACCCTGTCCCAAAGACTGGTGGTAGCGCCCGATGCGTTCGAGGAGGAAACTCCTGAACTCGGCCGCGTCAGTGTGATGCTCAGCCTTGAAAGTGTCGGCGAGGTCGAAAAGGCCGCGGGCGTAGAGCCACTTGGAGAACATGTTCCTGGACGTGTTGCTCACAAGGATATTGTCCGGGATCCCGCCGATTATCTTCTCCAGCTGGGTCAGGCTTGAGGCCCTGCCATACTCGTTCCCGGTGGTGTCCTTGAACACGAAATCCCCGAACCCGAACTCCTCTTTCATGTAGTCTCCCAGCTGCATGAATAGAGTCCTTGAGAATTTCTTGAGGAAACCGACCCCGAGCTCCTCGGCGACCTTGGCGATGCTGCCTTGGGAGGATTGCAGCAGCACTGGCATGAGCGGGTCATATTCCTTTATCAGCCTTACGAGGTCAAGCCCCGCGTCAAGCTTCTCATTCTTCCCGCTGTCCCCCTTATGGATCACCATGCCCACATCGGAGATCACGCCCATGAGGTTCTCCTTGTATTTCTCGAAGCACTCGAGAGCGTCGTCATAGCATGTCGCGAGCAGGATCTTCGGCCTGGAGCGCTTGCGGTATTTCTTCTGGTCGTCGTTCAGGAACTCGGTCAGAAACTCCCGGCTCTGGTTGATAAGAAGCTTGTATAACTCAGGAAGATAGGTGGAATAGTAACGCACCGAGTCCTCCACGAGCAGGATGACTCTGACCCCGACCCCGAAGACATCGTTCTCGGCGTTCGCCGAGTCCTCTATCAGCTTCACGATGGCCAGGATCAGGTCAGCGTTGCCGTGCCAGCTGAACACGAGATCGATGCCGGAACGGTCGTTCTCGAAGATTCTCTGCCTGACAGCCTTTGAATAGTGGATCAGCATTATGAAGGGGATCTCGCTCCCGCGCCTCTTGAGGCCCGCTGCGAAGTCGAACACACCCTTGTCCCTCTCGTTGTACATGCAGATGATCATGTCGATCTCCGGGTCCAGTTCAAGGATGCTCCCGGCATCCCGCGATGAATTCGCCCACACAAAGGTGGGAGGGTTGCTAAGATTCAGTTCCCGGTACTCGTTGACAATCTGGCTCTCGATCCTTCCGTCCTCCTCGAGAGTGAAAGCGTCGTAGTTGCTGCAGATCATCAGGATCCTCTTGATCCTGTGCCGCATCAAGGATTCCTCGTTCATATCAGGCTTTCGATGTTATCTGTCTCCTGAACTCAGCCACCGCCACGGCTGTGGCCACCGCCGCGTTCAGCGATTCCGATCCTCTCTCATCCGCGGGGTAGGGAGGTATAAGCAATCTCTCGGAAACTGTCGCCTCCACCTCCCTCGAGATCCCGGACGACTCGTTCCCGATCACGATCAGTGACTTCGTTGAGAGTCCGGAGTTAAGGGTCTTGGAATAAATGTCCTCCCCGTCAAGAAAGGTCCCGTAGGCGTCCCCGCCGGACAAGGTGACGAAGCGGCAGAGCTTTGGGATGTCGCAATAATGGAACTTCACCCTGAATATGGCCCCCATCGTCGCCTGGACCACTTTGGGGTTGAACACATCCACAGTGTCCCTCGAGGCGAAGACCGCGTCGATCCCGAACCAGTCAGCGATCCTGAGAATTGTCCCGAGGTTGCCGGGATCCCTGATCCCGTCCAGGGCGAGAAACAATCCTTTCTCGGGAAGAGAGAAGAAGGAAAGATCTTGAATGTCAAGGTTTCCCGGTTTTTTAATAACGGCAAGGGCAGGGGAGGGGGCGCTCAGGAGCGTCATCCTGGACATGGCGGTCTGGCCGATCTCACTGGTCCGGTAGCACCTGAAAACCTCGAAAGAGGAGCGCAGCGCCTCCTCCACAAGTTTCTCGCCCTCCACCACAAACATGCCGTTCGCGTCCCTGAACTTCTTCTGCTCTAGAGACCTGACAAACTTGATTTCGTTGTTGGAAACGGGGATGCTCATAAAAAACAGTCTGCGGATGATTAACAAATATATTAATATTCTTTTTATTTTTGTGGAATCATGGCCCCAAAATCGTCCATCGCGATACTATCGGTTCTCGCCGCCGCGGCGCTGAGTTTCTCCTGCTCCACGACACGGTCGCTGGAGGACGGTCAGTTCCGCCTCGCAAGGAACAAGGTCGAGGTGAAGGGGAGAGGAGACCTGAATCCCAAGGAGGCCGAGAAATACGTCCAGCAGAAATCCAACACCTACCTTGTCTTCGGCTGGAACCCCTTCCTTCAATTGTACAACATGTCGGGCAGGGACACGACCAGGTTCTCCAGCAAGATACTCCGGAAGATAGGCGTCGCCCCTGTCGTCTACGACCCCTCGATGGTCGAGGCCTCCAAATCCAACATCGCCAGGCACCTTGAATATCTCGGCTACTACAATTCCGACGTGGAGAGCGCCGTCAGTGTGGACGGGAAGAATGTCGTGGTCAAGTACACTGTCACTCCCGGGAAACGCTACAAGATAGGGAACATCACCTATTCGGTCCCGGAAGGGGAGTTCGAGAAAGACTTCATGGCTGACACTCTCAACCTCTCGATCAAGCCCGGGGATTATCTCTCGGAATCCTCACTTGAGAGCGAGACCGAGAGATCCGCCTCCTGGATGAGGAGGAACGGCTGGTTCGGCTTCTCCAAGAACTACTACTCATTCGAGGCCGACACCCTGCTGAGGAAAGACACGGCCGACCTCGTCATGTTCATCAGGGAATACACCCGTAACCAGTCTCCCGAGAGCGCCAGGACTTTCAGGAAATACACCTTCGGCGATGTCACCTTCTCCTGGGACAAGGACCTGAGATTCAACGACAGGGTCCTTCAGGACATGAATGTTATCCGCCCGGGAGCCATGTACGACGAGAAGTCGGTCAGCGACACCTACTCACGACTGTCGGCGATGAAACTTTTCAGCGGGGTCAACATCTCCCTCGACCCTCGTGACACGGCCGACATAGTGGATTGCGACATCAACCTGACCCGCTCGAGGATGCAAGGCTTCAAAGTCAACCTGGAAGGCTCGACCAACTCGACAGGACTCATCGGGGTGTCGCCCCAGGTCAACTATTTCCATAAGAACATATTCCACGGGGGACAATGGCTCAATCTGGGCTTCATGGGCAATTTCCAGTTCAAGCGCGACGACAGGAGCGTCCGGTCCAACGAGTTCGGTTTCTCCAGCGGCCTCAGCTTCCCCGAGTTCCTAGGGCTCCCCAACTCCCTTTTCGGAGGGCCGAGTGTCCCGAGGACGGAGATCAACGCGTCATTCACTTACCAGAACCGTCCTGAATACACCAGGACGCAGATATCGACTTCATTCGGCTACTCCGGGACCTTGTCCAGGGGGCGCTTCATGTATCAGTTCTATCCTTTCCAGGCCAAGATAATCCGCCTTCAGGACATCGACCCGTCTTTCTACGATGTCCTCGGATCCAACCTCTTCATGTGGAACGCCTACATCGACCACTTTGACATGGGTTCGGGAACGACCCTCTACTACACGACCTGCCCGGATGTCAACCCCAAAGTGTCGTACAAATACGCCAGGCTGCAACTGGACGCCTCGGGTAACGTCCTGAGTCTGTTCAACGACTCCATGAAGACTGACGAGTTCGGGGACAAGTTGATCTGGGGGATCCCTTATTCCCAATATGTACGGGCCGAGCTGACCCTCGGGGAAACCTTCGTGTTCGGCCGGAGAGACGACCAGGCCTTGGCGTTCAGGCTCTTGGGTGGAATCGGGCACGGCTACGGCAATTCCGTCACAGTGCCTTTCGAGAAGCAATTCTACAGCGGGGGAGCGAACAGCATGAGGGGCTGGCAGGCCCGCACCCTCGGCCCGGGAAGAACCAAAGCCATAGAGGAGCTCGTCATCCCGAGCCAGTCGGGAGACGTCAAGCTTGAGGCCAACGCCGAGTACAGGTTCCCTCTATTCTGGAAACTCCAGGGCGCCCTGTTCCTCGATGTCGGTAACGTGTGGTATCATGACGACTTCGATGACGGAGGCTCCATATTCAAGCAGGAGAACTTCCTCGAGAGCATAGCCGCCGACTGGGGCGGGGGAGTCAGGGTGGATCTCAGTTTCCTGATCCTGCGTCTTGACCTGGGAGTGAAACTCCACGACCCGACTTACGACTCCGGCGGCTGGTTTGGCCCGGGGGACTGGAAGAGGAAAGACTCTTTCGCCTTACACTTCGGCGTCGGTTACCCCTTCTAGCCTGCGCAGGGAGCAGACATTCTCAACATGCTGCGTGTGGGGGAACATGTCCACCGGCTGGACAGCGGTGATCTCATATTTCCCGCAGAGAATCGCCAGGTCACGGGCCTGTGAGGCCGGATTGCAACTGACATAGACAATCCTCTCGGGGGAAGCCTCGAGGATCACCTTGGCGACATCGGGATGGATTCCCGCCCTCGGGGGATCCAGGATGATCACGTCCGGACGGCCGTGCTCCTTGATGAAGTCGGAGTCCAGCACGTCTTTCATGTCGCCGGCGAAGAACTCGCAGTTATCGATCCCGTTGGCGGCGGCGTTGGCCCTGGCGTCCTCGATAGCCTCGGGGACAAACTCGATCCCGATCACTTTCGAGGCCATCCTCGACACGAACTGGGCTATAGTACCCGTGCCGGTGTAAAGGTCGTAGACTACCTCCTTGCCGGTCAACTCAGCGAACTCCCTGGCCAAAGTGTACAGTTTCAGGGCCTGTCCGGAATTGGTCTGGTAGAAAGACTTCGGGCCGATGCGGAAGGTGAGTCCCTCCATGGTCTCCCTGATAGTCTCCTCGCCCTTGTAGAGGATGCATTCCTGATCGCCTATTGAATCATTTAACTTCTTGTTAATCACATAATAAAGAGAAGTTATCTCAGGGAACGCCTCAGCAAGCGCGTCGAGCATTGCCTCACGCTTGGGGCGATCCTCATGGAAGAAGCACAAGATCACCATCAAGTCTCCGGTGTCCGTCGTCCGGACGAACATGTTCCTGATAAAACCCTCGTTCTCCCTGATGTCGAAGAACCTGAGCCCATGCTTCACGGCGTATTCCTTACAGAACAACCTGATCTGGTTGGAGGGGTCTTTCTGGAGGTAGCAGCGCTTGATGTCAAGGACCTTGTCGAAGAGTTTACCGACATGGAAGCCGAGCCCGACCCGGTCCTCGGGGGAGACGTCCTCGGGATTCTCGCCCCATTGGAGCCATCTTTTCGATGAATAGGTGAACTCGAGCTTGTTACGATAGAACCTCGTCAAGTCGGAGGGGAGTGTCGGACGAATCTCCGGAACACTCAGATGTCCAAGCCTAACTAACTGATCTTCAACCTGTTTTCTTTTAGCCTCAAGCTGCATGTCATAGGGGAGCGGCTGCCACTTGCATCCTCCGCAGATCCCGAAATGCTCGCAGAAGGGCTTCAGGCGATGCTCTGAAGGCTTGACGATCCTGTCGATGTAGCCCTCGTAGTAATTGTGATGCTTTCGTGTCAGACGGATGTCCACAATGTCTCCTGGCACAGCGAAAGGCACAAAAACGACAGCGCCTTCCCAATGAGTCAGCGCCTTGCCCTCAGCGGCGCAAGCCTCGATAGGGAGGTCTCTCACAATCAGGTCAACCTTCTTCCTAGACATCTAAGTTAACATAATATAAATTGTGTAACAAAAGGGCTATACCAGGGCGGCGAGAGCCTCGGCGTCGAATTTATCTGGCGTGAAACCTTGTTTGAATGTCGTTCCCTCACCGAGAATCTCGAATCCGGCGGCGGACGCCATCTCGTTCAGCAACTTCACACTGGCGGCGGCCCAAGTGAACGACCCGAACGCCATGAACCGGCGGCCCTTGACCATCCTGTCGCAAACGCCTTGCATCAACTGCCTGACAGGCGGGAATATCCCGTTGTTATAGGTCGGCGACCCGAGAATCAAAGTGTCGTACTTGAACACGTCCCTCAGGGCGAACGAGTAATCCTCCGCGGTCAGGTTGTGAACGGCGCATTCGACACCTCTAGCTTTCAACGCCTCGGCCAGAGCGAGCGCCGCTTTCTCTGTGTTGCCATACATCGACCCGTAAGCGAGACAGACTCCGCGGGAAGCCTCATAACGGCTAAGCCTGTCGTACAAGGCGATAACATCGGCGATCCTGTTCTCCCAAACCGGCCCGTGGGTAGGACACAGCCGTCCGATCGCAAGGCCGCCGACCTTCTTAAGCGCGGTCTGGACAGGGCCGCCATATTTCCCGACAATGCTCGCGTAATAACGGGTCATCTCGTCTTTGTATTCCTCAAAAGTATTTGAATATGAATCGGTTACGCTATTTCCGACAGCCTTGAACGCCCCGAACGCGTCACCGCTGAACAGGGTTTTCTCCTCAGGGCACCAAGAGACCATGGTCTCCGGCCAATGCACCATCGGCACCATGAAGAATCGAAGCGAGACCTCACCAAGGGACAGGCTCTCCCCTTCCTTGACTACCTTGATCCCTTCCGTGATCCCGTTAAAGCCCTCGATCATCGTCGCGGCCTTGGCGTTCGTCACTATCTCGCAATCAGGATAAACCCGCCTCACGGCGGCCTGGAGAGCGCTGTGGTCGGGTTCCATGTGATTGACAACAAGGTAGTCTATTCTCCTGTCGCCGATCTCGGCCTTTATGTTCGTGAGGAACTCATCCTCATACTGCGCGGCGGCCGTGTCGATCAGGGCCACCTTCTCGTCAACCACGAGATAAGAGTTATAACTCACACCGAACGGGAGCGTCCACTGGCTCTCGAAACGCGTTGTCCGCATGTCGTTCACTCCGACATACCTGATTCTTTCTGAAAGTCTCATTAGCTTGCGATTCTATGGGGACACAAATTTACTAAACTTATTCCGCTTTTTGCTAAATTTGTGTTCAGAGCGTGCCAATATGTCCGAAAAAGACTGTTAACTAAAATGTTATCAGGCATACTATATTTGTTTTATTAATTGAATATAAATTACTTCTATTATAATGGAGTTTGACGACCACTTTTCTCCGCAAAGCACCATGCTCCCCCCTCTCCCAGAGCGGATGAGGCCTAAGAATCTCTCCGAATATGTCGGCCAGAGGCATCTTGTCGGCGAGGGACGCATCCTCTGGAACATGATAGAGAGCGGCAACCTGACCTCCTTCATCCTCTGGGGACCTCCCGGCGTGGGAAAGACAACCCTGGCCGGGATCATAGCCTCATCCTTGAACAGGGACTTTTACACATTATCCGCGGTCAGCGCCGGGGTCAAGGATGTGAGGGACGTCATCGACCGGGCCAAAGGCCGCTCGGTGTTCTCGAACGGCGCGGCACCCATCTTATTCATAGACGAGATCCACCGCTTCAACAAGGCTCAGCAGGACGCCCTTCTCGGGGCTGTCGAGAACGGCACAATAGTGTTGATCGGCGCGACAACAGAGAATCCCTCGTTCGAGGTGATCACTCCCCTTCTTTCCAGATGCCAGGTCTATGTCTTGAGGTCGCTCGAGGTCGAGGATCTGGAGGTGGTCCTGCATAGGGCTCTAACCGAGGACGTGCTGCTGAAGGAAAAGGAAATAGAGGTCCGGCAGACAGGCGCCTTGTTCCGTTATAGCGGTGGAGACGCCCGTAAATTACTGAATATCTTAGAGATAGTCGTTGACTCCTTCGCCGGGAAGCAGGGAAAGATACTAATCGACGACAAGATTGTGACCGACCGTGTCCAGGAGAACCTGGCGATCTACGACAAGGACGGCGAGATGCACTACGACATCATCTCCGCCTTCATCAAGTCTATCCGCGGCTCAGACCCTAACGCCGCTGTCTACTATCTTGCCAGGATGCTCGATGGTGGGGAGGATCCGCTGTTCATCGCCCGCAGGCTCTGTCTGTCAGCCTCGGAGGATGTGGGGCTCGCCAACCCCAACGCCCTCCTGCTGGCTAACGCCTGCTTCCAGGTGGTGCATCAAATCGGCATGCCGGAGGCCAGGATCCCCTTGGCCGAGGTCACTGTCTACCTCGCGAGCTCTCCTAAAAGTAACGCCTCCTATCTGGCTGTGGAAAAGGCACTTGGGAAAGTGAAAGAAGACCGGACAAGAGCTGTTCCCCTTTACCTTCGGAACGCCCCGACCAAACTGATGGAAGACCTTGGTTACTCCGACGGCTACAAGTACGCCCATGATTATCCGGGGCACTTCGTGGACCTGGAATTCATGCCGAAGGGGCTGGAAGGCACGGTCTTCTACGAACCGGCTCCCAACCCCCACGAGGATCGCCTTAAGGCCTATCTCAAATCCTGCTGGCCTAAGTACTACGTATAGTCTTTAAAAGAGTTTGTCGACTGAGGAGATGACCTCCTCGGCGGAAAGCTCAGTGCTGAGAACGAGATCGGGCTTCTTGAGCTCGAAACCGACGCTCGTGGCGTTGAGCATGCCGGCTCCCGTGATATTCAGCATCACAGTCTCGCTCTTCTTGACAGCGCCCTCGTCGAGAGCCTTCTTCAGCGCCGCCACGGCGGAGGCAGCGGCCGGGAATATGTCATAGCCCTCCTTGTTATAGAACTGGAGCATCCAGTACACTATGTCGTCATTGCTGACCTTGTAGAAGTCTCCCCCTGACGCGGTCAGTACGTCGAACAGGCCACCGGCAAGGCTGTACGGTGGTTTCCTGTTGGAAAGAACCTTGGCGAGGATGATCTCAGCGTTCCGTCTCGACTGCTCCGGACTGATAGGGACCAGTTCTCCCGATCCCGCCTTCCACGAGTCGTACATCAAAGTGTAAGGGGCGTTCTGCACGCAGTAGACCCTCATGTTGTTGTAGCCGAAACGGCCGTCCTTCTCGAGCCTGCACGCGTTCTCCCATGCCGCGATGGCGCCTGTGCCGCTACCGACCGCCTGGAAATAGGCGTCCGGAATCCTACCTATGACCTCCACGGCGCTCAGGATAGTCGTGCCCATGCCGTCACGGCGAGCCACGTTCTTGGCGCCGCCCTCGGCAAGGTAGCGGGGATCCTTGCAGAGCTTCTCGCCCAACGCTATTGCATCGTAGTAGTCTGTGCCGTGAGGCGTCGCGATGACCTTCACGCAGGGCTTGATTTTCCTCGTGAACCAAAGATCGGAAATGTTGTCATTCGGGATGCAGATGACGATGGGAATGTCATTGTCCGAGCAGACTCTGGCGAAAGCCCTGGCCGTGTTGCCGGCGGACTGGACGACAAGGACATGCTTGTCGTTCTTGGGCAGCCTGGCGCACACCGAGAAAGCCTCTGTCTCCTTGAATGAGCAAGTCTCCATCCTGGCCCCCTTCTTAGGCACATAACCGGATAGGGTGATGTACAGGTTGTCCATCCCGAGTAGGTCGGCCAGCCCCTTGCTCTTGTACGTCACAGGGGCGTGGGATTTCCGCAGGGTCCTCTTGATGGGGAGCCATTCGGCGTACCTGTAAAGGCCTTTGAGGTCATCCCTGGGAGTGAATTTCTCATTAGCGTACACGGCCCTCACGAGCGAGGGGGCCGGGGCCTGGGGATCGGCTAAAGTCCATCCGGCGTCCTCGAAGACACGGCCGGTGCCGACATCCGACAATTTGTAGTCTGTAGGTTGGAATTTCATATCACTCAATTATTTATATTGTCAGGAAAAGGAATGTCATGTAGGCCGAGAAAAGCAGGAGGAAGGCGATGCCGTCCCCTCTGCCTATGCTGTGATTCTTCCGCCCAGTCCAGGCGCTAGCGAGAAGGGCGACTGAGCTGAGGATAAGGACACCCAGGTCAACCGTCTTTATGTGCTCGAACGACAGGGGGCAGACAAGAGCCGAGGTGCCGAGAATGAGCAGGATATTGGAGATATTCGACCCTATGATATTACCAAGGGCCAGGGCCCCTTTCCTCTTCGAGGCGGCGACGACGCAGGTGACAAGCTCCGGCATCGATGTGCCTCCGGCGAGGATGGTGATCGCGACGAATTTCTCGGAGAGACCGGCCTCCCTGGCGATCCGGCAAGCCGAATCCACGAAGAGGTTGCCGCCGAATACCAACCCGGCCAGGCCTGCCAGGACCATAATGACCGCAAGCCAAGTCTTGTCGGAGGGTGAGCCCTCTTTCTCCTCCCCGCTGGACTCCGGCTCCACGGCCTTGCCGTTCTTGAACGAGTACACAATGTAAGCCGCGAAAAGCAGGAGGAACAGACCTCCCTCGACCGCGCCGATGGTGTCGGTCTTGCCGGTACCGATGATGAGATTCCAGGAGCCGAACAGCGTCAGGAGCAAGGTGACAGCGATGTTAAGTGGAATATCCCTCCGCTCGTTTTCCCTTGTGATCACCACGGGGCAGATCAAGGCGGTGACGCCGAGGATCAGAAGGACATTGAATATATTGGAGCCGACCACGTTGCCGATGGCTATGTCGGCGCTCCCCCTGAAAGCGCCCGCCAGGCTGACCACCAACTCCGGCAGGGATGTCCCGATGCCCACGATAGTCATGCCAATGAGGAACTCGCTCAGACCGGCCTTGCGGGCGATAGCCGAGGCACCGTCGACGAGCCACTCCGCCCCCAGTGTCACCAGGGCCAGACCGGCCAGCAAGATGAGAGCGTCGACGATCATGGAATGGATTCTATCTTAATGGTTCACCGGAAGCGAGACGCTCCTTGGAGATGACGGGATTGGCGTAGATGCGAAGGAATATGTCCTTGAGCTCGGCCCTGTCGAGCTTCTTCTCGACCTTGTCGAGCCTGTGCTCCGTGTAAGCCTCGAAGGCCTCGACATCCTCCTTGGAGTAGAGATCTGAATATTTCGAAGTGTTCCAGACCTGGTCGTAGGCGATGTAGTTAGTCTTCCAGAGGCGGTAACCGGCGATCACCCTCTTGTCGACGGCGTGCCTGATGGCCTGGTAGCGGTCATTCTTGTCACATTTGCTGGCCATCTCGATCTCGTCGAAAGTCAGGGGCAGGCCGAAATTGAGATGGACGCCCCCTTTCTGCTGCCGGATGCCCATCACGATGCTGTGCATATCCTCGTGACGGCCCTTGACATATTTCTTGCGGCGGGAGATCATGATCTCGCGTGCCTTGCGGACGTCGCAGGGCTCATATTCATAGGAGATGCTCAAAGGGATGATGTTCAACTCCATGAAGTTCTCCTGGAAAGACTTCTCCCCGCTCATGTCAAGCATCTTGAGAAGGCCTTGCTCGGTCGTGTCGATCCCGTCCTTGGTCCTTCCCTGACGCTGAGCCAGCCAGATCGAGGCCTTGCCGGAGGTTATGGTCTGGCGGATGTACTTCGACAACATCTGGGACGAGAGGTAAAGGTCACGGGCCGAGATGCCTCGAATGACTTTAATCATTCGATTAGATCGAAGGAGGTATTCGACTGTCTTGCTTTCTTTTATGAGATTGTCTCCTACGCAGATCTCAGTCAGCGGGATCCCGTTGCGGAAGAAGACCATCTGGGTGATGGCCGGATCAAGGATGATGTCGCGGTGGTTAGACATCGCCAGGAATTTCCCCCTTATGCCTTTGATGTAACTGATCCCGTCGTAAGAGAAATTGCGGACCGTGTGGTCAATGCACCAGGTCACGGCGTCGTTCATCACAGCCTCCTGGAACTCATCCACGCTATGGACGGACTTCAAGGCGTCGCGCAGATAGGTCAGAGGCTTGTCAGGGAACAGATAACCGGAAATGGCGAGGACGGCGGGGTGCTTGGCGACTATGCCGAGCGCCTTGACCGCTTCCTCGTCATTGTAGGGACATATGCTTTCGAACTCGTTATTATAATCCATGATTGACAGTTTCAAATCGATTTCCGGAAAGCAAAATTAAGCAAAATCAGTACCATTAGCAAAAACATCGGGACGGAAAAGGATCGAGCTGTCGCCGTAGCTGAGGAAACGGAAATCATGGGTCAGGGCATAGTCATAGATCACCCTCCAGTCGCCGCCGGTAAATGCGGACACAAGGAGGATCAAAGTGCTCTCAGGCTGATGGAAATTCGTGACGAGAACATCAACTAGCCGGAACCTGAAACCCGGGACTATTATTATCCTCGTGCCCACTTTCAGCTCATTCAAGCCGTTGGTTTCCAAATAGTTGATAATAGCTCCAAGAGACTCCTCCAAGCTATACGGGTACTCCCTCTCGTAAGGAACCCACTGCCCGACCTCCTCGGGGGCCCCTTTCTCGATACAGCTCACCCCGAGATAATAGAGGGACTCGAGCGTCCTGACCGATGTCGTCCCCACGGCGATCACCTTACCCTCAGCGGACTTCAGGCGCCTTAACAGGTCGAGACTCACGGAGAAAGGCTCCCTGTGCATTGAATGTCCGGACACATCCGACCCCTTGACGGGAAGGAAAGTGCCGGCCCCGACGTGAAGGCAGACATTCTCCATGTCGATTCCTTTCGCGCGGATAGCCTCAAGAACCGCGTCCGTGAAATGGAGACCGGCGGTCGGGGCGGCCACGGAACCCCTGAGCCTCGCGTAGAGAGTCTGGTATCTCTCGGCGTCAATCGCCTCCGTGTCCCTGTTGAGATACGGTGGAATAGGGATGGTGCCGCATATTTCAAGAACCCTCGAGAAGGGCTCGCCGGACTCCCAAGTGAACTCGACAAGCCCAGTCCTCTCA
This sequence comes from Bacteroidales bacterium, assembly GCA_017429765.1. Classification (GTDB taxonomy): domain Bacteria; phylum Bacteroidota; class Bacteroidia; order Bacteroidales; family UBA932; genus Cryptobacteroides. Next base: position 94,475 of record JAFROJ010000056.1, on the reverse strand, counting down.
TCACGTCCCAGCAAGGCGGCTTTGAGCCCCATGGCGGCGACAACCGGGTCATTCTCCGGGTTGCTGAGAGTCAGGGAATCGCCTTTCCAGCGCTTCACGTTGCCTATAACGCATTTCCAGACACATCTGCCCACAGAGGCGAAAGAGAGGTTATACTCACATGGATCAGAAGGTTCCAGGCAGAATATCTCGATCCTGGCGCCGGATTCCCGCTGGAAATGAAGTCTCGCGGGGACAACCTTGGTGTCATTGAACACCATCAGCGAGCCTTCCGGGAGAAGTCCCGGCAACTCTTTGAATATATGCTCATCAATGACGCCGCCACGGTAGCGAAGTAGTTTTGAGGAATCCCGCTCCGGGAGGGGATATTTCGCGATCCTGCTATCTGGCAGGTCGTAATGATAGTCCTCGATCTTTATTGAAGGAATCATCTTACGAGTGATCAGTCTATAACGCGAATTTAATCAATTCCTCGTGATTATGGGAGGAGAATGAGAAACACACAGTTATCACTGATCGGCGCCGCTTTTTGTCGGTTACATAAATAAACACTCGTCTCCATTTGTAAATTTCAACATAATTGTTCGCTGGTTTTACAAATGTAAAAATCGAAAATTTTAATAAAATCATAATAATTATATAACTATCGTATAATCAGTGTTTTATATTTATTTAACTTATTTTAAACTTTGGCATTTTGAGTAAACCGTAGGCTGGCGAATCGCCCGCCTGGTGGAAATTGACGATTAATTGACAACTTAATAAGCGAATTATCAATTATTTATAATCATCTATTTTAATAATAATTTAGCATATTTAAACCCAATTTGAATGATATTCACTCCCCTGCCTTGCCGACACCGGAGTTTGGATATTCGAATTTTATCATTAAATTTGTTAACACTATAATCAGCCGGAAAATGAACCAGCGCCTGCAGCAATTAATCAACGCCGAAGGTCTCACCCAGTCTCAATTCGCCGACAAGATCGGTGTGGCCAAAGCCAGTGTCTCGCATATTCTCGCCGGACGCAACAAGCCCGGATTTGACTTCATAGAGAGTCTCTCCCGCCAATTCCCGAATCTCAGCCTTGAATGGCTGATCAGCGGCAAAGGGAGAATGTACAAGGTGACAGGGCCTGAGACCGCGCCGCCGGAGGCCCCTCAAGATCCCGGGATCATCGCGGAAATCCCGACAGAAACGGAAGAGGCGAGACAAGACCGCCCGAAAATCGTCAAAGTCGTGGTCTTCTACGACAACGGGACTTTCCAGGAATTGGTTTAGCCCTCCGGGTCGTCACTCCTTTGATTTTTATCGCTATATTCGCGATATGTATAAATGGCTGATACGACCTATCCTGTTCAGATTCTCTCCTGAGAGAGCCCATAACATGACCCTGCGAGCGCTCAGAGCCACTCGCAGGCTCCCCTTGTGCGACAAACTGACCAGGTTGATCTTCCGCTGCAAGTCCCCTTCCCTCAAACGTCAAGTTTTCGGCCTAGAGTTCAATAACCCTGTAGGCCTCGCGGCAGGGATCGACAAGAACGGGGACTGTTACAACGAGTTGTCGAGGTTCGGCTTCTCCTTCATCGAGATAGGCTCCCTCACTCCGGAGCCCCAGGAGGGCAATCCTAAGCCCCGTCTTTTCAGGCTTCCGAAAGACAGGGCCCTCGTCAACAGGATGGGAATCAACAACAAAGGGGTGGCTTTCGCGATCGAGCGGGTTAAGGCCAATCCTCCTCGATGCATCCTGTGCGCGAGTATAGCCAAAAACACCACCTCAGCCTCTGACTCAGATGTCGTGGAGGACTACAAGACGGCTTTCTCGCGTCTGTACGACTTCGTGGACATGTTCTCCCTGAACGTCTCCTGCCCCAATGTCGAGGGGCTGCGGAATCTCCAGGATGTCTCCTATCTGTCCGATCTTGTGGATCCCCTGCTCGATCTCAGGATCTGCTACGACACCTACAAGCCCCTTCTGATCAAGGTCTCCCCTGACCTCCCGAGGGAGGAGCTGGACGAGATATTGAATTACTGCATGCTCTCGGGAATAGACGGGATAGTGGCCGGGAACACCACGACATCACGCGAGGGACTGACCACCAGTCCCTCCAAAGTGGAGAGAATCGGCAAAGGCGGACTCTCAGGGGCTCCGCTCTTCAAGAAGAGCCTGGATCTGGTCAAATACATCCATCAGTACACGAAAGGCCGCCTTCCTATCGTGGGTGTCGGCGGCATAATGGGTCCCGCCGAGGCGAAGGCGATGCTCGACGCCGGGGCTTCCCTGATAGAGATCTGCACCGGCTTCATCTACGAGGGCCCCTTTGCGGTGAAGCGAATACTTAAATCACTGAAATGACAAACGCGTCAATCTGCACAATCGGCGACGAGATCCTGATCGGCCAGATTGTGGACACCAATTCATCCAGGATCTCCCGGGCTCTCGAGGAGATCGGGATCAAGGTCACAAGGATGCTTTCCATAGGCGACGACAGCGGAGAGATCATCGGAAACTTGGAGAACGAGCTGAGACACAGCGGGATAGTCGTGACAACGGGAGGCCTCGGCCCCACCAAGGACGACATCACGAAGGCCGCTTTGGCCAAGCTTTCAGGCAGCTCAACCTACATCGAGAACCCCGTCCAGCTGGAGATAATCCACTCGATCCTGCAAGCCAGGGGACTTGATGTCCTGGACATCAACAAGGCCCAGGCCCTTGTCCCGGACACATGCGAGGTTATCCCCAACCGCCTCGGCACTGCCCCGGTCATGGTGTTCAGGTTCCCGGAAGAGAGGTTCGGCCATCCCGCCACTCTCTATTCCCTGCCGGGGGTGCCATTCGAGGCAATTGGCGCCCTGCCAAACGTGATCGAAGACATCAAAGCCCACACTCCCCTCACCGACATCTTCCATAAATGCGTGATGGTCGCCGGGTTGGCGGAGTCCGCCTTGTCAAAACTGATCGAGCCTTGGGAGGACAGTCTTCCCGACGACATCCACCTGGCTTACCTGCCCAACCAACTGACCGGCGTACGCCTCAGGCTGTCGATTTACGGAGGAGACAAGGAGGAAGAGGAAAGGCGAATAGACGAGTGTTTCGCCCTCTTGAAGCCCATCTTGGGAGACATGATCTATTCCTACACAGATGACACGCTGCAGAACGCGGTCGGCGCCCTGTTCCGCGGCACAGGGATGACACTCAGCGCCGCCGAGTCTTGCACGGGCGGCATGATCTCCTCCCTTATCACCTCCGTCCCTGGCGCGTCTGAGTACTATCTCGGGTCTGTGACATCCTACGCTGTCGCCGTCAAGGAGAAAGTCCTGGGAGTGAATCCGGAGACTGTCAAGGAATATGGTGTCGTCAGCTCCGAGGTGGCGGCTGCGATGGCGGAGGGGGTCAGGAGACTGACGGGAAGCACCTACTCGGTGGCCACGACTGGCCTCGCCGGGCCGGGCGGAGACGAGCGGAATCCTGTCGGGACAGTGTGGATCGGGATGAGCGGCCCCAATGGGACAGCCACTCTCAAGAAGGTCTACAAAAATGACAGAAAGAGGAATATTGAACGATTCACCTCCGCCGCACTGGATGCTTTAAGGCTTTTTGTGCTTAAAGACTTAAACTCCTGATAATAATATAATAAAACTAAAATGTTTATTGTAGTAACATTTTAGTTAATCACTATAGGCTAATTTGTTGTTTACCGGATAACGAATTGTTAATCACATCGTTAAACACTCTCAAGAAATTTCCTCCCGCAATCTTCTCGATTTGATCATCCGAATAGCCTTTCTTTGTCAAAAGGTCGAAAACCACGGGAAGTTTCGAGATGTTCTCCAACCCTTCAGGCGTCACTTCGATGCCGTCGAAATCAGTTCCGATTCCGACATGATCGATCCCTCCGACATTAACGGCGTGGTCGATATGGCGGACAACATCCTCAGGGGTCGGCCTCGGGAGAGCGCCCTCCCCTTTCTCGGAATATGCCTTGGCGAAGGAGTCGGAGAGAAAGACCGGATAGAAATTGATCTGGATAACACCACCCTTGTCTGACATCCTCCTGATCATGTCGTCGGTCATGTTCCTGGAATGTGAGGCGAGAGCCCGGCAGCAAGAGTGAGTGGAGACAATAGGAGACTTGGAATAACTCACTACATCATTGAATGTCAAGTCGGAAACATGCGCCACATCAACTATTATTCCAAGTCGGTTCATCTCCTCGACCACCTCTCTGCCGAAGGGACTCAGGCCTCCCCAACGCTTTCCCTCGGCGGCCGAGTCCGCTATCTCGTTGTCCCCGTTATGGGTGAGGGTAACATAACGCACACCCATCCGGTGGAACAATCTCAACAACGGCAATGACTTCTGGATGGGAGATCCGTTCTCCATGCCTATCAGCGCCGAGAACAGTCCCCTTTCCTTGTTCGCCAGAGCCTCGCCTGGAGTTAGGGCAAGTGCCATCCTGTCTTTATACCTATCCAACGCGTCATAGACGCTTGCCAGCATCTCAAGAGCCCTGGTCGTGGCTTGCTCGGGAGACAACTCGGCTGAGGTGTAAAGAGCTAGGAAAGCCGCGTCTACCCCTCCCGCTTTCAGCTTTGGAAGATCCACGTGACCTTCCTCGTTATCAAGTCCGATGTCCAGTCCCTTGATCATCAGGGACGGTGTATCGCAATGGGAATCAAGTACAAACATCATTTCCTGAGAACGGAGGCGCTTTGAATCTTAACGATGTTGATCTCAGGATTCCCGGAGAACGAGACCTCCGCTCCCCTGCCGAGATCAAGCTCGAGATTCTTCCTGGCCTTGACCGAGGCGCTTATCCCGCTGATCGACAAAGACGCCGAGTCAACCTCGAGTGAGGAGGCGTCGACCGAGGCGGAAGACCCCTTGCCCGCGACATCCAACTTGTCAGATGATCCGGACAGGGTCGTCTTCGAGCTTCCGGAGGCGTTGACACTGACTTTCTGGTCGGCTGAGCCTTTCAGGACAACCTCCCCTGAACCGCCGTTATCCACCTGAAGGTTCTCCGCCCTGTACTCGATATCGGCCTTGCCTTTAGAGTCGCAGGAGATGATCAGGTCATCCTCCACGGTCACTCTCGACTCGAGGAACCTGGCGTTCTTGTCCACGGTCAGCTTGAAAGTCTTTCCGGTGATCCGGAGCTTACCCGCGCTCGAGGAGCCGCCAAGGTTAAAGGTCAGGTCCTGGGAAGCGATCTCGCCCGCGCAGGAGAACTCGGCCTCATCCTGAAGAGTGAGTGACTTGAGGAGCGGAAGCTGGACATTGGCGACCAGGGTCGGGCCGTTGGAGTTCCTGGCTTTGTATTTCTTCTTCAAGTCTTTGGGCACCTTTTTCTCGTCGAGGCCTATGTGTAGGACACCGCCTTTGACATAGCATTGGACATAACTCTCGAGGTCGTCATCGATAGTCAGCTTGGCGAGGTAATCGTCGGATTTGGTGATGGAGACCTTGAACTCGTCCGTGGCTTCAATGCCAGTGAACGGGGAGAGCTTATGAGAGATGGATCGTGTCTGCGAGAAAAGGCATAAGGTTGAAGCGATGGTCAAGATAACCATCATCAACGATCTGTGGATAAAAGATTTCATGTTTATTTAGATAATATTATTATTCAACTTGCTCCATCAGCGACTCCCACTCCGATGTCTTGTGGTCGAGGCCTCTTTTACACTCAAGGTAAGTCCTGGTCAACTCCATGATGTCGTCATCTGCCGACGGGTTGGACAAGATCGCCTCGATCTCTTTCATCCTGGACTCCAATTTGCCGATCTCCGTCTCTAGGAACTCTATCCTCTTCCTTATCCTTCTCTCCTCCTTCGACTCTGTCCTCCTGCGCTCGAACTCAAGCCTGGCTTTCTCCTTTTGGCCGGCCGCTGGTCCCGAAGGAACGGCGGGGGCCGGGTTCACTCTCTCCAACTCCCTGAGACTCTCGATCTTGCGCCTCTCGAGGAACTCCTCCACGCCTCCGAGATATTCCTTGACCTTCCCGTCCCGGAACTCATACATCTTGTCCGTCAAGCCGTCGAGGAAGTCACGGTCATGAGACACAACAATCAATGTGCCATCATAGGCTTTCAGAGCCTGTTTGAGAATATCCTTGGACTTGATGTCCATATGGTTGGTAGGCTCGTCAAGGGCGAGGAGATTGTAGGGCTGGAGCATGAACTTGGCCATCCCCAGGCGGGCCCTCTCGCCTCCCGAAAGCACTGAGACTTTCTTGTCGATGTCCTCGCCCCTGAAAAGGAACTGGGCAAGGATGTCCCGCAGTTTGGTCCTGATGTCCCCGACCGCGATACGGTCCAGAGTCTCCCAAACAGTGAGACTCCGGTCGAGGATGTCCTCCTGGTTCTGGGCGTAATAGCCCATCGAGACATTGTACCCTCTCCTGGCCTCTCCCTTGACAGGCTGGAGCTCGCCGGCTATGACCCTCATCAAGGTCGTCTTTCCCTCTCCGTTGCGACCGATCAAGGCCACTTTCTCCCCTCTTTTAACCTCGATGTCAGCGTCGGTGAAGACCACCTTCCCAGGATAAGCGACTGTTATTCCCGAAGCCTTGAACACGACGTCCCCGGAACGTGGCGCCGGAGGGAATTTGACCGTAAGTCGCACATTGTCAGTCTCATCTATCTCGATACGGTCGAGTTTCTCGAGCTGTTTGATCCTCGACTGCACCTGGTTGGACTTCGTGGGCTTGTAGCGGAAACGGTTGATGAAATCCTCGGTCTTCTCGATCATCCTCCGCTGATTCTCATAAGCGGCGGCCTGCTGGGCGAGCCTCTCCGCCCGAAGCTCGACATACTTGCTGTAAGGAACCTTGTAGTCATGAATATGCCCGAGCATGATCTCGACCGTCCGGTTAGTGACAGAGTCGAGGAATCGCCTGTCGTGGGAGACAAGGAGCAACGAGCCCCGGCGACCCTTGAGATAATCCTCAAGCCACTCTATCGACTCGATGTCGAGATGGTTGGTCGGCTCGTCGAGAAGGAGGACATCCGGATCCGAGAGGAGTATCTTGGCGAGCTCGATCCTCATGTTCCAGCCTTGGCTGAAGGTCTCGGTGTTCCTCCCGAAATCAGAGTCTTTGAAACCAAGGCCCCGGAGGGTTCTCTCGGCCATGACCTCAGGAGGTTCAGAGTGCAGGAAGGCCAGTGAGTCGTTCAGGTCATTCATCCTGCCGATGAGGCTGAGATAGGAGTCAGACTCATAGTCGGTCCTCGAGGAGAGCTCCATCCCGATGGAGTCAAGTTCCCTCTGGATGGAATCCACCCGCTCGAAGGCGGTCAGCGCCTCCCCCATAACAGTCCTGCCTTTGGCGTGCTCCATGATCTGGGGAAGATAACCGATCCGGATCCCCGCAGGTTTCTCGACAGATCCGGAGGTCGGCGCCTGAAGCCCGCAGATGAGTTTCATCAGCGTGGATTTACCCGCGCCGTTCTTCCCGACAAGACCTATCCTGTCGTTGTCGTTGATGTGGAAATCAATGTTATCCAGCAGGTTAAACCCGCCGAATGAGACTGTCAAGGAGTTGATAGAGATCATTCCCCGGCCCTTTCTTTAGTCTATTCCTCCTCCTTTGGCCTTGGCTTGCAAAAGAGCACACTGGCCTCATAGAGAAGAAGAAGGGGCGCGGCCGCGATCATCATCGAGAACGGATCCGCCGGAGTGATGATGGCGGCGATACATAGGATGGCCACGATGGCGTGTTTGCGGTATTTGTTCATGGTGTCCCTGTACACCATGCCAAGCTTGTTCAGGATAACGACCACAGCCGGGAACTCGAACACTATCCCGAAGGCCAGGATGGTCGAGGTGAACAACGATATGTACGAAGTGAGGGATATCGTGTTCACGACAGCGTCGCTGATCTTGTAGCCCAGGAAGAAGTTGAGAGAGATCGGAACGATCAGCACATAGCCGATGTAGAGTCCGAGATAGAACAGGAAGGACGCCGCCAGGAACACTCCCCTGACCGTCTGTTTCTCGTTCTGGTACAATGCCGGAGCAATGAATTTCCAGATCTCCCAGATGATGTACGGGAAAGAGAGAATGAAACCCAGCTGGAAAGCGACTTTGAGATGGACGAAGAACTGAGTGGAAATCTCCAGGTTGACGAGATTCATGCTCACATCCATTTTCATGAGCCTGTAGACCCAAAAGTCGCTCCTCGTCGGGGCCAGGACAACATCGTCGAACACGAACTTCTTGAAACAGAAGACAACGACGCTTATCAGGGTCACGGCGAGCAATGAGCGGAACAACGTCCCTCTCAGCACCTCGAGATGGTCCCAGAAGGACATCTCGGCGGTTTCTTGACGAGTCTCGTCCTCAGCCACTTCTACTTCTGGTACTCTTCCTTCTTCTCGATCTTGTCAGGGCTCTTGGCGGCGGAGTTGATGTCCTTGTCGATGTCCTCGATCTGTTTCTCAACCTCGTTCATGCCCTCCTTGAAACTCCTCATTCCCTTGCCGAGTCCTTTCATGAGCTCGGGAATCTTCTTTCCACCGAAAAGAAGAAGGATGACCAGGGCGATAATGACAATCTGCCAGGGTCCTACGACACCTAATGGGAAAAACGCTAACATATTCATGAATATTAATGGTTTATCTATCGTTCAAATGATTGTTGATGGCTTCCAGCAATTTCTCGGGGCAACGTGTCGGGCGGCCGGTGGCCTTGTTGAGGAAGCCGAGGACAACCTCCCCTTCCACACAGAGGGCGTCGTCCTGGTTGTAGACCGCCTGCCTTATCCGCAATTTGGCGAGAGGGGCCTCATCGATCATCGCGACGACCCTGAGGTCATCCCCCATCTTAGCCGGACGCTTGTAGCGGCAGCTGACGGAGACTATCGGGATGGTCACCCCATCCTCCTCGCACTTCTCGATCGGGTACCCGAAGCCGCGCATCATGTTATTCCTGGCGCACTCGAAATACCTGATGTAATTCGAGTGGTGGACGATGCCCATCTGGTCAGTCTCGTAGTACCTGACAGGGAAATATGTCTCCGAATATACCATAACAAAATAGTTACAAGCTATAACTAAAGTGTTTGTTTACTTGGTTTTCAGTGAGTTAAGAGATTTCTCCAAATTCTCTATCTTAAGGAGCGCGTCCGCCTCTTTCTTGCGCTCGAGGGCGACGACCTTCTCCGGCGCGTGGGCTGTGAAAGCCTCGTTGCCGAGCTTTTTACGGACTCCCTCGAGGAAGCCATTGAGCCTCGCGAGCTCAGACTCGATCTTGGCTATCTCCTCCCCGGCGTCAACCCGGCCTTCAAGGGAGATAAAGCTGGCCGAAACGGTCATGGCGCTCGAGATTGTTACACCGTTCTCGTCCCCGAAGTCGTTGACCATCTCGGCGGAGCCGGTGTTGGCGAATTTCGCCAGCGCGGGGATCATCTCCACGCGAAAATCTCCCTTGACCTTGACGTCAAGAGGCTCTTTCGGGGATATGTTCTTCTGCTGCCTGACCGAGCGGATCCCGCTCGAGAACTCCTTGACCACCTCGAAAGCGGCGATGTACTTCTCATCATAAGGGCCGGCCACTGGCGAAGGCTGGTACATGATCGTCTCACCCTCTTTCCGGTCGGCGAGAGACTGCCAGAGCTCCTCGCTGATGAAAGGCATCACAGGATGGATCATCTTCAACAGTTTCTCAAGGAACAGATTAGTGGCGTCCATAGTTGCCTTGTCGAGCGGCTGGCCATAGGCCGGCTTCACCGCCTCGAGGTACCAAGAGCAGTAGTCATCCCAGAACAGTTTGTAGATCGCCATCAGGGCGTCCGAGATCCTGAACTTTGAATAATACTCCTCAACCTGGGCGACGGTTTGGTTGAGCTTATTCTCGAACCACTTGACCGCTATTGAGTTAACCTTACTCTGCTCAAGCGATTCATCAACTGTCCAACCCTTAACAAGGCGGAAAGAGTTCCAAATCTTGTTGCAGAAATTGCGACCCTGCTCGACCTGGCTCTCGTCGTAGAAGATGTCGTTGCCGGCTGACGAGCAAAGCAGCATGCCGATCCTGACGGCGTCGGCGCCATATTTCTTGATGAGCTCGAGCGGATCCGGTGAGTTGCCCAGGGTCTTGCTCATCTTCCGGCCGAGCTTGTCACGGACGATACCGGTGAAATACACGTTGCCGAAGGGGATGTCGCTCATGAACTCCCCTCCCGCCATGATCATCCTGGCGACCCAGAAGAAAATGATGTCCGGGGCGGTCACGAGATCACTCGTGGGGTAATAATACGCCAGATCCTTGTTAGGCTCATGCTCCGGATGACCGGGACGCTTGGGATCGAACACCGAGATCGGCCACAGCCAGCTGGAGAACCAGGTGTCGAGCACGTCCTCGTCTTGCCTTAGATCGGCGGCGGTCAAAGAAGGATCTATGGCCCTGGCAGCCTCAAGGGCCTTCTCAGGGGTCTCCTCGACGACCATCTGCCCGTCGGGAAGGTAATACGCGGGGATTCTCTGCCCCCACCACAGCTGGCGGGAGATGCACCAGTCACGGACGTTCTCCATCCAGTGGCGGTAGGTGTTGCGGTACTTGTCCGGGATGAATTTGATCTTTCCGGACTCGACGCTCTCCAGAGCCATCGCGGCTAGATCCTCCATCTTGAGGAACCACTGGGCGGAAAGCTTCGGCTCGATGACGGCGTCTGTCCTCTCGGAATATCCGACGGGCGAGGTGTATTCCTCGACCTTCTCGAGATTGCCGGCCTCCTGGAGCATGCCGACTATCTTCTTCCTCGCCTCGAAACGGTCCTCGCCGACCAGGATGACAGCGTCCTCGGTGAGTCGGCCATGGTCGTCTATTATATTGATTATAGGGAGGTTATGGCGAAGGCCTATCTCATAGTCATGGGCGTCGTGCGCCGGGGTCACCTTAAGGCAGCCCGTCCCGAAATCCATCTCGACATAGCTGTCCTCGATGACCGGGATCTCCCTGTTGATGAGCGGGATCAGGACCTTCTTCCCCTTCAGCCAATGGTAACGCTCGTCGGCGGGATTGACGCAGATGGCGGAGTCGGCCATGATTGTCTCAGGACGGGTGGTGGCGATGACAAGATACTTGTCGGTCGGGTTGCCCTGGCCGTCCGAGATATGGTAGCGGAGATGGTAGAAATGGCTTTGGGTGTCCTTGTGGATGACCTCGTCGTCGCTGATGGCGGTCAGGGCAACAGGATCCCAGTTGACCATCCTCACTCCCCTGTAGATCCAGCCTTTCTTGTAGAAATAACAGAACGTGGCGATGACGGCGTCGGAGAGCTCAGGCTCCATCGTGAACCTGGTGCGGTCCCAGTCGCAGGAGGCGCCGAGCTTGCGGAGCTGCTGGAGGATGATGCCTCCATGTTCCTCCTTCCATTCCCAGGCGTATTTCAGGAACTCCTCGCGGGTCAGGTCCTCTTTAGATATTCCCTTATCCCGAAGCCTCGCGACAACCTTGTTCTCGGTCGCGATGGAGGCGTGGTCGGTCCCGGGGACCCAGCAGGCGTTCTTGCCGTCCATGCGGGCCTTGCGGATGAGGACATCGTTCAGGGTGTTGTTAAGCACATGCCCCATGTGCAGGATGCCGGTCACATTGGGCGGAGGTATAACGATGGTGTAGGGTTCCTTGTCATTCGGCTCGGAATGGAAACACTTATGCTCCAGCCACCAGGAATACCACTTGTCCTCCACCTCAGAGGGATTGTACTTCGCGGAGAGCTCTTTTTTCTCGCTCATGTCTTTAATTCTTCTTTATACTTTGTTCCAGAATCACAAATATAACACATTTTTCACTAATTTTGCCTTATAAACCAAGACTAACATGGAAGAGAAAAAGGAAATAAGCCTCGAGATCAAGCCTGAGATCGCGAAAGGCACCTACTCCAACCTGGCTATCATCACCCACTCCCACAGCGAGTTCATCATCGACTTCGCCACGATTCTCCCCGGTCTCCCCAAGCCCGACATCGGCAACAGGATCGTGATGACCCCTGAGCACGCCAAGAGACTGCTCAACGCGCTGATGGACAATGTCACTAAGTACGAGCAGCAGTTCGGGCTGATCTCCCTCGGCGGCCAGAACCCCCAGCAGGGCGGCACGTTTAACTTAGGCGACCTTCCCCAGTTCGGCCAAGGTGGGGCCAAGTCATGACAGACCTTAAAGACATAAAAGGATTCGCGTTCGACATCGACGGCGTCATGACGGACGGCGGGATTCTCGCCGACCTCGAGGGGCAGCTTTACAGGACTTTCGACGCCAAGGACGGTTTCGCCGTCAGGATGGCGTCCATGAACGGCTATCCTGTCGCCGTCATCACCGGCGCCCGCTCGCAGAGCGTGAGGGCCAGATTCTCCGGCAACGGGATACCCCCCGAGGACATCTATCTCGGATCCCGTGACAAGATCAGTGACTTCGACGATTTTTGCGCCAGATATGGCCTGGACCGCTCCGAGGTCATGTTTTTCGGGGATGACATCCCGGATATTCCCGTCCTGCTGGCGGCCGGGATCGGAGTCGCGCCGGCTGACGCGGCCGAGGAGGCGAAACAGGCCGCTGACATCGTTTCCCCGCGTCCCGGGGGAAAGGGTTGCGTCAGATTCCACTTCGAGGAGGTGATGAAGGCGCAGGGCCGCTGGAACTTCGACGTCAACGTCTATAAGGCGAAATTCTGAATGAATATGGACACTCGCGGGAAAAAGATCATTCTTGCCTCCAACTCTCCGAGGCGGAAGGAACTTCTAGCCTCGTTGGACATCGATTTCACCGTTGACACCGGAACATCCTTTGTCGAGGAATACGCCTATGACACCCCGCATGAGGAAGTGCCGGAACTTATGTCCCTGGGGAAGTCTCTCGGATTCCACAGGGATCTGGAGCCGGACGAGATCCTGATAACTTCCGACACGATGGTGCTTTGCGGGAAAGAGATCCTTGGGAAGCCTGTTGACAAGGATGACGCGAGGAGGATGCTGAGACTTCTCTCCGGCCGGGAGCATCAGGTGATCACCGCTGTCACAATCAGGGACGCCCATCGGGAAAAGACCTTCTCCGTCACTTCAAATGTTTTCTTTAAAGAATTGTCTGATAACGAGATAGATTACTACATCGAGACTTACAAACCCTTCGACAAGGCCGGGGCCTACGGCATCCAGGAATGGATAGGTTACATCGGCATCACCGGCATCGAAGGATCATTCTACAACGTGATGGGCTTCCCTACCCAGCGCTTCTACGACGAGTTCCAAGACTTCCTTCTTCCCTGACCTCTTTCTTATATTGCCTTTGATAAGATCAGGCCCGCTAATGGGATAAGATGCTTACAACGACATCTGGATCCCGACAAGGAAGCGACGGCCGAGGAGTTTCCTCGCCGAGGAGTAAGATTGGTAGGCGCTTGTCGACTCCGTCCTGTAGACGTCCACATCAAGCAGATTCACGACACGGCCAATTATTGAAAAAGTCCTGAACTTCCATCCCGCGCTGAAGTTCAAGATAGGATCGTTACTGACTGTCAAGACCTCGCTCCAATACCAGCTCTGGTAATAATCGGTCTGGACGGAAAGAGGTTTGACCGGTTTGAAGATCAGCGTAAGACGATTGACCGAGTTCCTTGTGACAATTGAGGCTGATCCACTTGTCCGTGACATACCAAGATCCGTAGTCAGTTCTCCTGAGAACCACTCGCGAGGATTGCTCCTTAATGTCAGCCCACCATCTAATGATCTATTCCTGTAATCCACTTCAAAACCTTGCAGGAAACCGTTCTGGTCTGATTGGCGAACCCCACCATGGATCTCAGCCACGAGAACACGAAGACCGAAGTATTTCTTTAGAGTGGCCGTAAGACCGAACGTGTCATTTGTGACTTCCTGAGGGATAAACCGTGTGATGGAATAATCCTCACTGTAGAACGATGAAGGCGCCTTGTCTGAACCGCTTCTCATGAAAAAGGCATTCATGGTCGAAAAGAGCATCGCCACATTGTCGGAATAGGTTAATCCCGCGGTAAGGGACAAGTTGCGGGAAAGTCTCAAACTGTCCGGGACAGACAGTGTCCTGTAAGTTGTGGCCACAGCGGCTCCTAGAAGAGATTCGAACCAGGAACGAGAAAGGGTGTACGAGCTCCGGACTCGGTAGTCAAGTCTTCCGGAGACAGGTCCTTCCATTGTCAACGAAGGGGAAATGGAAGGGAATAATAGCGGCCGGCCGATTCCGGAAAACATATAATTCAAGCTGGCTGGAAATGAGGCTGAAAGCCTTGACTTTCCAATCCGGCGGGCAGCGGTGACTGAGATTCCTGGGGCGACATGCCAGATAACCTTTTGAGAAGAAAGGCTGACTGAGCCGACGTCAAGGCCACTCAACACGGAATTCAGGTTACCGCAGGCCACATCAGTTCTGGCCTTCACATCAAATGTCTGCCGGCCGACCCGCAGGCCGAAGCCGGCTTCATTGCGTGAGTCGAGAAAACTTTCCTTATAGACCTGGGAGAATGTGGCTCCGGCCACATTGTAATCCACCCTGTCATTGTTTGAGACGATCCTGGTCTCGCTATTAAAGCTTAGGGTCTTGCCGCGGGTAAGCCTCTTGATCGAGGACAATGAGTTTTCAATTTTGAAAGCGGGAAGGGCGTAATTCTGGCTGACATCCCTGGTATTCCCCGCGATAAGGGATTTATTGACCCTCGACTGGCCGGAGAAAAGGACTTCGTCTGATAAGAACCTCGCCGAATCGTTTTTCTCCACCTGGATTTTCCCTTTGAGGAAGGATCGTCTGTCAGCAAGAGAAGACTGTTCTTCAAAAGTTATGGATCCTCCATCCTTGAACATCACGGTCTCGGATTGAGACATTTGTTCTGAATAGTACTCATGAGCCGCGCTCAAAGATGTCCTGACCTGAAGACCTGACGCGGTCTTCTTGAGATCATTGAAGCTGGTGGTCGCGGTTGTGTTGTCATACCAGGTTTCTTTAGGCAGTTGGAGCCTGGAGAAGGAAGGATTGAGCGGGGTAGAAAAATCGCTGTCCGCATCATCAGAAACCAAGTACCCGCCAGCCTTTCTGCCGAAATAGTCCTGCTCACTTAGTTCCTGAATGATATCTTTCCCTATGTTGTTCCCTTTCAACATGAACAGATTCTGGCGGGAGGGCGCGAAACGGGTCACAAGACCTCTCGCGTCGAACAAGGGGAACTCAGGAAAGCCAAAGGCCATATTACCGGTAAACAGCCATGTTCCCCGGGCGGACTCTTTCAAGACTATATTGACAGCGTTCCTGTCTGACTGTGATATGCCCAGAAGAGCCTTTATTGGCTGATGCCTTTTGTACACTTCCACGCTGGATATCTTGTCGGGAGTGAGATTCTTGACAATCGTGCCATACTGGGAGCCCATGAGATCCAATCCGTCCACGTAGAACTTGCTTATGCTCTTTCCATCGGACACCAAACCGCCCGACTCCGTCACTTCCAGCCCGGGAATCTTTGACAGGAGGTCGCCCAAGTTTTTTTCCGTTCCGTCGGAAAAGGCATTCGCGAGATATCTTGTCGTGTCGCCCTGCCGCTCAATCGCGGATGCTGTCACCTTTGATGACTTCAACTCCAGTTTACTCGGTCTCAAGGCAATGTCATTATCAGGCGATTGTATGATGGCGGCGTAAGGAGCGTAACCGATCAGCGAAGCTCTTAAGGTGTCCGGTTTGACATCTCTGTTGAATGAGATCGAATAAAACCCGTTTCCATCCGTGATGGAATAACCCAACACCTTAGACCGCGAGAACAATGAGACGAAGACACCCGAAAGGCTCTCTCGTGTCTCGGAGTCCCTGACTTGACCGGAGAAGACATGGTTCTGCTGCGCCAAACCGAAGAAAGGCGCGAGGATCAACATAATAACACTGAGGATCCCCTTACGCATAGGCTCACTTCCAATAAGACTCTCCCGTGAGAGGCTGGTAGTTCCGGTAACGCTTCTGCTGTAGGACTTCGCCGTTCCTGCCTCGTACCACTTCAGACATACCCCCCATCAACTGCCTCATATAATCCATATCCCTGCCGGCTCTCGTTCTGACAGTCTCAAAATCTTTGACCGGCATCTTCTGTATCTTCGCTCTTATTGAATAGTTTTTCTCGATGACAGGCCATCTTGAATCAGGGACAAATTCCTCGTTCAAGATGTGGAAATTGAAAAGATTCTCCGAATCGGAGGCGTGGACAATAAGCCCAGGACAGCCCCATAAAAGCCAGGGGCCTGAGTTCACGGGGATTTCCTCCGTGTACCAGACTTCCCATTTCCTTCCCAAATATTCAGCCTCCGCTTTTTTACAACTATATCCACCGAAGACCCTTACGCTGTCAACAAGTGTCCAGCCAGGAAGTTCCAGAGTTCCATCCTCACCTACAAAGACATCGCGGATCAAACGCGTGTATGACTTATAGCTACCCGAGGCGTAGTTAATATAGTACATATCGGTGTTCGCGGATGAATGCTTTCTCCGCTCTACATATGCCTCCTCGTCTTTAATATTACCATCGTCGCCGAAAGCGATTGAGGAAAGCGAATCGGCCAGGAACATCTCCTCACTATAAAACACAGCCTCATGCCCGCTTATGTCAAGTTTCATGTCCATATGAGCCTTATGGCGTGAGTCACTCGTGTCGGTCTTGCTTAAAAAGGCATAGGAGATCCGTAAATCCTGTTGGGCAGATATTACCCAGCAGGACAATAATGCCGCTACAAAGTGCAGTAATCTCATCTCACATAAGTTTTCAGGAATCAAATATAATTATTTAATACTGTAAATCAAAAGCGGAACATCCTGAGCGAGTATTATCTCTTCGATGTTGCTGATCCATGATAATTTCAGTAACTTGCCACTGTTTATCAGTGAGGTAAGTAGAATAAACAACTTCTGAAAGAATGAGACCGATCATCGCTACTGTCCTGGCCGCGGCCGCGATTTTAGGCGCCGCGACATCCTTTGCCCAGACCACCACCGTCAAACCGGTGGACAACGGGCAGGCCCTTGTCAATCCCGGGATGGGCTGGATGCTTTATTACTATTCGAACGTGCTGGACAACTATGGCTCCAAGCTGGCCCCGGAGGACACGGTGGAGGAGTTTCCGGGCGTCGGGACAGTCTTTCTCCGCCTCCCTTGGGCCTTCCTGGAACCCGAGAAAGGCAAGTACAACTGGGACATCATAGACACTCCGGCGCAAAGGTGGATCCAGACCGGGAAGCAGATCGCGTTCTGCATCTCCGGAACCGAGAACTGGACACGCCAGGGAACTCCCCAGTGGGTCTTCGACGAGGGGGCCAAGTGCTACGAGGTCAACGGCTTCCTTGAGCCGGACTACGACGATCCTATCTATCTCGCGGAGGTGGAGAGGCTCGTGGAGGTGATGGCCGAGAGATATGACGGGGATCCGGCCGTCTCTTTCTTCGCCATAGGCCTCTACGGGATGTGGGGCGAGGGCCACACGGTCCTGACAACACCTGTCCACGGCAAGTCGTGGGGTTTCGAGACACAGAGGAAATACATCGACATCTACACCCGGCATTTCAAGAAGACCCAACTCTGCATCTCGGACGACTTCCCCGGTCACGACGACCGAAGGGCCAGATTCGAGATCACCGACTACGCCCGGGAGAAAGGCGTGACAATCAAGGACGACAGCATCCTCGTCCAGCCTTGGCCTAACAGTTGGTTCCACGCCGGTATGGCCCAACTCTTCTGGCCCGCCGTTCCGGTTATCCTGGAGCACGAGCATTACGGGGGCAGCGTGGGGCGTGGGGCGTGGGACAAAGAGTTGCTGCTCAAGGCCGTGGAGGACTATCACGCCTCCCTGCTCTCCATCCACTGGTGGCCTCGGGAAGAGCTTGAGGCCAACAGGGACATCATCGAGAGGATCAACCGCAGGATCGGGTACCGCCTCAATCTCAAGGAGGTCACCTGGCCCGAGACAATCAGGAAGAACGAGTCCTTCCACATCACCGCGGAATGGAAGAACGAGGGAGTCGCCCCTTGCTACGGGGGAGGTTATCCCTGCTACACCATCAAGAACAAGAAGGGCGGGATAGTAGCCGTGCTTGTCGACACTGGGCTGAACGTCAAAGATTTGGCTGTTGATAAACCGGGCGAGGGATTTCCTGTCCACAGGGATGTGGAGTTCACTGTGGCGAAGGCGGCCGTCAACGATTTCGGCACGTTCGCCAGGGTCTGCCCCACAGGGAAGTTCGACATATTCTTCTCGGTCGGGAACGCCTACGGCACCCCGACGATCGCCCTCCCCTACGGCGGGGACGACGGTCACAAAAGATACAAGTTGGGCAGCGTGACTGTGACCGATTAGTCTTTTGTCTCCTCTTCCTTGGGAAGATTGATGGCGCGGAAGCGTTTCTGACGGCGCTCCCAGCGCTCGCGGGCGAATTGTTGCATGTCGATCGCCTGGTCGTTCTCGTCGATGATCTCAAGACCCAAGATGGTCTCGATGATGTCCTCGAGGGTCACTATTCCCTGGAAGCATCCGTATTCATCGATGATCAGGGCCATCTGCTCACGCTTCTTCAGCAATTCCTCCCAGACGGTGCTCAGGGACTCCTCCTCGTTGAAATAGGAGATCGGCCGCTTGATCTCCTTGAGCCTCTTGTCAAACTCGTCGTCCGCGAGGCCCTCAAGGGCGTCGGAAAGGAGTATGTAGCCGGTGATATATTCAGGAGAGTCGCCGTAGACAGGGATACGGGAATAATGGAGATATTGCTCGTTCTTGTAGAAGTTCTTCAAGGTCATGTTCTCCTGGGCTGTCATCGTCACGATCCTGGGGGTCATTGCCTCGTAGGCCTGGACGTTGTCCAGCTTCATGATGTTTTGGATGACCTTGTTCTCGTCGGAGTCGATCACTCCCTCCTCCACGCCGATATTCGCCATCGCTGTCACCTCTTCCCTGCTGACCGACGCCTCGTCCTCGTCTTTGGACAGGGCTCTGGCTATCACGCTGACCAGAAGCACCAGGGGATAGAGAATCACGATCAGGAAGGAGATCACGCGGGTCGTGAAACCCATCAGGTGTTTCCAATAAGAGGAGCCGATAGTCTTCGGGACTATCTCCGCGAAGATCAGGATCAGGAGGGTGGTTATCGCCGAGATGATCCCGAACCAGGTGCTGCCGAAGAGGATGGTCGCCTGCCTTCCCACTCCGGCCGCGCCGATCGTGTTGGCTATCGTGTTCAGGGAGAGGATGGCGGCGAGAGGCTTCTCGGTGTCCGTCTTGTACGCCAGGAACTTGTCGGCGAGCTTGTAACCCTGCTCCTTCCTCATGGTGATAAAAGACAGAGGGGTCGACATGAGTGTCGCCTCCAGTATCGAGCACAGGAAGGATATGACGAGAGTCCCGAGAAGGAATGTCAGCAGCAATGGCATATTCACTAAATAACACGCGAATATAGCATTAATTAAAGGAATGTGCCAATGATAAATGTCAGAACTTGATGGAGATTCCTCCCATAAGCGTCCTCCCTGCCGTCGGGATGAAGCCGATCTGGTAATATCTGTCGGAATCCGGATGGTTGTACCCGTCGAGGATCGAGGAATACACCCAACCGCTGGTGGCGCGTCTCGCGTTGAAGACATTCCCCATCGAGAGAGTGAGTCTCAGGTCTTTGACCAGCAGTCCGGGAAGGCTCATGTTGTAGGAAAGGCTGATGTCCGAGAAAGAGTAGGCCGGAAGGGACCGGTCCAGGTTCCCGGTGTTGTCAAGATATTGCCTGGAGACATAGTTCGTGTGCCATACGGCCTCGAAGCCGGAATGGCTGAACCTCGCGAAACCATTGAGAATCGCCGAGGGAGAGAAAGCCAACGGAGTGTCGTCATGGTGGATAGGCCGGAAGGAGTCATCCCAATCGACGCTGGCCATCTCCGTGAAATCTTTCAGCTTGTTGACGCTCAAGGCGGCGTTGCCCTCGAGAGACAAAGACGGGAACACTTTCACAGCCCCTGTCAGCTCCACACCCGCGCGGTACGAGTCTTTGATGTTGGTGGTTAAAGGCTCCCCTATCTCGCTTAGCTCACCGGTCTGGACAAGTTGGTTGTCGTAGTCCATGAAATAGAGGTTAACACCGGCCTGGAAAAGCCTCGTTGAACAGTTGTAACCGGCCTCGTAATCAATTACCATCTCTGACGTTGGGAAGGGATACTTGTAGTTGTCCGTGAAGTTATCCCTCTGCGGCTCCCTGTGGCTGACGGCCGCCGACGCGTAGGCGTGTCCAAGGCCTTTCACCCAACTCACCCCGAACTTGGGATTGAGGAAATCGTAAGCCTCGTCTATGTCGAGAGTCTGGTTGTGCCAGATCCCGCCCTCCTCGTAAAACTTGTCGTTAATCCCACCGGTCTTGTAACGGACATGGCGGTATTGGACATCACCGAAGGCTCGCCAGGCGTCATTGAATGAATATGTGGCCTTCAGGTAGACGCTCCCGTCGAATTTTGAGGCGTCCGAGTCATAGTATTGGTAAGGCCCGCGGGAAAGGAACCGGTCAGCCATTCCCTGGTCCTTGATGTAGGTGAGGTAGCCGTAATGGTCGCCCGCGAAGTCCTGAAGCGAGAAACCGCCGGTCACCTCCCAGGAATCATCACTGTAGCGGACGCTTCCGACTGTCCCGTAAGTGTCCTGGGACAGCCCCTTGCGCCGGACGAAATCGGTCCTTTTCACCCCCGGGTAATTAAGTCCGAACTTCTTCGGCTTGTTGTCAGGCCGGAACTCCTCGTAATAGCCGTGACCGTGGGTGTAGTGGAGGGAAAGATTGGCGTCCCACTTTTCCCCTAACCCGAAAGCGGCGGAGAGGATATTGTGGTCCTGCCAGAAGTTGTCGGTGGTCCTGGGCCAGAGGCTTCCGTCGGCCATGGTGTACCGCTCTGTCTGGTAATTCCCGGAAGCGTCTGTCCGGAACAGCCCGTCCTGGTCTTTCACCAGCCTCTCGTACAGGCTGTTGTAACGGCCGAGCCCTTTCTCGTACAAGTCCTTATAGGTCTTTATGCCGGTCTTAGTCGTGTAGGACCATGAGCCGTCGTCGTAGCAGCCGTCCATGAGGCTGTAGTCATTGTCACCGGCGGTCACGCCGTTCCAGGCCTGCCCGGTCCGCTCATAATTACCTATATTCCTGTATTTCAACATGAAACCTCTCCCTAGCCAGGTCAATCCGCCGTACCATGAGCCAGAGTTCCCGTCCGTGCCGTGGATGTAGCCGTCCGTGCCCGTCGTGTGGAAAACGGCGTCCGCCGAGAGGTGGTTCCAGAGCAATCCGGTCGAGACGGAGGCGCCGGCGACACGGGTGTTGAAACTGCCGTACGAGGCGTCAAGAGTGACACTCGGGTCGTAGGAGAGCGCCTTGGTACGCAGGGCGACGCTTCCACCGAAGGCGCCGTCGCCGTTAGTGGAGGTTCCCACTCCCCTCTGGATCTGGACACTTTCAAGGAAGGAGGAATAGCTGTTCATGTTGGCCCAGAACACGGCCTGGTCCTCAGGCGAGTTGAGAGGCACCCCGTCGATGGTGACGTTGATCCTTGAATCCCCCGCGCCTCTGATTCTCATGTAAGTGGTCCCGGTGCCGACACCGTTCTCGCTCCATGACAGCACACCGGGAGTGTTGGACAAAAGGAAGGGAATCTCCTTGCCGCTGATCGAGAAATCGCTCAAGAAAGAACGGTCCACGTTAGAGACCGCGAACGGGGCGTCTTTCGGGGCCCTCACAGCCCGGACAAGAGACGCTTCCAGAGCCTCGGCCCTTGTCGTGTCGGATTGTTCCTGGGCCTGGACAGAAGTGGCCTGAAGAGCCAAAGCGGCGATCGCCGCCGATAAAACAAAAACTCGCATCATATTTTGGTAATATCAATGCGAGGGGACGCCACACCGGCGCTGTGAGATTACGCTTCCCTACGGCGGCATCACCCGCGTCAGGTTCTATGGGTATGATCTCAACCGGACGGGTCTCGCCCGGTACCCCCGCTTATTCTTACGCGAATATAGTTATTTTTTCTCGACGAGCTCTATCTCGTACAGGCGTTTCCAATATTTCCCGGTCAGATAGATTTTCTTGGTGGCGGGATCGTAGGCGATCCCGTTGAGGACGTCGGTGTACTCGTCGCGGAGGTGACTCGGAAGGAGACCGGTGCAGTCGACAGTGGCCTCCACCTCCCCTGTCCCGGGGTTGATGATGAGGATCATGTCCGTCATGTAGACGTTGGCCCAGATCTTCCCGTCGATCCACTCAAGCTCGTTAAGCTGGTTGATAGGCCTTCCGTTCATCTTGACAATCAACGACTTCTGATGGCGGAAATTCTTATCCATCCAATACAGTCTGGCAGAGCCGTCGCTGGCAATCAGGCTCTTCCCGTCGGTCGTGAGCCCCCAGCCCTCCCGGGGATAGCTATAGGTCTGCTTATATTCAAAGGTCTTGGCGTCGTAGATGAAGGCCACCTTGTTCTGCCATGTCAGGATGAATATGTCGCCGTCAAGCTCCACCGAGCCCTCGACGAAATACTTCCGGTCGAAATCAAGCTTCCTCAGGGCCTTTCCGGTCGCAAGATCCACGAGTCTCAAAGTCGACTCCCCTTTCTGCCCGGTTGTCTCGATCATCTTGTCCCCCTGGAAGAAAAGACCCTGGGTGTAGGACATCTCGTCGTGAGGGAACTCCTTCACCACCTTGACCCTGTACTGCCTGACCTTAGCCCGCGCGCAAGACGAGGCGAGCAGGGCTATGGCTACCAACACAATGATTGTCAACGCTTTCCTATTCATGGTCTAACATGCTTTAACAATATAAAAAGGTGGGGCCGTAAGCCGGTTTCTGTTTTTAAATCCGTCATTTATCTTCGCGACCTACCCCCTGGCATCGGGCGGGCAGCCCTCATCTGCCAGTATATTTGGTC
The DNA here is from genome assembly GCA_017429765.1 of Bacteroidales bacterium. GTDB lineage: Bacteria > Bacteroidota > Bacteroidia > Bacteroidales > UBA932 > Cryptobacteroides. Next base: position 71,554 of record JAFROJ010000056.1, on the reverse strand, counting down.
TTGCAGGCCCTGGCGTCGTACCCGCCGGCCGTCACCGACCGGGCGTCGTGAGCTCTTACCTCGCGTTTTCACCCTTGCCCGAAGGCGGTTATTCTCTGTTACGGCGTTATGAGATCACTCCCATCTGGGATTTCCCCAGCAGGGTGCCCTGCCCTGTCCGGACTTTCCTCACATGAACTGACGTCCACGCGCGACGGATCGCCCCACCTGTTTTTGTCACGCGAAATTACACAAAAATCCTATATCCCAATTAAAAAACATTGACGTTCCTGAATACGACCCGGAACAGGAACAAGCTGTATTTCAACTATTGCTCGTTCCAGATTAAAGATTTAAACAGGAACCGCAAGCCCGGCGGCAGCGACCGGTTTCTTTTATCAGCTTCAGTTGGGAACCGCAAGCTGTTAAAAGAGAATTGTTTCTGAAAATGGACAGTTTCAGGAACAAGGGGGAACCGGGACATCATTCGCCGCGGCGGTGTCCTCAAGGTCAAGGGCCTGGGCGAGGACGATGATGGGATTCAGGGTCTGATAGCCGGTGCACATCTCGATCTGCCACTTGCATGTGTCGCACTCGCAGCAGACGAAATCCGGAGCCACGGATTTGATGTTCTCGAAAAGCGGGCGGCCTATCTCCTTGGAATAAGCGTGGTTCTCCTTCTTGAAGCCGTAAGTCCCCGCCATCCCGCAGCAATTGCTATCCAGTACAGTCAGGGAGACGCCAGGGATCATGCCAAGCAAGGCTTTCGTGAATATTCCCCAGCCAAGCTTCTCGTTGTGACACGGGACATGATAGGCGATCCTGGCCCGGTAGTCCTCCTTGAAGACGAGCTTCACCTCTCCGGAGTCGATCAGCTCGAAAAGGAATTTCTCGACAAGGGTTATGCTGTCCCTCACGGCGGAATTGTCGACCTCAAGCACATCGGGATACTCGTCCCTCATAGTTAAGGCGCAAGTTGAGGACACCGAGACGATCGGCAATCCCTCCTTGGCCACCTCCTTGAATATCTTGACGTTATGCTCGGCGTGACGCCTTGCCGAATTCCAGAGCCCGTTGGCGATCATGGCCACTCCGCAACATTTCTCGTCCATGAGTTCCACTCCGTAGCCGATGGCGTTAAGGACCTTCACGAAAGCCTCCCCGACCTCGGGATGCTGGAACTCGGTGGAGCAGCCGTGGAAGAAAGCGACCTTCTTCTTATAGTTGTCTTGCGAGCGACTCGCCACCTTGTTGAACCAGCCCACGAATCCCTTCCTCTGGTATTTCGGGAAGGTCTTGCTCTTGTCGATGTCCATCATGACATCCATGAACCCCTTGACGGGGCCCAGGGAGACCAGGGAGTTGGCCAAAGGAGCGACCGGGCGGGCGAATCTGCCCATGAAGTCCGTGTTGGCCAGGATCCTGTCCCTCAGGTCCGGGATATCCCTGGAGAAGCGTCTGCGCGCGGATTGGATGATGTCGGCGATCTTGACCCCTGAAGGGCAGGCCACCTCACACCGCTTGCAGTTCATGCAATACTTAAGGTTCTCGTCGTAGAAGAACTTGTTCTTCAGGCGAAGCCTCTCCCCGTCGGGACCGGCCTGCTTCGGGCCGGGATAGTTGGGGTTAACGGCGACCACAGGGCAGTAAGCTGTGCAGATCGTGCACTTGATGCACTGCTCGAAATCATTGAGACTGACGTTCTTATCTTGCATGGCTACTGTCCGGATAATATTCTTTCAGCTACACTCATGGCGGTGAGGATGGCGACCCCCGCCCCGCTCCCCTCGTACAAGGAGTTACAGCCTCCGACCTCAGAGCCGGCGACATAGAGGTTCTCGACAACCCTCCCGCCGCGGAAAGGACGGAAGGCATCGTCGCATCTGACGCCTATGCCCGCGAAAGGCTGGATGGAGAAGAAGTCCTCGTCGCGCCATATCGAACGATCGGCCGGATAATCCACGTCGAGCCCAAAAACCGGCTCGGAGAGCCTGTCCGGCGATGACTCCAGGCCTTTCCCGAAAAGACCGCCGCTGGCGAGGACGAAATTGTCAGCCTTCAACTCGATCGAGCCTAGATTGACGGTGCGCAACGACCTCACACGATCCCCGTCAAAGGCAGGATCCAAGGCTGTGTCTCCGGCAAGGAAGGTGCCCCCGAGGGACTCGAATCTCTTCTTCATTCTCATCTGGGCCCTTATTCCCGGGACAGAGGGCGGCATTGTGCCGACGAACATGACCTCGGCGGGCAGCATCTCTCCGATCCACTTTGTGACTATCCTGTCGTCGAGCCCGAACACGTCGGGAAGAATCACCAGATCCTCCCCATGGAGGAGTTCCTTGACTTTGGAGCCGAACTCCTTCCAATTCTTCTCCTTGCCCATTATCCTGGCTATGCCGACTGATCTCATCTCCGTGGGATTCTTCCTCAGCCTCTCGACCTCTTCAAGAGTCACCCTTTCCACCCGGCACCCGACACCCTTCCTCTCAAGCCCCTCGGCGATGAAAAGAGAGTTAAAGTCCAAGAATCCCGAAAAGTTGACTATCAACGCGTTCCGCCAAGTTAACTCATCCTTTGAGGGAAGTAGAGTCACGCCCTCCATCGCAAGCCACGCAGGCTTGAAAGTCCCCATGGGAGTGAGACGGTAACCATTGATGGGAAAGTCCCCCTCGCCAACGGCGGGGGCGGGGTGTAAACCGACACCGCAAGAGTCGAAAAGGCCGATTGTGGCGGACGCGTATTCAGCCACCTTGTCGACCCCGATCTTTGAATATGGATGAGTGGCCGGAAGGAAGGAGAGCGCTTTGAGAGGTTCGGCGACCTCTGTGCCGTCCGGGAGTCTGGAAAGAAGACCGAAAGTGCCGGAGGAGAAATGTAAAGCGTTCTGTCCGGCGGAAACGATAAGGCAGTTTTTCCCGGCCTCCCGGGCCCGGATGCCGCAAACCAGCGAAGCTAAACCGCCGCCGATTATAATTGTGTCGAATCTCATGCGTCTTCGTTTAATCCAAGCACCTCGTTATAGACCCATTGCGTGTAGATACTCTCACGCAAGGTCTCTCCCCACGCCACCGGATGCATCCCCTTCCATCTCTCGTTCATGAAAGATTTCAGGTCGGCCCTCGCTTTGGAGGCGCCGCGACAGGTCATCGCGAGCCGCCCTGCCGCCCTGCATGCGCAGAGCTCACCCTGGCACGGTCCCATGCCGACACGGGTTCTCCGGCGCATATCCACCAGGTCGCCCACCTCAAGATGCTCGATGGCGGCGTCAACCTCCGCCACGGTCACCTCCTCGCACTCGCACACAACCCCGCTTCTCTCGTCGTCGAAATCCAGATTCGCCGCTTTGGAGCCGAACCTTCCCACGGAGGCTTTCTGGGCTGTGGTCGGGAAATCCCATATCTTTTTGGCGATCTCCTCCAGACCGCCTCCCTCCGAGCCGGGCAGAGGTCTCCTGGCAGTCTCGCAGGCGGCGTCGACGCCAAGCTTGCGACAGACAGTGTCGGCGGCCATCTCGGCCATAAGCCGGTAGGTCATCAGCTTTCCTCCGGTGATACTGACAAAACCCTTGACACCGTCGCGTGTCTCATGGTCAAGACAGACAATCCCTCGACTGATGTTCCTTCCCGAGGGATCGTTGTCAGCAGACACGAGGGGACGGACGCCCGCGTAGCCCCTGAGGATCCTGGTGTGTTCCAGGCAAGGGGCGAGTTTGGCCCCCTCTGAGAGCAGGAGGGCGACTTCCTCAGGTGTGACCCTGACATCGTCACATTCCTCATAAGGGACTCTGGTTGAGGTGGTTCCGATGATGCAGACAGTGTCTCCCGGAACAAGGATGTCAGCGTTGGCGGGCTTGCGGCAACGATTGATGACCATGCCGTTGACCCTGTGGGCGAATATAAGGAGAGCGCCCTTGGCGGGGAACATCCCGATGTTGACTCCGGCCATCCCGGCGATCTTATGGCCCCAGATGCCACCGGCGTTGACAACTATTCTCGAATGATATTCAGTGACTTGTTTCGTGTCATGGTCCAGGACTTTGACACCTGTGACCGTGTCGCCCGACATGATGAGGCCGACCGCCTCGGAACGGACCAGGACCTTGGCCCCGTGGAGCTTGGCGTCAACGACGTTGGCCGAGCAGAGCCTGAAAGGATCGACACAGCCGTCCGGGACCTTGACCGCCCCGATTATCCCGGGATTGACAGAAGGCTCAAGGGCTATCGCCTCTTTCGGGTCGATGACCTCAGCCTTGATCCCGGCCTCGAGACAGGCCTTGACGAAGGTCTCCTGGTAGCCGAGATCGTCCTCCGGCAGTGTGATGAAAAGGCCGGAAGTGTCGTCGACGCAATGCCTGGCGACCTTCTTCAGGATCATGTTCTCCTTGATGCACTCGGTGGCTGACTCCTTGTCGGTGACCGCGTAACGGGCGCCGCTGTGGAGGAGGCCATGGTTCCTTCCGGTGGCCCCGGTGGCGATATCGTCCCGCTCGACAAGCAGGACTTTCAGTCCTCTCAAAGCGCAGTCCCTGGCTGTGCCGGCTCCGGTGATGCCACCACCGACAATGATCACGTCGAACTCTTCCATCAGCGTCCTGTGTATTCCTTGATCTTGTTCCTGAGGTCTTTCGAGAGGCTCACGGGCATGTCCTTGTCAGACCTGTCGATCCACTCCAGGGCGAGGTCGGGAAGACCAGACATGAAGCAGCCGAGCCCGATATTGTAGGCGGCGCAGGCCCTCTTCTCGGCGTTCTTGTTGTTGACCAGTGTCAGCCATTCCTCTATGGCCTTGTCCCACTCGAAAGCGTAGGCGTGGCTAGCGGCCCTGTTCCAGGCCGACTCGGCGCCCTCGTAGTAGATCACGATGAAAGTGTCCTGCTTCCAGGTCGACAGGAAGGTGTTGGCGGCGAGGCCGCCGGCCTTCGAGGCGATATCGGGAATGGACTCCAGCGACCGGAGGGCGATTGTCTCCTTGGGAGTCTCGCCGTTATTGAACACCTCCGCGGAGAGAGTCTTGCCGCCGTTGTAAGCGAGGACCTTGTCGTCCTTGTTCATCGAGTCGTAGACGTAAAGCTTGGTGACGAAGGAGAACGCGACGTTGGAGACATAGGCAGAGTCGGCGCCCGCCCTTCTCTTGTTGCCGGCGACTTTAAGCGGCTCGCTGACATCCGGCTCGCTCAATTCGGGAATATCGAAGAGGAAGACGACATCCTTCCCGGACTCCATGACGAGACGCACGAGGGTGTCCTTAGCCGAATATTCAGAACCGGCCACCGATGGCATGGTGAAAAGCTCCACCATCCTCTCCCCCCCGAAATAATCCTCCTCGAGGCGAGTGGCGAAACCGTCGGCGATCGAGGCGTTGAACTTATCGGAGCGGGGTTCCCCTGAAGTCAGATACACGACAGCCAGGGATTTCCCGGCGAGATTGAGACCTGATTTGGACGCTGTCCTCATCTCAGGCCTGACGACAAAAGCCTGCGGAGCGCAGGAGACGAGCGCCAGAAGCGCCGACGCCAGCGCGATCACTCTTGATAACGAAGTCTTTTCCATATGTTTATCTTTTAAAAGGCTCGGCGATGAGATCGTACTCGTCGCAGCCGGTGATCTTCACATCAATAAACTTGCCGCGGAGTCCGGAAGCGGGCATCCCGCCGAATAAATCCGGATCATAACGGACAATTATCTCCCCGTCCACGTCCGGACTCTCGAACTCGCTCCGGCAGACAAGGGCCCCGTCGGCCTCGTCGTCAACGAGCACCCGGACCACTGTCCCTACCCTGGAACGGTTGAAATCCATGGATATTCCCCTTTGGGTCTCCATCAGCTCGTCAAGCCTGCGGCGCTTTTCCTTTTTGGGGATACTGTCCCGGTAACTCGCGGCGCCGAAGGTACCCTCCTCCTCGGAATACATGAAGGCGCCAAGCCTCTCGAAACGGGCATCCTTCACGAAATCAAGGAGTTCCGAGAAATCCCGCTTGCCCTCTCCCGGATGGCCGACTATCATGGTCGTCCTCAAGACCACTCCCGGTACCCTTTCCCTAAGCTTTCTGACAAGAGCACTTGTCCAGGCCCCGTCCACCTGCCGGCGCATCATCCCGAGAACCTTGTCCGAGATGTGCTGAAGGGGGATGTCGAGATACTTGCAAACCTTGGGGTTGGAGGCCATCTCGTCGAGGACATCCTCGGGGAAATCCGCCGGATAGGAATAATGGATCCTGATCCACTCGATACCCTCGACCTCTGAGAGCCGCCTGATCAACTCCGCCAACGCCCGCCTCCTGTAGAGGTCAAGACCGTAGAAGGTCGTGTCCTGGGCGATGAGTATCAGTTCCTTGACCCCGGTCGAGGCCAGGAACCGGGCCTCCTCGACCAGATCCTCGACAGGGACGGACCTGTGCGGGCCGCGGATCAAGGGGATGGCGCAGTAGGAACAGCGGCGGTCGCATCCTTCGGATATCTTGAGATAGGCGTAGGAGTGAGAGTTGACGCGGTGACGCCCGGTCTGTCCGGACAGGCATCCTCCAAGCGCCTTGACGAGAGGGGCCAGATCCCTCGCCCCGAACCAGCCGTCAACCTCCGGGATCAATCCAGGAAGCTCGGCCATGTATCTTTGGGAGAGGCAACCGAAGACCATTAGTTTCCCGATCTCGCCCGCCTTCTTCCTCTCGACGGCGGAGAGGACAGCCTGAAGAGACTCTTCCTTGGCGTCCCCGATGAAGCCGCAGGTGTTGATGAGCTGGACGTCCACCTGACCCTGGCTATTCTCAGGCAGGATCTGATAGACGCCGTCCAAACACGAGAGCAGCCGCTCCGTGTCGACGGTGTTCTTGGAACACCCGAGTGTCATCACCCGCAGCGAGCTCATCACTGTCAGGCCTCCTCTTCCCCTTTCTCCTCGGCCTCCTCTTCAGGATCGGCGAAATCGAAGGATGCGTGGTCCTTGATCTCGTTGTACCAATCGACGACCTTCCTCATGTGTGAGACATAGAAACGAGTCTCGTCATAATCAGGGATAGCCTTCGCGAACAGGGCCTTGAGCTCCTCGGCGTCAGCCTTTCCCGAAGGGGCGGCGCCCTCACCCAGGACCTCTTTCAGTTTCAGAAGGACCTCCTTGAGTTTGGTCTCCCCTTCCTCGGTGTAGATGGAGATGTCGGCTAAGGATGTGATGCGGTTGCTGGCGCTGGCCACAGTCCTCTTGCCGTCCGACAAAGACTCCACAATGGCTCCGCCGCGGGTCTGGGCCAAGTAACGGACAAGTCCGTGGCGGCCGGAGATGGACAGGATTTTCGAAAGATCGGTTTTCATATTCATTTGTTTTATAACTATTTCTCTATTAAATATTTCCAAGATCGCTGAACACTCTTTTGACTTCAGGGGCGAGATCCTCCGGGCTACCGTCATTCCTGATGACTGCATCCACTTTCGAGAGATCAAGCCTCTGGGCGGACATGCGGCGCAGCACATCGGCGGGGTCGCTTCCGTCCCGCTCGCAGGCTCTCCTCAGACGGGTCTGCAACGGCGCGTCCACCAGCACCACATAGTCCACGATGGCCAGGATCTCCGGCTTGTCGAGGATTATGGCAGACTCGATGACGCAGAAAGGATGGGCTCCGAAGAACATGTCGCCCGGATCGAGATTCTCGAAATAGGACTCCCTGGACGCTTTCCAACGACGGAAATCGCGCGTCACGGCCGGATGGACTATGGACTCGAGGGCCCTGAGCTTCTCAGGCGAGGAGAACACTATGGACGCTATCTTCTTGAAGTCCGGCCTCTTGTCCGCTGTACGGACTGAGCGGCCGAAAGCCTCCTCGATGGAGTCGAGGAGTGAGTCATCCTCGCTGTACAACCTCTTGGCCGCGGCGTCGGAGTCATAGACGGGGACACCGCGCCTGGACAAAAGGGCGCAGACTGTAGACTTGCCAGCCCCGATACCACCTGTCACCGCGACTGTCCTCATCTCGCGCTCTCCTCCACACAATCAAACACCTCGGGCTCGATCGAGTACTCTATGACCCCCTCGGGGATCTTGGACGGCGAGGCGATACACTTGCCCCCTATCGACTTCTGGAAATCGGAGTAATCGATGTGGAAGGTCACCTCGTCCGAGGGGTCCTGCGACAACGGGAACCCGCATTTGTAAACCACCCTTGCCGTCGAGGGGAAAATCGTGAGCTTCAGCCCGGAGGGAACATTCCTCGGGGTGACGGAGACATCTGTCGCTATCTCCACGTAACGTGTCACGTCAAGGGAGTAACCGACCTCGGTCTCGGAAATCCTGACACCGGGGATAGGCTCAAGCTTGACCGAGCCGTGAGCGCTGGACTTGAGGTTGGGCAGCTCCATCGTGCGGGTGAACACCCTGGTGATGTTGGCGAGATGGAAGGGCTCGCCGTAGACAGTGACAGAGTCCGGCTGGAGCCTGAGAGGGCCCATGGCCATGTACTGCGGCTTGAAAGAGATAAGGGTCACAGCCTGCACGGGAACCTTCTTGTGGTTCTCCACGGGGAAACGGAACTGGAAGCTCTCCGCAAGGAAGGACTCAAGCCTGACCCCGTCCCCGAAAATGTCTGTGACATAATTGCTTAACTCCGCTGATGTGATGTAGTACATGTCCCCTTCCGACGGATGCATGTCAGAGGAGTCGAAGCGGACGCGGACCGCCTCTTTCTTTGCCTTGTGCCTTCCCCTGAGTATGGAGAAACCCGAGGTCCTGCAACGGGCGGCTATGGCGCTGGAGTTGGCCGAGACGTTCGAGTGGCCCTCGATGTCGCAGACGGCGACGACCGGAACCGACAAGGTCTCGGAATATTGCAATGAAAGATTGTGGATAAGCCAGATGCCGAAAGCGAGGAGAAGGGACATAAGAAAGACTCCGATGTCCCTTCCGGGAAGAGTATGACGCCTTTCCTTCAGCATCAGCGTGACGGGCTGCCGGCCGCTATGCCTTCGGGGCGTCCTCGGTGAAGTCCCTCACGATGGAGTTCTTGTCCACCCTGAGTTTGACATCCCCGTCCACCTTGATGAGCACGGAGCGATCCTTGATCTCGTCCACGACACCGTAGATTCCTCCGGCGGTGACGACCTTGTCTCCCCTCTTGAGCTCGTTGCGGAACTTCTCAAGCTCCTTCTGCTGTTTGCGTTGAGGCCTGATCATGAAAGCCCACATGACGACGAACAGCAAGACCATCATGATCAGGAACGAGGTTCCGGAGGCTCCGGTGGCTCCGCCACCAGAGGCCTGAAGGGATGTGAAAGCAAGAATATTCATTATCAAAAAACAATTAAGTCTACGCGAATTTAAGCAAAATCCCCGGTCTTTACAATCTCTCCCTCCTCGATCAGTCTCTTTAGAAGACGGTCGAGCAACCCGTTCACGAAAGACCGGCTCTTGGGGGTGCTGTAGTATTTCGAGATCTCGACGTACTCGTTGATCGTGACCTTGACGGGGAGGGCCGGAAACGCCTTGGCCTCAGAGAGTCCCATGATGATCAAGACGGTGTCCGTCGTGAAGAGGCGGTCCTCCTTCCATTGCTCCACGCTTGAGGCGACGAGGGGGAAATACTTGTCATAGCAAAGGTAAGATGTCCGCAACAGCTTGATCACGAAAGCCTTGTCGCTCTCTGCCGGCTTGGGGGAAAGCATCTCGCTACGGTAAAGAGGGGGAAGTTCCCATCTCTGTCCCTTGGAGAGGGACTTCATGGTGTCGCGGCAGAAAGAGAGGGCGTAGGCCAGGTCGTCGTTCCACCATATCGACATCTCCTCAAGGATCTCCGCCAGGGTCTCCGACTCGACGAACTCCTCCTCGAACATCTTCATGAAGAGGGAGGCGTCAGCGGCGAGGGAGCGAGAGGGATCGGACATGTATCTCTGGTAATAGTCTTTCCTTGACATCGAGTCGAAGGTGTCACGGATGAAGGCGTCGTGGCTCTCCCATGACAATTTCCTCCTCGAGAGGAGCTTGGCGAGGTCGGGGTCATTCTCCAGCAAGGGAGCGATGCCGTTCTCGGCGAATTTCATGTTGGGGTTCCTCTCCTCCTCGGTGGGATGGAATTTCCCCCGGGCAAGCTCTATCCTCGCGGCGGCTTCCTTTGTGAGGCTCGGGATGATGGCGAGCATGAACAGATAGAGGGACCGGACGGCCTCGCAAGAGGTCTCAAGGCACGACTCCGCCTCGGAAAGGGTCATCGAAGGATTCTCCGCGTACGAGAAAAGCACCTTGAAAGCTTTAATCCGCAGGATTCTTCTATTTAGCATGATATTAATTAATTTTTACGCGAATATAACACAGAATTTCAGAATTTTCTTAAATTTGTATGATTACAAACTTTCATCGCCGATGTACAAAGACGAAAACGAGCGGTCTTCCTACTCCGACCGCAACTCGGACGACGTGTGGTCTAAGCCCGTGAGAGCGGGAAAGCGAACCTATTTCTTCGACGTCAAGACGACGAAGGGCAACAACGATTATTACCTCACGATCACCGAAAGCAAGAGAAGGCAGGAGGCGGACGGAAGCTTCTCCTTCGACAAACACAAGATCTTTCTCTACAAGGAGGACTTCGACAAGTTCAAGGAAGGGCTTGAGGAGGTCATCGCCTACATGAGGGACAACCTCCTTAAGGACGTCCCCGATCACGCCCCTGAGGGCTCCTCGTTCACTGACGTTGATTTCGAGGCGTTGTGACGCGATTTTCACCAAACCAAAGCATAATTAACGAGATTAACCCCAAAAACAATGAGCAACGACATGTCAAGACGCTCTTTCCTTAAGAAGGGAACAGCTGTGGCTGCCGGACTGGCAGTAGCCCCGGGCATCATCATGGCCGGCGAGACCCCCAAAGACAACAAGAAAAAGAAGAAGGTCACCCCTCCCGAGAAGCTGAAGATTCTCGGTGTCGGTATCGGAGGACGCGGTGCCGCCGATCTCCGCGAGATGGAGACCGAGGACATCATCGGACTTTGCGATGTCGATTGGAAGTACGCCGACCATATCTTCAAGAGATATCCCAACGCGAAGAAGTACAATGACTACAGGGTGATGTTCGACGAGATGCTCGACCAGGCCGACGCCGTCATGATCGCGACCGCCGACCACACCCACGCCATTATCGCCGCCCAGGCTATCGCCGCCGGAAAGCACGTCTACTGCGAGAAGCCGCTCACCCTCACAGTCTATGAGGCCAGGCTCCTCACCAAGCTCGCGGCCAAGCACAAGGTCGCCACTCAGATGGGTAACCAGGGCTCCTCAGGCGCCGGCACACGCCAGGCCATCGAGTGGCTGTGGAACGGCGAGATCGGCGAGGTCACCCGCGTCGACTGCTTCACCGACCGTCCTATCTGGCCCCAGGGTCTCGAGAAACCCACTGAGGTCCAGCCTATTCCCTCAACCCTCAACTGGGACGCCTTCATCGGCCCCGCCCCTATGCGCGACTACAACGAGATCTACCATCCTTGGAACTTCCGCGGCTGGTGGGACTTCGGTACCGGCGCCATGGGTGACATGGCCTGCCACATCATGCACGTCCCGTTCAAGGGCCTGAAACTCGGCTATCCCATCAAGGCCCAGGCCAGCTCCACTCCTGTCCTCACCGACTGCTGCCCGAGCGCCGAGATGATCAAGCTGACCTTCCCCGCCCGCGAGAACCTTCCCAAGCTCGCCCTCCCCGAGGTCGAGGTCCGCTGGTACGACGGTGGCTTCAAGCCCGAGCGTCCCGAGGGAATTCCTGAGGGTGTCAACCTGAACACCGACGGTGGATGCAGCATTTTCTACGGCACCAAGGACATCATGGTCGTCGGATGCTACGGCAACAAGCCTTATCTCCTCTCCGGCCGCAAGCCTGAGGTTCCCCATGTCCTCCGCGAGGTCACGGTGTCCCATCAGCAGGACTGGATCCGCGCCTGCAAGGAGTGCATGGTCGATCCCGACAACTTCACCCGCTCCAACTCCGACTTCTGCGAGGCTGGCCCGTTCGTCGAGATGGTCGACCTCGGTGTCGCCGCTGTCAGGCTCCAGGATCTCAACCAGATCCTCGACTGGGACGGCCAGAAGATGCAGTTCACCAACATTCCCGCCGAGGCAAAGATCAGGTTCCAGATCCACGACGGATTCACGATCAAGGACGGTCACCCGACCTTCGCCAAGACCTACACCGAGCCTGTCAACGCCCGCGAGTTCGCCGCCTCACTTATCAAGAAGCAGTATCGTGAGGGTTATGTCCTCCCTGATATGCCTGAATAATTTTTAATATTCAATAACAATGAAGAAACTCTTACTTATCGTGGCGTGCGCCGCGGCCGTCGTGTCGCTCTCGTCATGCAAGAACAAGAAAGCCTCAGAGGCTGAGGCTGAGAACGGGGTTCCCGCCTATGAGGTCGTGGAGAACCCTCAGGTCGACCTGGCCGGTTTCCCTGTCGATGAGGAAGGCTACATCGTCATTTTCGACGGCACTTCCCTCGACGGCTGGAGGGGCTACGGCAAGGATCATGTCCCCGCCCGCTGGACCATCGAGGACGGTTGCCTGAAGTTCACGGGCACCGGAGCCGGCGAGTCCCAGTCCGGAGACGGTGGTGACATCATCTTCACCAAGAAGTTCAAGAACTTCGAGATGAAGTTTGACTGGAAGATCTCCAAGGGTGGAAACTCCGGAGTCTTCTATCTCGCCCGCGAGGTCACTACCAAGAAGGATGACGGCACAGTCCAGTACGAGCCTATCTACATCTCCTCTCCCGAGTACCAGATCCTTGACAACGCGAACCATCCGGACGCCAAGCTCGGCCACGATGGCAACCGCCAGTCCGCCTCACTCTACGACATGATCCCCGCCAAGCCGCAGAACCAGAATCCTTTCGAGGAGTGGAACACCGGCAGCATCATGGTCTATCAGGGCACCGTGGTACATGCCCAGAACGGCGAGAACGTCCTCGAGTATCACCTTTGGACCCCGAAGTGGACCGAGATGCTCCAGGCCAGCAAGTTCTCCCAGGAGGCGTGGCCTCTCGCCTTCGAGCTGCTGAACAACCTCGGCGGCGATGAGCATGAGGGCTACATCGGCTTCCAGGATCATGGCAATGATGTCTGGTACCGCAACATCCGCATCAAAATCCTTGACTAGTGATGAAGAAAGTCGCTTTGATACTTATGTCCGCCCTCATGCTCTTCACAGCTTGCGGACAGAAGAAGGATGAACCCGTGAAAAAGGAGATCGGTCTTCAGCTCTACAGCATCAGGAACGTCATCGGCAACGCCGAGTCCTATGCCGCCAACCACGAGGAGGTCTTCAAGGCCCTCGCCGAGATGGGCTACACCTATGTCGAGGCCGCCAACTACAACGACGGCAAGCTCTACGGGGTCGATCCCGAGCAGTACAAGGCTGACCTCGAGGCCGCCGGCCTGAAGTCCCTTTCCACCCACACCGGCCGCAACCTCTCTCCCGAGGAGCTCGAGACCGGCAACTTCGACGAGTCGATGAAGTGGTGGGACCAGTGCATCGCCGCCCACAAGGCCGCCGGGTGCAAGTACATCGTGACCCCCAGCTTCCGCATCCCCGAGACCCTCGAGGGGCTGAAGACTTACTGCGACTACTTCAACGCCATCGGTAAGAAGTGCGCCGAGAACGGCATTCTCTACGGCTACCACAACCACTCCCATGAGTTCAACAAGATCGAGGATAAGGTCATCTATGACTTCATGCTCGAGAACACCGATCCCCAGTACGTTTTCTTCGAGATGGACGTTTACTGGGCTGTCATGGGACGCGCCTATCCCGTCGAGTACTTCAGGAAGTATCCCGGCCGCTTCACCATGCTCCACATCAAGGATCATCTTGAGCTGGGCGAGAGCGGGATGGTCGGTTTCGACGCTATCTTCAACAACGCCGACGTCGCCGGCATGAAGGACTACATCGTTGAGATCGAGGCCTTCACCAATGGTGACTGGAAGGAGAGCGTCAAGATGTGCGCCGACTATCTCCTCAAATCCGACTTCGTCAAGGAGTCTTACGCTGACTAGCAGTCCGCTCTAACCACGAGCAAGGGCCGCCCGATGGGGACGGCCCTTGATTTTTATCTGTAGGGAGGACTACAGAAGACTGTAGTCGATGGAGAGGAGTCTGACAGGGCCGAGGAGGCCGGAGCTCTGGAGTTCGGAGCTCTTGTCCAGATAGGTCGATGTCTGGAAGGTGAAGCGCTCCGCCTCGGGGACAACTTCCTTCTCACCGATAAGACGGTTGCGCCAGCAGTTGACCACCTCGATCTCGACCGTGTTATCGCCCACTTTCAGGAAATCAGTGATATTCAACCTGTAAGGAGCGGTCCAGACTCCACCGGCATATTCACCGTTGACCTTCACCTTGGCCATGACCATGACTTTCCCGAGATCGATGTAGACCTGGGAGGACGGCGTCTCGGCGATGTTGAAGGTGTTGGTGTAGGTGGCTGTTCCGGAGAAGTATTTGATCCTGTAGTCATCGTTGAGTGTCCAGTCCGTGAGGCTCTCGAAGGTCACACTCCCTTCCGGAGCTCCCCTGCCCTCCTCGAAGGACACAGTCCAGGGAGAGGCGAGCTCGGCGATGAGCGCCTCCTCCGGGTAGTTGCGACCCTTGCCGGAAGCTTTGGCGCCCTGGCGGAAGACGATGAAGGAGCTCTCGTACGGCTGAAGCTCCATGGGGACGACAGTGGCCCCGGACTTGAGCTCGAACTGGGGCAGCAGGCGAGTCTCGGCCGTGAGCGGGTTCCACAGCTCAGGCCTCTTGCCGGTGATCCTGAACTCCCCGTCGAAAGCCACGGGCTTGTCGCCCTGGTTGGAGACGAACCAGACTTCACCGTCAGGAAGTGTCAAGTGGATGAACTGGAGAGGCATTCCGGCCGTCAGGCTTATGAAGTCGGGAACGATTCCCTTGTCGGCGAACACCTTCTCCAAGGTAGCGTCGGCATAGACATTCCCGCTCTTCCAGACCCTCTCCGCGATCTCCCGGACACGGGCGTCAGCGTCGGGATAACCCGAGAGGCTCGGCGACCTCTTCGGGGCAGGGCCGACAAGGGTAAGACCGCCAGAGACGAGCTCCTCGATCTTGGCCAGAAGCTCCGGTCGCATGGTCTCGAGCTTCGGAAGGACAAGCACTGAATATTCCATACCGCTGGCCAGGACGAGTTTCCCGTTCCTGACAACGGCGTCCCTCAGGACCTCGGCGTTGACATAGTCGTAGGAATATCCGTCCGGAATCTCGGGATCGCGGACACCGGTCATCTTCGGGGCGTCCTCACCTATGAAATAGGCCACGTCGGCCACGTAGCGGCCTTGCTGGAGCATATAATTGCAACGCTTGAGATAGGCGCTGAAAACGTCCATCTGGCTGAACCAGGTGTTGTTGCGGTTGAACTCGTTGCCGAACCAGGCGTTGACCCCAGGCACCCTGTCGTCGGGCTGCTGGATGTAAAGATGCATCAGCGAGGCGTTTATGCCCTCGGTGAAGAAGCGGTCCCCCCTCTGCTTCATCTGGCCGGGATACTGCGAGAAGTCAGGGCCTCCGCAGGTGAAACTCTCCGCCCAGACCATTTTCTTGCCGTAGATGTGGCCGCATGAGGAGGCGACCCTGTTCTCTATGTCACCAAGGTCGCCGAAGCTCCAGAACTCGCCGGCGATCTCGTCGGACTGCCCGCCGTACTGAAGGAACTCGCCCGGGAATCCCCAGTGGCCATAGTTCTCAAGCCATGTGGTCAGACCATGCTCGTGGCTGACCTCACGGAGTCCGCCGACATAGTTATAGGAGACCTCGTCAGCGACAAGGCGGCGCAGATCCCAGAGGAAACGGTCGGAGATGTCCCGGGAGCCGACCACCACCCCGCTCAAAACAGGTATATAGGGAACCGGGTCGTAGCCGTAGGCGTTCTTGAAGTCCTCGACTAGGTTGTCAGTCCAGTTCTGTCCACCGGTCTCGTAACTGTCCTCGACCACGATCTTGAAGGTCTTCCTGTCGGCCGCGGGAATCTTGTCGAGAATCACCCCGAGATAGTTGTCGAAATGGGTCCTGATGTGCTCCACGCTCATCTTGTCGGTCTCAAGCCCGCGCCCCTCCGGAGGAGCCGGGGAGTCCTCGGAACCTGTGGGCAGCATCGCGGAGCGCAGGACAACCCATTTCCCCTCGGGGACACTCCAGGTCAGGGTACCGTCCGGAGCCATATTCCCGGAAATGTCGATGACAGAGGAGGCCTGGAGCACCTCGCCGTCGTCGGAGGGCTGGTCGCGCCAGAGATAGGCGTCCCACATCGGATGAGGGGTCTGCCACATCTTCGCGAGGCTCTTCTCGGGATAGCGCTCGACCGCCGGCACATCGGAGAGGGTGACATTAGCCACCACCCCGGGATTGTCCACCTTGAACAGGAACTCGTCACCGACGGTTGCCGGGATGGAGATCACCACCGGAGCGTAGGGGTCGAAGCCCACGTTGACGGCGCCGTTGCTTCTGTCTATCCCGAATGAGTCGATCTTTCTCAGGCCCCCTTCCACCTTGACGTACAGCTCGGCCTGGGCGGTGCCGGGGGCCTGGACAGGCTCCACGATCACAGACCTGACGGGGACGGCCTTGCCGGCTTTCAGGACAATCTCCCTGTCCCTCGCGAAATCCCCCTTGGCGGTGAAAACCGTCGCGGGTTCCTGGAGCGGGTACGCCAGGACCCTGACGTCCTGGGCGTCCTCCCCCACCTCCGGCAGCTTTCCGGAATATTCGGAAGGACCTGTCAGAACCACCTTGGAGCTTCCCAGGTAACGCATAGCCTGGGAGGGCTTGACCCACGGGCCTCCGCTCTGGCTCCAGCCCGGGCAGTTGAAAAGACCGACCTCGATGTCGAGCTCACCCGCTGTCTTGAACATGGTGTGGAAAATGTCCCACCACTCGTCCGTGAACATCTTGACCGGACCGTCCGGAACTCCCTGACCGTCACCGATCATGCCGATCTGGACACGGGTTATCCCCGCCTCCTTCATAGCCTTCAGATCCTTGACCACACCGTCCTTGGACATGTTACCGGCGATCCAGTACCAGTAGACACCGGTCGGCTGGCTGAAGGGGATGTTCTTGAAATCTTTCTCGATCGTGGCCATCCCGCCGCCGGAACAGGCCATGGCTAAAACGAGCGCCGCGAAGGCGGCGAATCCTCTTGATAGTGTCTTCATCTTGATGAATGTTTATCGCACACTAATTTAACAATTATTATTATATTTGAAAAACGCGCAGAGCACATGGGAAAGATCATCCTAAGGAACATAACAGTTGACGGCAGGCCCTCAGACATCAGGATCGAGGGCAGCCGGATCGCCGCTATCCGCCCTCACGGGGAGGACTTCACAGTCCCTGAGGGATTCGAGGTCGCCGACTGCTCCGGCAAAGTCGCCGTGCCGGGCTTCGTGAACGCCCACACACACGCGGCCATGAGTCTTCTCCGGGGAATAGGGGAAGACATGGCTCTTAAAGACTGGCTTGACCACATCTGGGCCATAGAGTCCCATCTTGACGCCCCTTTCATCTATCACAGCGGGAAGGTGGCGGCCCTTGAGATGATCAAGACCGGAACGACCGCCTTCAACGACATGTACTGGCATTCCTATATGGCCCGGAAGGCCGCCGATGAGACAGGTTTGGGATGCCTGGTCTCCTACACCTTCCTCGACAACTTCGACCAGAAGACCGCCGAGAGACAGAAAGAGGAGTGCCTGGCATTGACCGAGGCCGTCGGGTCGTGGGGCGAGAGGACAAAATTCGCCATCAGCGTTCACTCTGTCTACACCGTGAGCGAGCCTCTTATTCTTTGGGCCACCGAGCACGCCAGGAAGCGGGGCCTTAGAATCCACATCCATGTCTCCGAGACAGAGAGGGAGGTTCAAGACTGCAAGGCCGCCCACGGCGGGCTCTCCCCTGTCGAGTATCTCGACTCGCTCGGGGTACTGGGGCCTGATGTCATCGCCGCCCACACTCTCTGGCTGTCGGGCAAAGACGTGGAGATTCTCGGGAGCAGAGGTGTCAGCTGTGTCCACAACATCAACTCCAACCTTAAGCTGGCCTCGGGCTACAACTTCCTCTGGAAAGAGCTCACCGAGGCGGGGGCGAACGTCTGCCTCGGGACGGACGGCTGCGCCTCTTCCAACAACCTCGACATGCTGGAGGCCATGAAAACCTGCGCCATCACCCAGAAAGCCTGGAGGAAAGACCCCTCGGCGCTGCCGCTCGAATCGCTTCTTAAGATGGCCACGGTCAACGGCGGCAAGGCGCTGGGACTTAAGACCGGAAGGATCGAGGAGGGCTGGGACGCCGACATCCAGATCGTCGACACCGACAGCACCTACTTCATCTCCCCCGCCCCTTTCCTCGCGAATTTCATCTATTCCGCTCACAGCGACAGCATTGTCTCCCTGATTTCCGGAGGCGAGTTCGTGATGAGGGACAGGAAAGTGCCAGGCGAGGAAGAGATCAGGCGGGCCGGCCGGGAATGCCTGAGTCTAATAGAGAAATTCAGATAAACGACATTATTTATGGACACAAGAGTCGAAAGAATCCACTTCGCCGCCGACCATATCAAGTCTGTCATCGGCGACAGGAAGCCTTTGGTCGGGATCGTGCTCGGGAGCGGGCTCGGCAAACTCGCCGACGCCGTCAAAGACCCGATCGTCATCCCCTACAAGACTATTCCTGGTTTCCCCGTGTCGACCGCTATCGGGCACAAGGGTAATTTCCTCGTGGGAGAGCTCGGCGGAAAGCAGGTGATCATGATGCAGGGGCGCATCCATTATTACGAGGGCTACTCCATGGAGCTGGTCACCCTCCCCACAAGGGTGATGGTGGTTTTGGGGATCAAATACTTGTTCGTGTCAAACGCCGCCGGAGGGGTGAATTACGACTACCACGTCGGCGACCTGATGATCATAAAGGATCACATCTGCCTGCAACCTAATCCCCTGATCGGCCCCAACATGGACGAGTTCGGACCGAGGTTCCCCGACATGACCCGCCCCTACGACCTGGGCCTTATCGCCAAGGCGGAGGAAATCGCCGGGGAGTTGGGCGTCAAAGTCCACAAGGGAGTCTATTTCGGAGGCACAGGTCCCACCTATGAGACTCCCGCCGAATACAAATACATCAGGATAATCGGAGGCGACGTAACCGGGATGTCGACCATTCCCGAGGTCATCACCGCCCGTCACTCGGACATCGCGGTGTTCGGGATGTCCGTCGTGACCAACGAGGCTCACGACGACTACGCTCCCGACTTCAAGAATGACGGGGAGGCCGTCGTGAAGGCGGCGGACTCGGCGGCGGACAACATGTGCGCCATATTCGAGAGGCTTATTGAATCATTATAATAGTTTTGACCATGGTTAAGTTTATCAATATCATCTATTTCATTATAGCTATCTTCATTATCGCTTTCGGTGTGGCGGTTCTGGTCAACGGCTCCGGGAAGCTCTGGACGAACATCTGCATCATCCTTATTGGAGTGTATTTCCTTTACAGGGGCATAGCGGTCACTGTTAACAACGCCCGAAGGCGTGAGAGAGAGCGTCAGAACTATTAATCAACTCCGGAAATGAACTACGGGTTTTTCAGGGTGGCGGCCGCCGTCCCACGGGTCAAGGTCGCCGATGTCAGGCATAATCTAGAGGAGACAATCTCACTCATTGACAAGGCTGAGGCCGGGAAGGCCTCCCTGGTCGTGTTCCCGGAACTTTCCGTGACCGGCTACACCTGCATGGACATGTTCTCCCAGAACCTTCTTCTGACCGCGTCGGAGGAGGCTGTCGGAAAGATAGTCGCCCACACCAGGGGCAAGCATGTGACAGTCGTCGCGGGAGCGCCGGTCCGTTTCAGGGGAAGGCTGTACAACTGCGCTGTCGTCATCCGCAACGGAGGGATAAAAGGAATAGTCCCCAAGATCTATCTCCCCACCTACGCGGAGTTTGACGAGGGGCGCTGGTTCGCCTCCGGGGCCGATTTCCTGTCCCCCTCGGTCTCAGTGACCGGAAGGTTCGTGAACGATGGCAAGGACTATTGCAGGGAAGGTTTCGGCTCAGTCATCAATTATCTGGGCCATCGCTGCAACATATCCCCGAACCTGCTCTTCACTGTCGGCGAGGCGACGTTCGGGATAGAGATTTGCGAGGATTTCTGGGCTCCCGTCCCGCCCTCATCCTTCCTCGCCCCGTCCGGAGCCCAGGTGATAGTGAACATCTCGGCGTCCAACGAGGTGATGGGGAAGCATCTCAAACGCAAGGAGTTGATCGCGATTCAGTCCGGGCGCACGGTGTCCGGCTACGTGTATTGCTCGGCCGGTTACGGCGAGTCCACGATGGACACGGTCTATGGAGGATCCGCGGTGATCTGCGAGGACGGTGACACCCTGGCCGAGAACGAGAGGTTCTCTATGGAAGGCTCGATCATATTCGCCGACATCGACATCGAGAGGCTTGAGGTGCAGCGCCAGAAGAAGAACTCTTTCAAGAGCATGGCCCCTGACGGGACCTCGGCGAGCGAATATTCAGGATTATACTCATGCTTCTATCTTGGCGCGGCCGCCCCGACCGATTTCGAGAGCCGGCTATTCCGTCCCGTCGAGCCCCATCCTTTCCTCCCGGAGGGTGACCCCGAGGAGGTCGCGTCCCGCTCCAGGGAGATCCTCGAGATCCAGACCACGGCCCTTGTCGCCAGGATGGAGCATATAGGCTGCCGGAAGGCGATCCTGGGTATATCCGGAGGCCTTGACAGCACTCTGGCCCTGATCGTCACGGCCAAGGCGTTCGACAAGCTCGGCATCCCCCGCTCCGGGATAATCGGCGTCACGATGCCCGGGCTCGGCACCACCAGGCGCACCAAGTCCAACGCGATCGACCTGATGAGGACCATGGGCGTGACATCCAGGGAGATCTCTGTCGTCCCGGCGGTGGAGCTGCACTTCAAGGACATAGGTCATGACCCGACTGTCATGGACTCCACTTACGAGAACGCCCAGGCGCGCGAGAGAACCCAGATCCTGATGGATATCGCCAACCAGGAAGGCGGCCTCGTGATCGGCACGGGCGACCTGTCCGAGCTCGCGCTTGGCTGGTGCACCTACAACGGCGACCACATGTCGATGTACGGGGTCAACGCCTCGGTGCCGAAGACATTGATCAAGCACCTTGTGAGGCAGGCGGCCAAGGAGTTCGGCGAGGACATCCTTCTGGACATAGTCGACACCCCTATAAGCCCCGAGCTTATGCCCGCCGGCTCCGAAGGTGAGATCAAGCAGAGGACAGAGGATATAATCGGTCCCTATGAGCTTCACGACTTCTTCATCTACAACTACACTTTGAACGGCTACTCCCCTGCCAAGATTCTCTTCCTCGCCTGCCGCGCATTCGACGGGGTGTATGACAGGGAGACTATCCTGAAGTGGCTGAAGAAGTTCTACTGGAGATTCTTCTCCCAGCAGTTCAAGCGCTCCTGCATGCCTGACGGGCCCAAGGTCAGCCCTGTCAGTTTCTCCCCGCGCGGGGACTTCCGGATGCCTTCCGACGCCAAGGTCCGGCTTTGGATCGACGAGCTGGAGGCGCTTTAGCCGAGATTCGACGAACGCGGATTTACATTTTCGGCGGTTGCTCGTCTTATAGGGTGCCATGAAGATCAAATCACTACTTTTCACACTGACGACGTTACTATGCGTCGGAACCCTTCCGGCATGCGGAAGGAAGTCGTCCGAGACCGCTCCGGTCTCCACCTACGGGGACGTGTCAAAGCTCGTGAGGGAATTCTCCTCCGAACCAGATTTCGAGGTCATCGACGTGGGCCGTCTTGGCTTCTCTATCGTCAAGGCGATTGTCCGGGAGATCAAGGACGAGGACGCCGAGCGGCTCATTGACGCTGTCGACAAGGTGACCAGTGTCTCCATAACCCGTTACGAAGGCTGCCCCGATGATGTCAAGGAGGAATTCTTGTCCAGGCTGAACGCGATCCTGGATGACGACGACCTGCTGCTCGAGGCCAGGCGTTCAGGGCGGAGACTGCAAGTCTACGGTCAGCCATCTGAGGACGGCTCATCGGTCCAGGACCTTCTCATCAACATTCCCGGAGAAGACATCCTGGTCAACATCAAGGGATTAATCCCTATGGATAAGGTCTCGGAGATAGCCGGGAAGACGATGATGTGAGAAATGGACGCCGCGGAGTTCGAGAGTGTCTGGCTTCCGTTAGCGGGAAGATTCTACCGTGTGGCGTATTACATCCTGGAATCAGCCGGGGACGCGGAAGACGCGGTGCAGGATCTGTATTCCCGCCTCTGGAAACTGCGGGGCAAGCTCGGCTCGATTGTCGACCCGGCGTCCTACGGCGTCACGATTGTAAGGAACATCTGCCTCGACAGGCTGAGATCCGCCTCCAAGACCAGGGTCGTTCATTCCTCTGAGGGAATAATGGACATGAACGCCGATCCTCATGTCGACATCGACAGGGAGATCACCGGGAAAGAAGATCTGAGACTGCTTCGCTCGTGCATGGCCAGGCTGCCGGACAAGCAAAGGAAGATATTGGAAATGAGAGTGTTCGAGAATATGTCCTACCAAGAGATCGCAAGGCGTGAGAACCTTCAGGAAGCGAACATCAGAGTACAAGTCAGCAACGCCAGGAAGAATCTTAGAAGAATGATGGATAATGAAAAGGATTGAGGATATCGAGAGGCTGAGCCTCGAGGACCTGGAGAGAATCTCCGGGGACGAGACCATCCAGGTCCCTGAGGGGCTGGAAGGCAGGATCTCGCTTTCGGTGAGGCGTTCCTCGAGGGCGGCTTACCTGCGCTGGATCGGTGTCGCGGCTTCTCTCGTCATAATCGCCGGAACCGCCGCGCTCCTGGACTCGAAGTCCCTGGAAGACACCTTCGACGATCCCGCTCTCGCCTACGCCGCCATCGAGGAGGCGCTGTCCAAAGTCAGGCCTGGCGTGGAGATCGGGGTGGCCTCTGCCTCCATGGGAGAGGAAATGCTCACCAATCCTATCGAATTGGTCAACACAATCAGTAACCGCTAAACAATAACTATAATTATGAGAAAGATATTGATAAGCGCCGTCGCCTCACTTGTCTGCCTCGCGGCCGGCGCGCAGGACTACAAGAGCCTGTACACTAAATATTCAGACAACGATAAAATCACCTCCGTCTATGTCTCCCCGGCGATGTTCAAGCTCATCGGGAAAGTCCCGGAGGTGCGCCTCAATGAGGGTGATGTGGACCTGGCTCCCATGATCAAGTCGATGACCGGCTTCTACATGCTCCAGACCGAGGATCAGGAACTTGGGGAGAAGATCGCCAAAGACCTGAAGAGGATCGTGGACGGGAAGAGGATGGAGCTGATGATGGAGGTGAATGACAAGGGGCAGAAGGTCAAGGTCTTCTCTATCGGGGACAAGGATTTCATCAAGAGCATGGTCCTGACCCTGGCCAAAGGGCCCGAGAAGATGTTCGTCTCGATCGACGGCCTCATGAGAAGGAGTGAACTTGAGGAGGCCATCGGCCAGGCGGCCGGGCAACTCTTTGATTGACAACCGTCGCCGGCCCCATGAGACATGCCCTCCTGATCGTCGCGGCCGTTCTGGGCGGACTCATCATGTCCGCCCGGGCCTCGTGTCACGTCGGCGCCGGGTTACAATCAACCCACGAGGAAGCCTTCTCCTCGGCCCTGGAGCTCATGTCGCGATACGACGGCCGTCCCGGCGTCTCCCTGATGAGGTTCGGCAAGGCGGCGATGATCATGGGACGGACCGTAGGCAACGCCGGAAGCGCCTGGACCCGCAAGGTAGCGAAGGCGTTCCGAAAGGTCTCGGCAGTCTACATGCTGGAATATTCAGAGGCGCCGGCAAGCCTCCAGGAGGAGATCGAGTCGGCCGTGTCACGCGTCCTGGACAAGGATAACCTGATATTGAGGAACGGGAAAGGGGAGCTCGTGTTCGACGAGACCTACGGCTCTCTCTCGGAGGACGGCAAGCGTGTCTCCGACCTCGTCATACTGATGTACGGACAGTCAGTCGTCTGCCTCAAAGGGTCCGTCCTGGCTTCCGATGTCGAGCGAATAGTCAGGAGGCTCGGCAAACAGCTATAGCGAGGGGAAGTCCGGAAGTGATTTGGGGCCTATCGGACGGGACGGCCAGCGGTCCAGGGCGGTGATCGTGTGGATGTCCGATCCCGCGAGGTTGTAGTAGCCTTTTTTCAGGAGGTACTCGGCCACCTTTCTCACGGATGGCCCGTAGTAGCCCGCCAGGGAGAACACGTTGAGCTGGAAGAGGATCTTCATCTCTTTCAGGCGGTCATAATCCTTTGAGGTCATGTAGACATACCTCTCCGGATGGGCCAGGATCGGGTAGTAACCGGCGGACTTCACCTTCTCCAGGATGTCATGGAACCCGTAAGGCGGAGTGAAATAAGATGTTTCCACAAGGAGATGGTCGGCCTTCTCCCCCATGGGAAGGAAGTCATTCTCTTCCAGCCTTTTCTCGAACAGGCTGTCTATCATGTTCTCGGCCCCGAGATGAAGCTCGAGGTTGCCTTTGTAGGCGGAGCGCAGCTGATCGAACCTCTCCCGGAGGTCGGAGGGGGTGTTGGGAAAATCCTCCATCACATGGGGCGTGAGCCAGACTCTCTTTATTCCCATCGCCTCGTAACGTTCGAGGATCGCGAGGGACTCCCCTATCTCCCTGACACCGTCGTCCACACCCGGGAGGATGTGGGAGTGGCAATCGGTGAAACCGTTGAAGAGACCGGAGGAAAGCAAGGATTGATGACGGGAGAAAAGGCTCATATCATTTGATAATATTCAAGAAAACGGTGATGACGCCGGTGTTGATGATGTCCACGAACATCGCGCCGACAACTGGTACTATGATAAACGGATTGACCGCGAAACGGTATTTCAGGCAGACAGCGGACATGTTCGCCATGGCGTTGGGGGTGGCTCCGAGCCCGAAGCCGCAGACACCGCTCACGAGGACGGCGGCGTCATAGTCCTTCCCGAGAGCCCGGAAGGCCACGAGATAGGCGAACAGGGCGATGAACAGCACCTGTGAGAGAAGGATGACGAGAAGAGGCAGCGCCAGCCCGGCCAGCTCCCAGAGTTTCAAGGTGGACATGGCCACGCCCAGGAATATTGAGAGGCAGATGTCTCCCAGGGAGATTATCTTGTCCATCCTCAAGACCTCGCCCCCGTCAGAGAACGCCTCGACCGCGTTCCTGATCAGGCAGGCCATGATCAAGGAGCCGAAATAGGTCGGGAAGGTTATTCCCGTCATGGCCAGGAGCTTGCTGAGGCACATCCCTCCCGCCATCGCGACAAGCAGGAGATAAACCGCCCTGGTGTAGTCACGGAAGGATCTCTCCCCCGACTGGGGACGCTCCTGGCGCGACTCGGGTGAGGCCTCGCTTCCCTCAAGGGCGGCCACCACATCATCGGAGCCGGACTAGTCGGCGAGAGACCTTCTCCTGATCAGGCGTTCGGCCAGGGGGCCTCCGATCATCGAGCCGGCGACAAGGCCGAAGGTGGCGCAGGCCATTGTTATCGACGAGGCTCCTTGAAGCCCCATGCTCTCGAGGACCGGCGAGAATCCGCCGGAGGTGCCGTGTCCCCCGCACATGGGAATGGATCCGGCGGCCATGCCGAGCAGAGGATCGAGTCCCATGAGCCTCGACGCGCCGAGGGAGATAAGGTTCTGGCAGACTATCAGCGCGGCCACGAGGATGACCAGGACTACCAACGGACGTCCTCCGCTTCTCAAGGCTTTCATGTTCGACTGGAATCCCACCGAGGTGAAGAACACGGTCATGCAGATGTCCTTGATTGTCCCGTCGAAAGAGAACTCGAGGCCGCCAAGGTAAAACAAGGCCAAGGTCAGCGAGGAGACAAGCAAACCTCCGGAGACAGGCGCCGGTATGCAGAACCTCTTCAGGAAAGGGATCTTGCGCGTGAAGAGGATGCCCAGCGCCAAGGCCGCCACGCCGATTCCGGCGGTCTGGTACATGTCTAGGGAGATCAAATGCGACATCTTACTCGTTTTGGTCGTGTGAATATCGGAAAAATTTTTAAATTTGTAACCCGTATTCAAATCTAGTCTCTTATGAAATACGGGTTCGACAACGAAAAATACCTCAAAATCCAGTCCGAACGGATCAAAGAGCGTATCGCCACCTTCGGCGACAAGCTTTACATGGAGTTCGGCGGGAAACTTTTCGACGACTATCACGCCAGCCGCGTCCTTCCGGGTTTCGAGCCGGACAGCAAGCTGAAGATGCTCATGCAGATGAAAGACGATGCTGAGATCATCATAGTGATCAGCGCCGTCGACATCGAGAAGAACAAGGTGCGGAGCGACCTTGGGATCACCTACGACATGGACGTCCTCCGGCTCCGCGACGAGTTCATGGACAGGGGCCTGAGCGTGAACAGCGTTGTCATAACCCATTTCACCGGGCAGTCCAGCGCCGCCGCCTACCGGAAACGCCTGGAGAACATGGGGATAACAGTCTACTACCATCACACGATCGAGGGCTATCCCAACAACGTCGCCCTGATCGACTCCGAGGAGGGGTTCGGGAGGAATGACTACGTCGTGACCACCAAGCCGCTGGTCGTCGTGACCGCTCCGGGGCCCGGCAGCGGCAAGATGGCAGTCTGCCTGAGCCAGCTCTACCAGGAGAACAAGCGGGGGATCAAGGCCGGATACGCCAAGTTCGAGACCTTCCCGATCTGGAACCTCCCCCTGAACCACCCCGTCAACCTGGCCTACGAGGCCGCCACCGCCGACCTCGAGGATGTCAACATGATCGACCCCTTCCATCTCGAGGCCTACGGGGAGACCGCCGTCAACTACAACAGGGACGTGGAGATATTCCCGGTGATGAACGCCCTGTTCGACGACATCTACGGCTACTCCCCCTACAAGTCCCCCACGGACATGGGTGTGAATATGGTCGGGTTCTGCGTGTGCGACGACGAGGTCTGCCGGGAGGCTTCCCTCCAAGAGATCATAAGGCGCTATTACACGGCGCTTTGCAACTTCGCTGACGGGAAGGCGGCGGAGAGCGAGGTGAACAAACTCTCCCTGCTGATGAAGAAGGCCAAGATCACGACCGCCTACCGCAGGTCAACGGTGGCGGCCAAAGAGAGGCTGGACGAGTCGGGAGTAGCGACCGCCGCCATCGAGCTCAGCGACGGGACGATCCTGACAGCCGCCACGAGTCCGCTGCTCGGGCCCAGCGCCGCCCTTCTGCTCAACGCCCTGAAGCACCTGGCCGGGATCGCCCACAATGTGAAACTGATCCCGCAGACCATGATAGAACCCATCCAGAAGACCAAGGTGACCTATCTCCACGGGCGCAACCCCAGGTTGCACACAGACGAGGTTCTCGTCGCCATCTCCATGATGAGCCTCATCGACGAGAACTGCAAGATGGCCATAGACCAGTTGCCCAACCTGTTCGGGGCCCAGGTGCACTCCACCGTCATGCTCAGCGAGGTGGACCGTAAGACATTCAACAAGCTGGGGATAGGCCTGACCTGCGACCCAGTCAGAAGAATAACCATCAAACAACAAGAATATGAAGAGTAGAATATTGAGAATCGCGGCCGTCGCCCTGGCCGCCATCCTCCTCGCCGGATGCGCCGGCAAGGCTCCCAACAAGACCGTATTCCCCAAGAAACTCCCTGTCGGGGTTCAGCTCTACAGCGTGCGCACCGACCTTGAGGCCGATTTCTACGGCACACTCAAGAAGGTCAGCGAGATGGGCTACACCGGTGTCGAGTTCTATGGAGAGTATTACGGCAATTCCGTGACCCAGGTCAAACGCTGGTGCGTGGAGCTTGGCCTTATCCCCTTCTCTAACCACGTTCCTTTCCAGCAGATGATCGACGATGTCGACAAGGTGATCGAGGAGAACACCATCCTCGGGGTCCAGTACATAGTCTTCCCCTACATGGACGAGGCGAGCCGCCCCGGGATCGATCCCGAGCAGTTCAAGGAGACCGTCGCCAAGATAGGTGAGGTCGGCGCCAAGGTCCGCGAGGCTGGCTTCCAGCTTCTCTACCACAACCACGACTTTGAGTTCGTGACCCTCGCCGACGGCAGTCTCGCCTACGACGCGATCTTCTCGTCCAACGCCCGCGAGAATCTCCAGAACGAGCTTGATGTCTGCTGGTGCGACTACGCCGGCCAGGATGTGATCGAGACTCTCCGCAGGTACGGCGACGGCGGCACCCCTGTCGTCCATTGCAAGGACTACAAGCTTGAGGGTAAGCTCAGCTCAGCCCCTTACGCCCTGATCGGCGTCAGCACCGACAACTCGATGAAAGACGAGGGTGGCTGGTTCGAGTACAGGCCCCTCGGCTGCGGCCAGCTTGACATGGAGAAGATCATCCTCACGGCCATGGAGACCGGCGCCCGCTGGCTTTGCGTGGAGCAGGACGAGCCCAGCATGGGCCTGAGCCGCCTTGAGGGCATCCAGAAGAGCATAGAGTATCTTAGGGGACTTGACCTGATCTAGGGAATACTCATTTCCCGCCGATGATGTCGGCCCTCCAGGTGACACCCAGCTCAAAGTTATTCTTGTGAGCTGAGTTGTCCATGTAATAGACTGCGTGCAGACGCAGGTTGTCTCTCTTTAAGGGGAACCACTCCAGACCGGCCCCAGCGTAGACATATTCGGTTCCGGGGGCGATGACCAGGTCGTACGCCCTACCCTCCGAGTCGATATTCTTGGCCCTGTTGAACTCGTACCCGCCCTTGGCGCAGATGTTCCAGCGGCCGAGACTCCAGATGAACTTCGAGATGAAGGACATGTCCCCGAACATGAAGTCGCTCTGCCCCAGACCGGCCCTGTTCATCACATCTATGTCCAGAAGGGCGCTCCCGAAGAGGAAACGGTTGCCGAAGGCGATGTAGTTGACAAGACGCCTGTCCTGGTCCTCCACCAGGTTGGCGCTCCAGATCGTCTTCCACCACGGGGCGAAACCTCCGCTCCACGCCAGGTTGTAGGCGTAAATGTTCTGGAAACCGAGGGACAGCGGGGAGTTGCAGACCTGGGCCACGATGCTCTGGCCTTCCATGAACTTGTACGCCGCGGACACCCCGAAAGTGAAGCACTGGTAGATGTTGTTACAGAACTGGCTGTAGTAATAGACATCGATCGGGGCGGCGTCATATTCATAGCCCCCTATCAGGACAGTCTGCTTCCCGGCGGTCAGGCTCCAGCGGTCGTCGACATCCCAGTTGACGTACATGAAGTCCGTGGCGTTGAACATGTTACGCTCGTCGAAGACTTTCTTGTTAAGCCTCTGGCGGACACGATAACTGACATTTGGGGCGATGTGGCCGAGCAGTTGGAGATTCAGGTACTCCCCTATCATCTGGCTGTTGTAATCCCCGTCCATAGTCTCCTGGTGGAAGGAGGCGCGCATGTCAAGGAAAAGCCTGTCCACCCCTTCCTGGGCGGACAGGAGAGCGGGCGCCCAAAGTAGCAGGAACCCGACAATCAGTTTCCTCATATCGTTCTTAATCAGCGAAATTCATCTCGTCGAACAGGTAGGAGGCCCCGCCTATCTTGTCCACGACGAAGAGCAGGTAGCGGATGTCGATCGAGATGTTCCTGCAAACCTCCGGGTCGAAGACAATGTCGCTCATCGTGCCTTCCCAGACCCTGTCGAAGTTGATCCCGATAAGGTTGCCGTCGGCGTTGATGACCGGCGAGCCGGAGTTGCCTCCGGAGGTGTGGTTGGTGGCCAGGAAACAGACCGGCTGGTCGTCGTGGCCGCCCTCGGCGTAGATGTCCCTCAGTGCCTGGGGGATATTATAGTCGAAGATCTCAGGGTTGTCTTTCTCGATGATGCCCTTCAATGTGGAGACCGGGGCGTAGGTCATGCCGTCGACGGGGCTGTACCCCTCAACATGGCCGTAGGCGACCCTCAGGGTGAGGTTGGCGTCGGGATAGAAGGCCTTATCCGGCTCGAAGGCCATCTGGGCCTTCATGTATTCCCTGTTGGCGAGGCGGATCTTGGAGTTGGCGTCGGTGATAACGGGAGCCAGAGTCTCTGTGTACCACTTGTTGAACGCGTCGAGCAGCTCGTAAGCCGGGTCGGAGAGCACCTTGTCGAGATCGTCTTTGGTCAAGGCTGAGACCTTGGCCTTGTCCGTGAATACAGAATTCTTGAACAGGTCGTCCCTCCAAGCCTCCACGCTGCCATAGGCGGCGAGTCTCTCCTTGAAATACTCAGGCTTGAAGGAGTCGTCCATCTTCTTGTCGAACGCGTTGAGCATGGCCACGAATATCTCCTCGTCGATCGGCTGGTAGTAGTCCTTGAAGAAAGACTCGGCGGCCGCGGCGGCGGGCCTTCCGGCCCTGAGGGTGTTCGCCACATTCGAGGCGAACTGGAGAATCTCGACGGCCCTTATGGTCTCGGTGTAGTACTCATAGGCGTGATAATAGGGGTTCCGGACGGCGTAATATTCGCCAATCTTATCCACAAGGCCCTCATATTGAGTTCCTTCCGCCCATTTATTAAAGCGTTTCTCAAACTCCTGCTTTGCGGCCACGGTCTTCATCTTCTTAAGTCCCTTGACCTCTCCCTGCCACTTTTTCCACGCGTTGGAGATCCCGGCGTTCTTGGAAGAGTACTGGATGCGTACGGCCTGGCTGGCGGTCATGTATTTCTTCTGGATGTCCAGCCTCTTGGTACGGAGATCGATCTTCTGGGGGTCGGAGACCTCGGCGACATATTTGACCTCCTCGGACATCACATATTCCTTGGTGCTTCCGGGGCAGCCGTACACGAAGGTGAAGTCTCCCGGTTTCACACCGGCGCGGGAGATCTTGAACGACCTCTTCGGGCGGTAGGGCACATTGTCCTCGGAATAGTCTGCCGGCTCGTTGTCCTTGTCGGCGTAGATCCTGAATATCGAGAAATCGCCTGTGTGGCGGGGCCACATCCAGTTGTCGGTGTCGCCTCCGAACTTGCCGATAGAGGACGGCGGGGCGCCGACGAGCCTCACGTCGCGGTAGATCTTGTAGACGAAGAGGAAATACTGGTTGCCGTAATACAAGGCCTCCACAGTCGCCCGGAGACCCTTGCCCTCACTCATGGCCTCGCGGATTATAGGGGCGGAGTTCTCCCTGACGACAGAGTCCCTCTGGGCCTCTGTCATGGAGGGGACATAGCCTTTCAGCACCTTCGCGGTCACATCCTCCATCCTCTGGAGGAAACTCACGGACAAGCCCCTGTTCGGCAGCTCCTGGCTCTTGTCCATGGCCCAGAAACCGTCTTTGAGATAATCATGCTCGACACTGCTGTGGCGCTGGATGAAACTGTAGCCGCAGTGATGGTTAGTGAGCAGAAGGCCCTGGTCGGAGACAACCTCCCCGGTGCACCCGCCTCCGAAGAGCACGACCGCGTCCTTCAGGGAAGCCTGGTTGACGCTATAGATGTCCTCGGCGGATAATTTGAAACCTTTGGCTCGCATGTCGTCTATCCTCTGGGAGATAAGTACGGGAAGCCACATTCCCTCGTCGGCGCGGACAGGACCGATGGCCGCGGCAAGGACGAGCAGTGATAAAATGATTCTTTTCATCTCGACAACGGTTTTAATAGCTGCAAAAATAAGAATTAATTGTATATTGTCAAGGATTAGAGAAGATTAGAGATGACAGTCACAAAGAGATTCACGGATTGGCTTAAGGATGTCTTGAACATCAGCGACCAGATCGACACGGAAGAGGCCGCCCAAAAGATCAGGAGCAACATCTATTTCAGGGGACCCAACGTCTGGATTCTCGCGTTCTCCGTCATCATCGCGTCCGTGGGACTCAACATCAACTCCACGGCTGTGATCATAGGCGCGATGCTCATCTCCCCGCTCATGGGCCCGATCATCGGGCTCGGGCTAGCCCTCGGCACCAACGACACGGCTCTTCTGAAAGGGAGCGTCCGGAACCTGCTGGTTATGGTCATAGTCAGCCTGATCGCCGCCTCCCTGTATTTCCTGATATCTCCTCTCAACCTCGTGAATCCCACCGAGCTCACCGCGAGGACAAGACCCACCATCTACGATGTCCTGATTGCCTTGTTCGGCGGGTTCGCGGGCATCCTCGAGAGCAGCAGGAAGGAGAAAGGGACCGTGCTGGCCGGTGTCGCCATCGCGACGGCCCTCATGCCTCCCCTCTGCACGGCGGGATACGGGATAGCCAAGGCCAATTCCGCCTTTTTCCTCGGCGCTATGCTCCTGTTCATGATCAACTGCGTCTTCATCATTCTAGCGACCTACATATTGACCAAGTACCTCAGGTTCAAGGAGGCGGAGTACGCCTCTCCGGCCGTCGCCAGGAAGACAAGGACCCTGATGACCTTGGCTATAATCGCCGTCATGATCCCGAGCCTCTGGAGCGCCGTGTTGATGGTCATGGACAACAATTTCGAGAGGAATGTCCAGGCTTTCGTCTCAGAAAACAAGAATATCAGCCAGGGATACATCTACGACTACAAGATCACGGAGGGCAAGGACAGGAATGTTGAGGTTTATTTCGCCGGAAAGAAATTGACCGAGGAGGAGATGGAGTTCCTCTCGGAATCCGCCATATCGCACGGGATCCCCCAGGGACGGCTCCAGATCAAGGAGATGGACCTGGGTAACTCTGACCAGGCGACAGACCAGCTGCTCAAGAGCATCTACGAGAGGGCCGAGGACGAGATATCCCGCAAGGACGCCAGGATCAGGGATCTAGAGCGGGAATTGTCAGACATCAAGGGCAGGGAGGTCAACTATCGCAGGCTCGCCAAAGAGATCCGCTACAGCTATCCCGAGGTGAAGGACATCTCGATAGCCAGGGGCGCCGAGGTGGATGACAGCCTGAGAGTCAAGGACAGGACAGTGGTCCTGGCAACCTCCGGGAAACCGATCGAGGCTTCCAGGCTGAGAAAGGTCGAGGAATGGCTCCGCCTGAGGATGGAGGACACTACAGTGGTTGTTCACAACATAATCAGATAATCATGAGAAAGTCACTTTTCCCGCTTATCGTCGTCGCGTCACTGGCGCTGGCCGGATGCTCCTCGGCCAGGAGTGGCGCCGGGACCGTCCGGGACGAGAATGAGGAGATGATCAATATCGGATATGGGAAGGCCAGGAGAAAGGACATGACAAATTCCGTCAGTCATGTGAAGAAGGACGAGCGCCTTGTCTACAACTCCATCTACGACTACCTGAGGGACAAAGTCCCGGGAGTGAGGATAGAGCGGGAGGGCTCCAACACCGAGAAAGTCTATGTCAGGGGCGTCAATTCCATCAACGCCCCCAGCGATCCCCTATTCATCGTGGACGGAGTGGAAGTGGATGACATCTCGTCAGTTAATCCTTACGACGTCGAGAGCGTCGACGTGCTGAAGGACAGCGCCGCTTCGATCTACGGTGTCCGGGGCACGAACGGCGTGATAATTATCACGTTGAAGAGAGAAACAAATTAGATATTTTTATTACATTTGCAGCTCAAGTTGAACTAAATAAATCTTTATGGGTTTAAATGAAGAGACTGGTTGTTTTTGCGGCTTCGATCCTGCTCTGCACCCTTGCCCAGGCGCAAGGGGCTGACGATTCCGGCGCCAGTGCCGGGATTACCATCATTCCGCGGGTTGACGTCAACCCCGTGTTCTACAACGGTAGCTACGGTGAGGTAACTCTTGGCAATTCTTCGCTCTATTCCCTGTTCGAGGGAAACATCTCCGAGAACCTTTCTTTCAGTGTCTGCAACCACTGGCTCAGTTCCGAGCCCAAGTATCTCTACCAGAACACCTGGCGGGCCGATGACGTGAACTGGTGCGACTGGGCTTACCTCGAGTACGCTCCGGGGAACTTCATTCTCACAGCCGGGAAGCAGGTCATGACTTTCGGAGGTTTCGAGCTGGAGGAATATGACTTCGACGTCCATTGGGACATGATGACAGGACTATTCAACAACTTCCAATGCTATCAGTGGGGATTGAAGGCCGGTTGGATGAACGAGGGCGAGACCACCGGGCTCTTCCTTCAGGCCACCGGCTCACCCTATGGCGAGAAGCCTTTCGACGCGATGGCGTATTCACTTCAGTATCAAGGATATTACGGCCCGGTGAGCCTGCTCTACAGCACCAACCTCATAGAAAACTGGGACGGCGGACACGAGTGGATGTTCACCCTCGGGCATAATCTTGAGCTGGGAGACTGGAACATCAGCCTCGATGTCACCAACAAGGTCGGCAGCGCGCTAACGATTCTCGAGGACGGGGTCACAGCCTTCGCCACCGCCAAGTTCAATCCTTCCGACAAGTGGGAGTTCCTGGGCAGGGCCGGTCTCGAGAAAACCTCTAAGATAGACTACAGGAACGAGACGTTCGGACTCGCCGCCCACTGGTTCCCCCTCAGGGACAGCCAGGATCTCAGGATCCACGCCGCGGCGGCTTACAATTCCGTGTTCAGGGGCGCTTCCCTGACTCTGGGCGCCATGTTCTACCTCAAAATCCCCAGAAGATAATGAACGGACGGGACGACATCATCATCAACATTGAGCATCTCTCGAAATCATTCGGAGACAACCAGGTTCTTAAGGACATATCACTCTACATCCGCAAAGGCGAGTTTGTGACCCTGCTCGGCCCCTCAGGCTGCGGCAAGACCACTCTCCTTCGGATGATAGCGGGCTTCCTCCAGCCTGACGAGGGCAGGATCATGATGGAATGGGGCAAGAGAAACGGCGAGGAGGAATTCCGCGACGTCGCGGGGATCCCTCCCCACCAGAGACCCCTGAACACCGTGTTCCAGCGCTACGCCCTCTTTCCCCATCTTGACGTCTACGACAACATAGCCTTCGGCCTCAAGCTCCAGGGAGTACCGAAGGACGAGATAAGCTCCAGGGTACGGAAGGTCCTGAAACTCGTGAGCATGAGCGACTATGAGGACCGGGACGTCGACTCCCTCTCCGGAGGACAGCAGCAGAGGGTCGCCATAGCGAGGGCTATAGTCAACAAGCCCAAGGTGCTTCTCCTCGACGAGCCGCTGGCCGCACTCGACCTCAAGATGAGGCAGGACATGCAGATAGAGTTGAAGGAGATGCACCAGAAGCTGGGGATCACCTTCATCTATGTGACCCACGACCAGCAGGAGGCCCTGACCTTGAGCGACACGATAGTGGTGATGAACGAGGGGCGGATCCAGCAGATAGGGACCCCGACCGACATCTACAACGAGCCGGTCAACTCCTTCGTCGCCGACTTCATCGGCGAGAGCAACATCCTGAACGGCACCATGATAGAGGACAGGAGGGTGAGTTTCATCGGCCACGATTTCGACTGTGTGGACGTGGGGTTCGGGGAGAATGTCCCCGTTGATGTCGTGATCCGGCCCGAGGACGTCTACATCGGCTACACCCTCGAGGGCGCCCAGTTCACCGGCACTGTCAAGTCTTGCATGTTCAAGGGTATCCACTACGAGATGTATGTCGACACTGACTCCGGGAACGAGCTCCAGATCCAGGACTACGACGCTTTCGATCCCGGAAGGACCGTCGAGATGCTCATCCACCCGGACGACATCCAGGTGATGAGGAAAGAGCGTGTCGAGAACGTCATCGACTGCCATGTGATCGACGAGACCCGGGTGGAGATGTTCGGTGAGGAGTTCGAGTGCTCCCCCATCAAGCTGCCGGAGGGCTTCGAGGGTCGTCTCGACGGCGCCTCCGCCAAGGCCCATGTCAGTTTCTCCAAAGTGGACCTCATGGACCACGAGGAGGAGGGAGAGGCGAGCGGGGAGGTCTGGTTCATCCTCTACAAAGGCGACCACTACCACCTCACCGTCAAGACGGAGAGCGGGGAATACATCTATGTCGACACTAACGACATCTGGGACAAGGGCGACCTTGTCGGAATAAAGATACTTCCGGAGGACATCATTGTGGAGCTGGACGATGAGCAAGAGAAGTAACTGGGCTATCCCTTACCTGATATTCCTTATCCTGTTCGTGGTCCTGCCGCTGGTCCTCATCCTGGTCTATGCGCTTCAGGACGGCAACGGGGGGGTCACCCTGTCGAACGTGACCAGGTTCTTCACCGACAGCGACGCCTTGAGCACATTTGCCGTGTCAGTTGAGGTGGCGATTGAGAACACCTTGATATGCCTGCTTTTAGGCTATCCGGCAGCCTACATTCTGGCGGACAAGAACCTGAATAAATCGGCTGTCACCGTGATCCTGTTCATACTTCCCATGTGGATCAACGCCCTGATGAGGACACTGGCCACGGCGGAGCTCTTCAATGTGTTCGGGTTCACTCTCGGCAAGGGCACCCTGCTCTTCGGTATGGTCTATGACTACCTCCCCTTCATGATCTACCCGATCTACAACATCCTCCTCAAGATGGACAAATCCTATTCAGAGGCCGCGGCGGATCTCGGGGCCACACCATCCCAGGTGTTCCGCAAGGTGACACTGCCGCTCTCATTTCCGGGAATCTCAAGCGGGATACTCATGGTCTTCATGCCGACGGTGAGCACGTTCGCCATCTCCGAGTTCCTCACCAACAACAAGATCAAACTGTTCGGAACCATCATCCAGGAGAACATCAACTCATCCATGTGGAACTATGGCGCCGCCCTGTCGCTGATCATGCTGGTAATCATTGGTTTGACCACAGTCATCCTTGGCGGTGACGAGAGAGAGGTCGAGGGAGGGACCATATGATGAGAAAGTTCTTCGCCCAAGCGTACATCTGGCTCCTGTTGGTTATCCTTTACGCCCCGATCCTTTTCATAGTCATCTTCTCGTTCACCGAGGCGAGGACCCTGGGCAACTGGACAGGTTTCTCCATGGAGCTGTACAATCACATATTCACCGGCGGAGTCAGCGGTGGAGCCGGCCTGATGGCCGCGATCAAGAACACCCTGCTGATCGCCCTCGTCGCCGCGATCGTGTCCACGATGCTCGGAACTGTCTCGGCTATAGGAATATACAACCTGAAAGGACGGAAGAGGAAGACTATCCAGTTCCTGAACAACATCCCGATGATCAATCCCGATGTGATCACCGGTGTCTCGCTCTTCCTGCTCTTCGTGTTCCTTAACTTCTCCCAGGGCTACCTGACGGTCATCCTCGCCCACATCTCGTTCTGCACCCCTTATGTCGTGCTCAACGTGATGCCCAAACTGGGTCAGATGAACCCGAACATCTACGAGGCGGCCCTCGACCTCGGGGCCACCCCCTCCCAGGCGCTCAGGAAGGTTCTTATCCCCCTGCTGCGGCCAGGCATGGTCTCGGGGTTCATTCTTGCCTTCACCATGTCGCTGGACGACTTCGCTGTGACCTTCTTCACAAGAGGGACCATAGGCCTGGAGACACTCTCCACCTACATCTACGCCGACGCCCGCAAGGGCGGCCTCACGCCTGAGCTCAGGCCTCTCATGACATTGATATTCACGGTCATACTTGTCCTATTGGTCATCATGAATGTCAGGCAGGCCAAGATGAGAACCAAGAAACAACCATAGCACCATAAAATGAGAAAGACACTTTGCATCCTGGCGGCGGCCCTCACTTTAGCCGCGTGTTCCCAAGACAGGGACCACATCCTGAAGGTCTACAACTGGAGCGACTACATCGACGAGACCCTCATCGAGGAGTTCGAGGAGTGGTACGAGGAGCAGACCGGGGAATCCGTCAAGATTGTCTACCAGACATTCGACATCAACGAGACCATGCTCTCGAAAATCGAGAAGGGACACGAGGACTACGACGTGGTCTGTCCTTCGGACTACATCATCGAGAGGATGCTCAGGGCAGACCTGGCCCTCCCCATAAACATGGATTTCGGGGACACTCCCAACTACATCGAGGGCAGCCTCTCGCCGTACATCACCAGCTGCCTCAAATCGTTGGTGACAGGCGACAAGGACGCCAGCGAGTACGCCGTGGGATACATGTGGGGCACGACCGGCTTCATCTACAACACAAAATATGTCGATCCCGAGGACCTGCGCACCTGGGACGTTCTCCGCAACCCGAAATACGCGGATAAGATATTCGTGAAGGATGCGGCCAGGGACATCTACAGCCAGGTCATCCTCTTCCTCAAGAAGGATGAGATCGCGGCCGGGAAGGTCACCCGCGAGGAGCTTGAGGCGGTCCCGTCGAGGGAGAACGTCGAACTCGTGGAGAATTACCTGATGCAGATCAAGGGCCAGGTGGCTGGCTACGAGGCCGATTTCGGCAAGGACCAGATGACCCAGGAGCGCGGCTGGATAAGCCTGAACTGGAGCGGCGACGCCTACTGGGCGATGGAGGAGGCCGCCGATGTGGGAGTGGATCTCGACTACATCGTCCCCGACGAGGGTGCGACTGTCTGGTTCGACGGCTGGGTTATTCCCAAATACGCCAAGAACACCAAGGCGGCGAGCTACTTCATCAACTTCATGTGCAAGCCTGAGAACGCCATCCGCAACTCCGAGGAGATCGGTTACGTGAGCGCCTGCGGCACCCCTGAGATTCTCGAACACTTCCAGGACGACGACTACGACCCCATCAACCTGACCTACTTCTTCGGCGAGGACGCCGACTCTGTCCGGCTCAATCCCGTGATGTACCCCGACCAGTCCGTTATCGAGCGCTGCACCCTCGAGCATGACTGGGGCGAGGACTCCCAGATGCTGATCGAGATGTGGTCCAGGGTTAAGGGCAGCAACGCCAGCGCCATGACTTACATCATCATCAGCGCTCTCTTTGTCGCCCTCGTGGCCGGCGCGGTGGCCTCCAAGAGCAAGAAGCGTTCAAGAGGCAAGGGTAAAAGGAGATAGATCATGAGCGTCACCGTCCAGCCGGACCGGAAAGTCCGCGACAGCTTTGTGGTCAAGTGCCATGAGGTGGATTCAGCCAAAAGGCTGAAGCCCTCCGCTTTCATGGACATGGCTCAGGAGATGGCCTACCAAGCCGCCGCCGTGATGAGGTTCGGCTACGACGAGCTGATTGTCAAGAATATGGCCTGGGTCCTCTCCAGGATGCGTTTCCGATTCCTGGAGGCGCCCGTCTGGGGTGACGAGATAACCATCCGCACCTGGCACAGGGGGGCGTTCGGTCCCTTCTTCGTCAGGGACTTCGAGGTGTCCGGGGCTGACGGGAGACGGATGGTGGAGGCCACTAGTTCCTGGGTTGTGATCGACACGACCGACAGGAGGATGGCGAGGCCTGAGGATGTCCTTCCCTCGGAGGACACCGCGTGCCGGGATTTCGCTATCGAGACTCCGGCCGGCAAGGTGATGATGCCGAGATCCGTCGGGCACGAATATGTCATGACCCGCAAGGTCGCTTATTCAGACATAGACCTTGTCGGCCACACCAACAACGCGCGATACGTGGCCTGGGCCATGGACTGCCTGGACTATGGGGAGAAAGGGATCAGGGTCGACGAGGTGGAGATAGTCTTCCATCACGAGACCAGGCCCGGCGACGAGGTCGCCCTCTACCGCGCCGTCGAGAAAGGCCACTCCTATGTGGAAGGCCGCAGAGGGGACACTCCCGTTTTTTGCGTCAAGTTCGGAATTAATTGAATATTAATATGTTCAAAAAAGCGTTACTAGCGGCCACGCTGGCTTCCGCCGTCCTCGTCTCATGTCGGGAATC
Organism: Bacteroidales bacterium; assembly: GCA_017429765.1. Taxonomy (GTDB): domain Bacteria; phylum Bacteroidota; class Bacteroidia; order Bacteroidales; family UBA932; genus Cryptobacteroides. The sequence continues at coordinate 31,904 of JAFROJ010000056.1, read as the reverse complement.
CTCTGTGGAGACCCTTCAGACCGGTGATCTCATTTTCGTCGGGATACCTATGGACTACTCGATCGAGGAGGACTCCTTCGAGGGGGCGGTCACCAGCGCCACCGGCGACCCGGACAGCCTCAACCTCATCCACGTCGCGATCGCCGAGGTCTCGGCCGACACAACCTGGATCATCGACGCGACCATCGCCCACGGTGTTGACCGTCATCCGATCGACACCTTCTACTCGGATTTCACCCTGAAGGACGGCTCGCTTCCAGTACTCATAGTCAAAAGGCTCGTCGACCCCTCGAAGGCCGGGGAATATGTGGAGAACGCCAAGAAGTTCCTCGGGCTCCCCTACGACGTTCATTTCCTGCCGGACAACGACTCCCTCTATTGCAGCGAGCTGGTGAGGGACAGCTATGTCGGAGAGGACGGGAAACCCGTCTTCGACATCGCTCCCATGAACTTCAAGGACGCCGACGGGGAGTTTCCCCTTTATTGGCGGCAATTATTCGGCCTGATCGGCCAGTCCATTCCCCAGGACGTCCCTGGCACCAACCCGCAGGACATGTCCCGCTCCAAGGCCATCAGGACCGTGAGGACACAATGAAAAGTTAATTCACTCACAATTAATTGTATATCAAATGAATCGGACAATGAAGAAAGCAATCCTCTCGGCCGCGATGATATTCATCACCGCCGCCGCGTTCGCCTGCACGAACCTCATCGTGGGCAAGAAGGCTTCCGTCGACGGGAGCGTCATCTGCACCTACAACTGCGACGGCTTCGGCTTCGCGTCCCCCCTCACCTACAGCGCCCCCGGACGTCACGCCCCCGGTGAGATGATAGCCCTGAGAGGCTTCGGCCCCGGAATGGGCATGAACCAGCGTCTTATCCCCCAGGCCGAGTACACCTACGGAGTGGTCGGCCTCATGAACGAGAACCAGGTCTCAATCGTCGAGACAACCTGGGGAGGCAGGAACGAGCTCGTCAACAGGGAGGGCTATTTCGACTACTTCACCCTGATGGGCATCGTGCTCCAGAGGGTCACAACCGCCCGTGAGGCCATCGCCTGCATCCACAACCTTGTCCAGGAATATGGCTACAACAGCTCCGGAGAGTCCTTCGCGATCTGCGACAAGGACGAGGCCTGGATCATGGAGATCATCGGCAAGGGTAAGGACAACAAGGGCGCCATCTGGATCGCCATGAGAGTCCCTGACGACTGCATCTGCGCCTACGCCAACTCCAGCCGCATCCAGAAATTCCCTCAGGCCAAGAAGGTCGACAAGAAGCTCGGCTTCTGCGTCGTCGAGAACGAGTGCATGTACTGCGCCGACATCATCTCCTTCGCCCGTGAGATGGGTTACTACGACGGTCCCGACGCTGACTTCAGCTTCCGCGAGGCCTACGGCCCCATGGACTTCGGCACCATCCGCTACTGCGAGGCCCGTGTCTGGAGTTTCTTCCGCCACCACTACGACACCGCCGAGATGGACAAGTACCTTCCCTACATCAACGGCGACATGTCCGAGATCGACCATCTCCCTCTGTGGATCAAGCCTGCCCAGCCCGTCTCCGTCCGCGACATCATGAACGACATGCGCGACCACTACGAGGGCACCGCCCTTGACATGACCGCCGACCTCAGCGCCGGCCCCTGGGCTTCCCCTTACCGCAACCAGCCCGTCAACTACAAGTCCAGCGACGGCACCGACATGTTCCGTGAGAGGCCTATCGGCTGCCAGCAGAGCGGAATGACAATGGTCTGCCAGATGAGGGATTGGCTTCCCGACGCCGTCGGTGGTGTCACCTATTTCAACATGGACGACGCCTCGATGGTGGCCTATGTCCCCGCCTATTGCGGAATCAACCGTGTCCCGGATCCTTTCCGCGGCGAGAACAACAGCATGAACGAGTTCAGCACCGAGAGCGCTTTCTGGATGAACAACTTCGTGGCGAATATGGTCTATCCCCGCTACAGCGCCATGATCGGAGACCTAAAGGAGGCCCAGGCCGAGCTTGAGGACTTCTACGCCAAGGATCAGGAGGAGGTCGAGAAGAGGGCCGCCGAACTGACACCCTCAGACCTTACCACCTACCTGACTGGCAAGACCATCTCCTACACAGACATGATGATGAAGCGCTGGGACAAGCTTGCCAAGCTCTTGATTGTCAAGTACAACGACCAGAGCATCCGGGCCAGCCAGAACGGCGAGATCGTGTCCGGACGTCCGGGTCCCGGCTTCCAGAGGCCAGCGACTCCGGCCTATTCACCCGTGTTCATCGACGCGGTGAAAGCCCAGACCGGCGACCGCTACGTCAAGCCTCAGGAGATTAGGATCCAGGAGAGGTAGACTCCTCCCCTATTCGATGACCATGTCGAACTGGTCGTGAGGGGCCTCGCGCTTGGCGAGATGCCTGGTCAAGGGAGAGATACCGAAAAGAGGTGAATAAGTGCGGACCTTGACGGTTTTCCCGTCCGGCATGAACTCCAGGATACGGATCCATCCGTCACCGCCGTTCCCTTCCCAGCCTCCTCCGAGAGTCTGCACATTGAACATCATCTGATGAACCGGCTTACCGGCGACATTCTTGTCCACCCGGTAAGCCGTGCTCATTATGTAATCCTCCTCGGGATCGCCGCTCTTCGCTGGAGAGCCGGTGTGACCGCAGATGACCATCCGGATATTCGGGACCTGGCTGACAAGATTGTCCCAGAGCATCTGCCCGGAGTGGTTCCCCTCCTGCTTGGTGACCCAATAACCCTCGGTCGCCGTACGCTCGGCGCTCTTCGCGTGGAGGTAGGAATGAGTCAGGTAGATCACATAGTCGTCTTTGTACTTGTCTGATGTGACGAGATCCCTGGCCCACTTCACGGCGCCCTCCGAGGGTGCGAACTCGGAACTGACAACGAGTATCTTATGGTCCCAACCCGGCATCTCGAACTCGAAGGCGGCGTTCTCCATCGACGCGTCGCCCTTCCTGTTCGGGTACTCGGCCTTCAGGCACTCCTTGTAGGCCGAGCTCCTCTCGAAGGTGATGTATTTCGGAAAGTTGGTGTTGTAGTTCTCGCTGCGCCTGAAGCCATAGTCATGGTTGCCGCCGCATGAAATGAAAGGCACCTTGTTGTCAATCCTCTCCAATGAGCGGCTTATGCTCTCCCACATCTGAGCGCTGCTCTGGTTGAGCATGTCACGGTTGAGGGCGTTGTTGTCATTCTGCTCCACAAGGTCGCCCGTGCACAGGACAGCCTTGATGTTCAGGTGGTCGGCGTTGTCCGCTACCCAAAGGGTTGTGATCTCGAAGATAGGCTGGTTGATGTCGTATTTGACATATCCCTGCGGGTCCCCGAAAAGGATGATGGTCGACGAGGCGGGATCTGTCAGGTCCTGCCTGTCCGCCCTGTGCTGGGCGGAAGAGGTGACCGCGACAAGAATAATCCCGGCCACGAGAGCGAGTCTTTTCATATTAATTGAGTTATCAATCACGCTAGTTCTCAAAGGTTGACGATGTCGTCAGCCACCCTGGCGGCGGCCGGCCTGTGGGATATGAACACGATGGTCTTGGATCCCCCGAAAGTCGAGTGGATATTCTCAAGAAGACGCTCCTCTGTGTCCATGTCGAGGGCGGAGGTGGCCTCGTCAAGGATCATCACCCCGCCGGGGTGAAGAAGGGCCCTGGCGATGGCGATCCTCTGGCTCTGCCCTTCAGAGAGACCCGCGCCGCTCTCCCCGCAGACCGTGTCCAGGCCGTCGGGCAAGTCCATGACGAACTCGGCGGCCGCGAGTCTCAGCGCCCGCTCGATGTCCTTGTCAGTGGCGTCATGGTTGGCCAGGAGCAGGTTCTCGCGGATCGTGCCGCTCAAAAGGCTGTTGCCTTGGGGGACGTAGGTGAAATTACAGCGCGTGTCGGCGTCCGCCGTACGTGTTTTGCCTTCCGAATAGAGTCTCACGCTGCCTGACGAGGGCTTCAACAAGCCAAGCATGAGGCGGGTCAAGGTGCTTTTCCCGATCCCGGTTGGCCCCGCTATCACCGTCAGGCTTCCGGGCTTGAAATCGTGGGAGAAGCCCTTCAGGACAGAGTCGCGCCCCGTGTCGGAAGGATAGGAGAAAGAGACATCTTCCAGGCGGATGCCGGGAGCCTCTTGGAAAAGAAAGTCGCCGCGGTACCTCTCGATCTGGAGATCCTCGAGCTCCAGCAGCCTCTCGACAGAGGTGAGAGCCTTGATGAAAGCCGGAACCTGCCGGCCAAGATCACTGATCGGCCTCTGCACCTGCCCGACAAGTTGGAGGAAGGCGGTCATCATTCCGTAGGTCACGGTCCCGTCCTTGATCCCGAAGACTCCCCAGAGGAAGGCCGCGGCGTAGCCTCCCATGAATCCGAGATTCATGAATCCACGGGCTATAGCGTTGTAATTTAATCTTTTGACAGTGTTTTTCTTAAGCAGGTCTTGAAGTCCGGAAAGCCGTGAGACGACATTGCCCACTCCGAACAAAGTCAAGACCAGGACCCTGTTCTGAAGATTCTCCTGGATCAATTGCTGGACATCGCTGTCCTCAGAGCGGATCAGCGCGGTCAGCTGGCGGATCTTGTTGAAATACATCTTGGACCCGAGAACAGCCGCGACCATCAGGATGACCAGCACCCAGAGCAGCGACGAGGCCATGGTGAGAAGGTAGACCGACGCCGCCACAAGCTGGATGACGGTTATGATGACGTCCGGGATCCTCGAGCAGATCAGCTCGGAGAGAACCCGCACATCCTCCTCCAGGCGGTTGACGGTGTCTCCTGACTTGAAGGTCTCCCGGCCGTTCCAACGGGAACCGAGGACATGGAAGAAGAAACCCAGCCTCATCTCGTTCTGGGTTTTCACCATGTTGTAAGATCCCCAGTAATTCGAGGCGATCCCGCAGAGGAGCTGGGCGAGCATGATGCCGATCATGATCCATACATGCCCGGTTAGCCCGGCGTCGGAGACACCTGTCACGATGTCGACCAGACGCTTGCATATCCACACGAAAGACAGGGACGCCCAGACCCTGACAACACCCAGGAGCACCGTGACCAGATCCCTCCAAAGCACAGGCCTGGAGATCCGCCACAACCCCTTGACGCATGTCTTGAAATCCTTCATGACCTTGTCCCGCTTATTAGGACACCAAACCCGCGTCAATCCATTTGGAGGCCACATAGGCGGCGTGAGAGGCCGCTTCCTCCGCGGAGATCTCATATTCACCGGTCAGGAGGGACGCGAGATCCTCGACAGTGAAATCCTTGCCTTCGACGCTCTTCCAAAGGAAGGCCGCCGAATCGTTCATGGAGACCATCTTCTTGAAATCGACCTGGGCTATGCCCTCCCCTATCACTATGTGGCGCCCGGCGATGGAGCGCAGGACGAACCCTTCCTTGATCCTCATCTCAAAACTCTTTTATAAATAGCAAGTAAATATCTTCTGACAGGCTTCAGGAGGCGCCACAACCGGCCTCTGCCCGGCCTGACGACCCTTCCGCCTTTCTTGATCACCTCTGTCACCACTCCGATGACATCATCCCCGGAGCAGGTCTCCTTGCCCGATATATTCCCGTCCCCCATCAGGGTCAGGGAGTCTCCCTCGATCTCGAACACCCTGTGCATGACATAGGTGTCACCTATTCTCACCAGGACGATATCACCTTTCCGGGCCGGACGGGAGAGCCTCCCGATCGTCACGCTGTCCCTGTCCCCCCTTATGAACGGAAGCATGCTCTCACCCTTGGGCGTGATCCTGACCGTCCTGCCCTCCTCGAGGAACTCCGAGAGCAACCCGAAAAAGGACTTCTGGTCAAGCTTCCGGACCTCAGTGACCTCGGGACGCTCACTCATGGCCCAGAACCTCTTTCGAGCACACAAAGGCAGCCTCGTTGTCAGGCAGGCAATCCAGAATGTGACAAGGCACGCTCTGGACAACGGAGGACACAGTGGCGAAAAGGCCGTCGGCCACACCCGGAACGGACCTTAAGCCTGAAGAGGAGGAATACAGCGACGCGAAAGCCTCCACCACATCCATCCTTCTGATAGCGTTCCTAGGGGCCTGGTTGATCCTGACAATGGCCCCGACCGGGAAGTCACGGGCGATGTAGCAGGGAGTCTTCCCGCTCCACGGGGTACCGAAGACCCTCGGAGTCCCGTCCACTATCCTGATCACAGGATTGTCGTCGTTGAGAAGCCTCGATCCGGGAATATTCCTAAGCCACAGGCGGCTGTGGGTGCTTTTCCCGGTGCCGCTCTTCCCGAGGAAGAGGAAGCCTTTACCGTCCTTCACGACACAGGACGCGTGGATCTCCAAGGTGTCCAGGCCGACTGTCCGGAAAGCGTACATGAGCATCAAGGAGTTATTGACACAGAAGACCTCCTCGGATTCAGCGGAGAGACTCCCGGCAGAGAAATCCTCATTGACCTTCAGCCGGCCGCTAACATGGGACTGGGAAGTCGGGGAGAGCTCGAAAAGATAACCCCCGTCGATGGAATAGACATCTATCCGCTGCTCCATGTCCTCGGGATTGGATAAATAGAGAGCCTTTTTCCCGGAGACATCAATCTCGGGAACCACCTCCAGCGAGAACAACTCATCCCCGCCCCCGTCGAGGGAGAATGGCTCATAGTTGTCCAGTGAGCCGGACAAGCCGCCCTCACTGTCGAAAGAGAGGGAGAACACATGCCCGGCGACACGGTATGTCCTTTTGACTGTCATGACTATCGCTTGATCACCACAAATATAACAATAGTCGGGCAATCGATAAAATTTTAGTAAATTCGCGTGAGTATGTCGGAAGAGCTGAACCTTGTTAAAGACCTGGCGGTCATCCTTATCTCCGCGGGCATATTCACGATAATCTCCAAGGCGTTGAAGCAGCCCTTGATCCTGGGCTACATCATCGCCGGTTTCCTTATAGGCCCGAACATAGGTTTCTTCCCGGGCATATCCAGCCAGGAGACCGTCAGCCAGTGGTCCGAGATCGGCATCATATTCCTGATGTTCGGCCTCGGGCTTGAGTTCAGCTTCAAGAAACTGATGAAGGTGGGCTCCAGCGCCATCGTGACCGGACTCGTTAAATTCGTCGGTGTCTTCATAATCGGTTTCGTGTCCTCCCAGGCTCTCGGCTGGACGGTGATGGAGAGCGTGTTTCTCGGAGGCCTGCTGTCCATGTCGTCGACAATGGTGGTCATCAAGTCCTACGACGAGATGGGCCTTAAGGACAAGCCTTACGCCGGCATGGTGTTCGGGACTCTCGTGGTCGAGGATCTCATCGCCATCCTGCTGATGGTGCTTCTCTCGACCATGGCCGTGTCGAGGTCGTTCGCCGGGAAGGAACTGCTTCTGAACATCGCCAAGCTGGTCTTCTTCCTGCTGCTCTGGTTCCTGGTCGGGATATTCGTGATCCCGACTATCCTCAAGAAAGCCAGGAGGTTCCTCAGCGAGGAGATACTCCTGATCGTGAGCATAGGCCTCTGCTTCTCGATGGTGGCCCTCGCCACCGCCGTGGGCTTCTCCTCCGCGCTCGGCGCCTTCGTGATGGGTTCCATCCTCGCCGAGACGACCGAGAGCGAGCATATTGACAGGATCGTCGAGCCTATCAAGAACCTGTTCGGAGCCATATTCTTCGTCTCCGTGGGCATGATGCTCTCCCCCGCCGTGATCGCTGAGCATTGGGCTCTCATCCTGCTCATCGCCGTGATAGTGATCATCTCCCACATCGTCTTCGCCGGAGCCGGAATGATCATCACCGGGAACAGCCTCTACAACTCGGTCCACACCGGTTTCAGTCTCGCGCAACTCGGTGAGTTCGGGTTCATCCTTGCGGGAGTGGGATGCTCGCTCGGAGTCATGCGGGACTTCATCTACCCGGTCATCATCGCGGTCTCCGTGATCACGACATTCACGACACCGTACATGATAAGACTCGCCGACCCTTGTTACAATCTCCTTGGCCGCAAGCTCCCCAAGACTTGGGTCGAGAGACTGGGCTCCTCCAACGGAGGCTCCAGGCACACCGCGGCGGAAGACAACGAATGGAAGAAACTGCTCTCGGCCTGGTTCACAAGGATACTCCTCTACGGTGTGATCATCCTCGCGATCTACATCGGCTCAAGGCTTTACCTCATCCCTCTTGTCGACAAACTCCTCCCGAACATCGGGGAGACCGCCCGCAAATCAGTGGCCGCCGGGATCACGCTCGCTGTCATGGCCCCCTTCCTTTTCGGCTTGGGCATCCACTCCGGATCCATCGGCAAGAGCGCTCCCAAACTACTCAAGGAGAAGCCTGGAAACATTTGGCCTATAATGGGTTTGGTGCTGACACGCTCCTTCCTCGCCATCAGTGTCATCCTAAGTGTCCTGACCTCGTACTTCGATCTCGCCGGCTGGACTGTGCTGGCCATAATCATCGCCGGGATAGTGTTCATCTTCTTCGCGAGGAAGTCCATGCATAAATATTCCGGCCTGGAGAAGATCTTCCTCCAGAACTACAACGAGAGGGAGGAGAACGAGCGCCGGAGCAAACCCGTGGCGTCGTCAGTGCGACAGCAGCTCTCGACCTACGACGTCCGTACCGAGGCGTTCTCCATCGCCCCCGAATCCTCTTTCGCTGGCAGAAGGCTGATGGACCTTCCGCTGAGAGACCGGTCAGGAGCCAACATCATCAAGATCCAGCGAGGGTCTCGGTCAATCATCGTCCCCTCGGCTGACGTTCCGCTGTACCCTGGTGACAGGCTGCTCGCTGTCGGCACCACCGACCAGCTTGAGAGACTGAGGAATCTTATCTCCGACTCAGTCCCTGACACTCCCCTCGAGTCCTCCGGAGACGGGTTCGGCATCGAGGCCCGAACGCTGACCGCGGACTCCTTCCTGACAGGGAAGACCCTCAGGAGCGCGGCTCTCAGGAAGTACCAGTGCATGGTCATCAGCGTGCTGCGGGGCGAGCATTTCATCACGAACCCCGAGCCGGACATGGTGTTCCAGCAAGGAGACACCGTCTGGATAGCCGGGGTGATAGCGAACATCGAGTCCGGCTGGGGCGAGGATCGGAAAGATTAGACGAATATGAGACGAACTGACATCCCCCCCCGAAAAATCAACGGCTGGCTCGCGCTGAGCCCCCTCGCGGTGTTCCTGGCGACATATCTGGTCACATCCCTCGTGTGCCGGGATTTCTACAAGGTCCCGGTTTCCTCAGCGTTCCTGATAGCCTCAATCTACGCCGTCCTGATCACGCCGGGGCGGGTCAAGGAGAGGATAGCCGTGTTCTCCTCCGGGGCAGCGGACAAGAATGTCCTGCTGATGATCTGGATATTCATCCTCGCCGGGGCGTTCGCCGCCACCGCTAAAGCCATCGGGAGCGTGGAGGCCACCGTGAACCTCACCCTGATGATCCTACCCGGGAAAGTGATCCTGGCCGGTCTCTTCCTGGCCTCCTGCTTCATCTCCATGTCTATCGGAACAAGCGTCGGCACCATAGTCGCACTGATGCCGATAGCGTCCGGGATAGCCTCCCAGGCGGAGCTGTCACTGCCGATGCTGACCGCACTGATTGTCGGAGGCGCTTTCTTCGGAGACAATCTCTCCTTCATCTCGGACACCACTATCGCGGCCACCACTACCCAGGGTTGCTCGATGGCGGACAAGTTCAGGGCCAATATCTGGATCGCCGGACCGGCGGCGCTGATCGTGATGGTGATCTATGTGTTCATCGGACTGAACCTCAACGTCCATCCCGAGATCGGGGAGGTCGATATCCTGAAACTAATCCCATATCTCACTGTGATCATTCTCGCGGTGATGGGGATCAACGTCCTCACCGTGCTGACCATCGGCCTTGCCCTATGCGGCCTGATCGGGCTCACGGACGGGATGACATGGAGCGGTTTCCTCAGTGAGATCGGCTCGGGAATAGCCGGGATGGGAGACCTTATAATTGTCACGATGCTTGCCGGCGGGATGCTGGAGATCATCCGCCACAATGGAGGTATAGATTTAATAATCAAGGGTTTGACCAAGGGAGTGAGCGGACGTAGGGGAGCCGAGTTCAGCATCGCCGGCCTCGTTGGCCTCTCCAACCTCTGCACCGCCAATAACACAATCGCCATCCTGACCACCGGGAACATCGCCAGGGAGATCTCGGCCCGCTTCGGAGTGGATCCCCGGAAGAGCGCCAGCGTCCTCGACACCTTCTCCTGCGTGGTCCAGGGCATACTCCCCTACGGGGCTCAGCTCCTGATGGCCTCGGGATTCACGGGGATCCCCTCGACCGCCATCATCCCCTACCTCTACTATCCCCTCACACTGGCCGTCGTCGCCTGCCTGTCGATAATCCTCAGGTTCCCGAAGAATTATTCATAACCAGGAAATAATTGACCACTAACACTATAACATTTTGAAAAAGAGCATCCGCCTCGGGCTTCTACCCCGCATCATCATCGCCATTGTCCTTGGAATCGTCTTCGGCCTTTTCCTTCCGAAGTCTATTGTACGGGCTTTCGTGACCTTCAACGGCATATTCAGCAACTTCCTCCAGTTCCTCATCCCCCTGATCATCATAGGCCTGGTCACGCCGGCCATTTCCGACATCGGGAAGGGAGCAGGCAAGCTCCTGCTGATCACTGTGATCATCGCCTACTGCGACACCGTGTTCGCCGGGCTTCTGTCCTACGGCACAAGCGTGACAGTGTTCCCGAGGCTCATCAGCGCGGGCGGCCCCTCATCAGTGGCCGAATTCGAGAACCTGGAGCCCTATTTCAACATCCAGATCCCTCCCATGGTCGATGTCATGTCCTCGCTTGTCTTCGCCTTCACCCTGGGTCTCGGGATGGCTTTCTTCGGCTCACCGACGCTGAAGAGATTCGCTGACGAGTTCAAGGCGATCATAGTCAAGACAATCGAGGTTGTCATCATCCCTCTGCTCCCGGTCTACATTTTCGGCATATTCCTCAGCATGACCCACACCGGGCAGGCCTTGCAGGTGATCAAGGTCTTCATCTCGATCATCGGGGTGATATTCATCCTTCACGTTTTCCTGCTTGTCCTCCAGTACTGCGTGGCCGGCGGGATAGTCAAAAGGAACCCTTTCAAACTCCTCGGGAAGATGCTCCCCGCCTATTTCACAGCGCTGGGAACCTCGTCCTCGGCGGCCACTATCCCCGTGACGCTTGAATGCGCCAAGAGGAACGGTGTCAGCGACGAGATCGCCGGATTCACCGTCCCTCTTTGCGCCACAATCCATCTCTCCGGCAGCTGCCTGAAGATCACCGCCTGCGCTGTCGCCCTGATGATGATGCGGGGAATGGCCTTCGATTTCTGGATGTTCCTGGGATTCATCATGATGCTCGGCGTCATGATGGTGGCCGCCCCTGGCGTGCCTGGGGGAGCGATAATGGCCGCCCTCGGAGTGCTGGCGGCCATGCTTGGATTCGGTGAGCAGGAACAGGCTTTAATGATAGCCCTCTACATCACCATGGATAATTTCGGAACTGCTTGCAACGTCACAGGTGACGGCGCGATAGCCCTTGTCATGGACAAGATATTCCGGAAAGGCTGATCTCTAAAAGCCTCCGGGTCCTCCACCAGGGCCACCGAAGCCACCGGGACCGCCGCCAGGGCCACCAAAGCCGCCGGGACCACCGGGCCCGCGTCCCTGGGGACGACGATTCTTGTTCTCTTGATAGGTCTTGAACTGATCCTCGGTCAGGATCTCCTTGAGCTCGTTCTCATAAGCCTCGAGAGCGGCCTTAGCCTCATCGGCGGCCTGGGCCTCCTCTTGTTTCCGCTGCTCCTTCTTAGCCTTCTTCGCGGCCTTCTTGGCGGCCTTGGTGTCAGCGTTGGCGGCATCGGCGTTCTGGCCCTCCTGAGGAGGATTGCCGGGCCTGCCCATTCCGGGTCCGCCGGGACGCCCGCCCGGACGAGCCATGATGGTGTCGGAATACTTCTTGTTCAGTTCGAGAAGCTTGGCCTCCTGGGCCTCGTCGAGTCCAAGTTCCCTGACCATGCGCTGGGTGCGCATCTGGATCATGGCCTCGGGATCAAACCTTCCGCCCTGAGGCGGACCCTGCGGGAAGTCCTGCGCGAAAGCGCCTGCTGACAGAGCCAAAGCGGCCACTGTGAAAATAAATACCTTTCTCATGTTATTGTGTGTTGATTGATGGATTTCAGTGTCCAACCGTTCTGTTTGACAGGAAAAAGGCTAAAAGGTTTAAAATCATGAATACATCTTTCCGATCACCTTCAGGACAACACGCTGCGGGAAGCGCCTGATCATCCAGACAAGCAGGCTGTACACGAAGGTCGGGGTGACCTCCGGCCTCATGCGTCGGGCGCGCAACTGGCGAAGGATGGCTCTCCCGATCACCTCGGGCTCCATCCCCTCCCTCTCGTCTTTCGACATAGCCTCCACTCCCCTAACTGTGTGCTCATAGTACGGGGAATCCTTATCTTTCGCCTTGGCGGCCACTTTCCTGGCGGCGGTGAAGCCGGTCCGGACATCTCCCGGCATCACCGAGCAGCACTGGATCCCGAAACGCCGAGTCTCGATAGCGAGAGCCTTGGTGAGGTTCAATATGCCAGCCTTGACCGCGGAGTAGAACCCCTGATAGGGTAAGGGAGCGACTGCCGCAACGGAAGACACTGTCACTATCCTTCCCCTCCCCTGGTTCCTGAATATCGGGAGACAGGCGTCTATCGTCTTGACCACTCCGAAGAAGGTGGTCTGGAACTGGGCCTGGATCTCCTCGACGGAAGTCTCCTCTATCGGCCCCGCTATCCCGTTGCCGGCGTTGCAGACCACCGCGTCAAGACCGCCCCTCTCGGCGACTATCCTGGCCACCACGGAGGCGATGGCGGCCTCGTCGTTGACATCCATCACAACCGGGACGATCACCCCTTCCCCGGACGACGCCTCAGGCGCCTTGCCGCTTCTCGACGCGGCGTAGACTGTCATCCCGGACTCGGCCAGGAGCCTTGCTGTCGCGGCTCCGATCCCTCCGCTGCCGCCGGTGAGCAGCACTGTCTTGACTGGTTCTTTCATGGTATAAATATAATCAAAAAATCACTTTGCAACCAGGTTGCGGTTTTTTCCGGCGACATTTGTCCCAAGAAACAGGAATAGTGTCATGGAAAAAGAGAATAAAGAGAGACTGGTCAAGATCATCATAGGAGGGACTCTTCTCGCGGCGGCTTTCATCATCAGTAAGGTTTGGGAACTGAAGACTTGGCAGGAGCTTCTCATATTCCTGCCCGCCTACCTTATCGCGGGCGGAGAGACTCTCCTAGAGGCCGGGGAGAAACTGTTCAAGGGAGAGTTGCTCGACGAGGATTTCCTGATGAGCGTCGCGACTCTCGGAGCGATGTCAATAGGCTTCCTTCCCGGGGCGGAGAGCCAGTTCCCCGAAGCTGTCTTCGTCATGCTCTTCTTCCAAGTCGGGGAACTGTTCGAGGACATGGCTGAGGACAGGAGCAGGAAGTCGATCCAGGCCTTGATGGACATCCGTCCGGACACGGCGAATGTTGAGAGGGACGGGAAGGTCGAGACTGTGAACTCCTCGGAAATATCTGTGGGAGAGACAATTGTGATCAAGCCCGGGGAGAGGGTGCCTCTCGACGGGACTGTTCTCGAGGGGTCTTCAAGCATCGACACCGTGGCCCTCACCGGGGAAAGCGTGCCGAGAAAGATCGGGACCGGGGACGACGCCTTGTCCGGCTGCGTGAACCTGACCGGGGTCCTGAGGGTCAGGGTCACCAAACCGTTCGGGGAGACGACGGCCTCTAAGATCCTTGAGCTTGTCGAGAACGCGTCCGAGAGCAAATCCAGGAGCGAGAGCCTCATCACCCGCTTCGCCAAGGTCTACACCCCGATAGTCGTGGCGGCGGCGGTCGTCCTCGCCATACTCCCTCCCCTCTTTTCAGGCGACTTCGGTGGATCTTTCCCTAAATGGCTTTACAGGGCACTGACCTTCCTGATCGTCTCCTGCCCCTGCGCGCTTGTGATCTCTATCCCGCTCGCTTTCTTCGGCGGCATCGGAGGCGCGGCAAGGAAAGGGATATTGGTGAAAGGGTCCAATCATCTTGAGTCCCTGGCCAGGCTCGGGACAGTCGTACTCGACAAGACCGGGACACTCACCGAGGGTGTGTTCGAGGTCACGGCGGTCCACCCTGAGAACATCAGCGGGGACGAGCTGTCGCATCTCGCCGCCCATGTGGAGAGATATTCCCCGCATCCGCTCGCCGTGTCGCTGCGGAAAGCCTACCCCGGGGAGGCGGACGGATGCTCGGTGGAGGATGTCGAGGAGATTCCCGGACATGGGGTCAGGGCCACGGTCAACGGCAGGAGGGCCTGCGTCGGAGACAGCGCCATGATGGAGTCGTCCGGCTCGGCCTGGAAGGACTGCGAGAAGAAGGGGACGATAGTCCATGTCAGCCTGGACGGGGAATATGTCGGGCATATAGTCGTCTCAGACAGGATTAAGGAGGACGCCGCCAAGGCTGTCGCGGAGCTTAGGAGGAACGGCGTGTCCAGGACAGTCATGCTGACAGGCGACAAGGAGGACGTGGCGGCGGATGTCGCGGCCGCGGTGGGGGTCGACGAGTACCGGTCAGGCCTGCTCCCCGCCGGGAAGGTCGCCGAGGTCGAGAGACTTCTCCGGGAAAAGCCTGAGGGCAGGACGCTCGCTTTCGTGGGTGACGGGATAAACGACGCCCCCGCGTTGGCGAGGGCTGACGTTGGGATAGCCATGGGGGCGCTCGGCTCAGACGCCGCGATCGAGGCCGCGGATGTCGTGATCATGGACGACAGGACATCGAGACTTGCCGAAGGGGTAAGAACCGCCAGGAGAACAATCAGGATCGCCGGTCAGAACACGGTGTTCTCAATCAGCGTGAAAGTCCTTGTCCTGCTCCTTGCGACGGGAGGGCTCGCCTCCATGTGGATGGCTGTCCTCTCCGATGTCGGGGTCATGGTCCTGGCTACGCTGAACTCCGCCAGGGCGCTCAGGGCCTGAGCTATTTCTTGTAGCCGACAGGATGGTTGATCATGGGGATCTGGCCGTCCTGAAGGCCCAGTTCCTTCCTCAGCACCTCCTCGTCCATCCCGGCCCTGGGCACGGTGGCGAGGCCGAGGGCGACGCTGGCGAGGCAGATATTCTGGGACACATAGCCGCAGTCGATGGCGCCGAAACGCTTCGACATCTCGTCCTGCCTCCTGTACTTATTCAGGTCGGAGACGATCACGAGGAAGACCGGGGCGTCGGCCACCGAGCCCTGCCCGCCGGCTATGTCCTTGCGGACATCCTTCGCGCTGAGTTTGACAAGGCTGTTGTCTTTGGCCACATATTCATAGGCGCCGTCAGCGCGGCACACGTAGAGGCGGATCTCCTGGGTGTTCATCGCGGTCGGGGCGGTCAGCCTGCCGTCCTCCCTGTTGATCCCGACCGCCGCCCAAAGAAGGTCGGAAAGGGTCTGGTCGGAGATCTCCTTTGTCTGGAAATCCCTCACGGAAGCCCTCTGCTGGAGGGCCTGGTAGAGAGGCATCGCGGCGTCCTTGCGGGGCGCGGGCAGCTTGACGGTCGTCTGGGCGAAAAGGCCGGAGCACAGTGCCGTGGTGGCCAAGAGGAGGGTTATCTTTTTCATTTTAAGGTAAATAAGAGTTAAGCGTTTGAGTATCCGTTGCAATAAGGGCAGACGCCTTTCAGGACATAGTTGGCTGTCCTGGCGTCATATCCTTTCGGGAGAGTCACAGGAGGGATGTGGAGATTCTCGAGGCAGAATGTGCGGTGACATCGCTCGCAGTAGAAATGGACATGCGTGTCGTCGTCACTGTCCGGACCGTGGCTGAGGCAAAGCTCATAGCGGGTCCCCTCGGAGTCATCTATCGCGTGGACAAGGTGTTTCTCCTTGAACACCGAGAGGCATCGGAATATGCCCGACTTGTCGACAGAGCCGATCATGTCCTCCAACTCCATCAGGCTCAGGGGCCGGCCTGAACGGGCGAGAGCCCCGGCCACCAGAATCCGGTTGGCCGTGGCTCTTATCCCGCGCTCTTCCAGGAGCCTGGCGATCATTTCTTGTCGATCGCCTGCCCGATGAGGTAGCAGACAGCGGCGACAGCCATACCGTTGATGGCGGGGATTCCCCACTTCACAAGGTTGGCGACGACAGCGCCGGCGATGACCCCGACGACAGCGGCCCAGTTGACAACACGTGTGGGCACAGTGTCGTCCAAGTAGGCCTTCCTGTGAGTGAAATAGCTCAGGGTCAGGATGATACCGATCGGAGGGAGGGTACAGTTCAGGACATTCAGCCAGCCGCAGAAGTTCCAGTAGAGCCACACGGCGGCGATCGTGCCGATGAGACCGCCGATCAGGACCATGGTCTTCTTGGAGACCCCGAATATGTTGGAGAGTCCGAGACCGGAGGTGTAGAGAGCGTTGTCGTTGGTGGTCCAGATGTTCAGGCCGAGCACAACGATGGCGAGGTAGAAGAGATTGAGGTTGAGCATGACCTCGAAGATGTCGTTACCGCCGACATAGATGCTGGAGATCGTCCCGAAGAAGAACATCAGGGAGTTGCCGATGAAGAAGGCGATCACGGTGACGATAAGACCCACCTTCGGGCTCTTGGCGAACCTGGCGAAATTAGGCGTCGCCGTTCCTCCGGAGACGAAGCTGCCGATCACGAGGCCCGCGCCGGCGATGATCCCGAGATCCTTGGTGCCCTTGGCGAACTGCTCGACAAGACCGGCGTCACCGTTCTTGACGGCCAGGACCATGGCCACTGTGCCGAGGATGGCGACGGCCGGGACGGCGATGTAGCTGATGATCGTGAGGCTCTTGATCCCGAAATAGGCGCTGGCGGTCATCAGGACACCGGCGACCAGGACAAGAAGATATCCCTGCCAGGGCATGAAGTCGGCCGTGACCTCAAGGCCCATGATCTCCTTGGCGACAGGGATGGCGAACATCGCGAGGCCCACACCGAACCAGCCGATCTGGGTGAAGGAGATCATGGCGCTGGGAAGCCAGCTGCCCTTCTCCCCGAAGCTCCGGCGGGCAAGCATGTCGAGAGTCAGGCCGCTTTCCGCGCCGATCCAGCCGAGGGCGCCGGTGTAGGCGCCGAGGATGATACCGCCGAGGAGGAGAGCCCAGATGAAGCCTTTGAAATCCAGGCCGGAGGCCAGGTTCTGGCCGACCCACATGGACGCTGAGAAGAAGGTGAAGCCAAGCATCACCATGAACATGCTAAGGTTGCTCTTGCGACCCGCCTTGTCGACGCGACTGTTAGTGTAATCGATGTCGATCTTTTGGTTTTGTTTACTCATATCCCTTTAAGGTTTGTTTGATCTGTTCTATTCTTTTTGTGGCCACTTCCTTGAGTGTCAACGCCTTGGCCTTCGCGAGGAAAACCCTCTCGTCACTGTAGAGAACGCTCTGGTCACCGAGCTCGGTGAAACGGGTCACCTTCAGCCAGTCCTCATAGGAGATGGGGGCCTTGTAGCCCAGACGCTCCTGCGTGAGGTCCATGATGTCAACCCTGCCGGAGGCCTCGAGAACCTCGGTCCAGTAGGAGATCACCTCCTTGTAGTGGTCGGGGATCTCGTAGCGTCTCGCCCCGCCGTCGTAGATTATACACTTCTCATAGAGGGAATAACCGTGGGCCACCACATATTCCCTGAACTCAGGGCTGATGATCCCGCCGCCCCAGTAGAAGTCGATGTCGGGGATCTGGAAACCGAGGAGGCCCTTGTCCTGATAGACATTGAATATCCCCTCGTAGAAGAAGCAGGTGAATCCCTCGAAAGCCGGGGAGAAGGTCCTGACCTCGGCCGCGAGATCCTCCATGAAATCGATCGCGTTGGAACCGCCGATCGTGAAGAAGACTATCCTCTTGAAAGAGCCGCCATGATCCCGGAACCAGTCGATGACGTGTTCCATGCACATCCTCAGGGTCGCCCCGGAGGCTATGATGTCGCCGACAATCATGACACAGTCCCTGCAAGTGCGGACCTTCTGGTAGCGCACGTCAAGTCCCTTGATCACGTCATCCTCGATGATCCTCTCGCAGGAGAGGAAATCCATGTTGGTCACCCGCAGGCCGGCCCTGAAGGCGCATTCCTCTATGGGATAGTTGAGACCTCCCCGGAGAATCGTCAGGATGTTGACATCGTCGGCCAGACCGTTGTCGACGAGATACTGCATTCCTTTCATTGTCGCGGGGACCATGCTCTGATAGGAGCCGAAGCCTACCACCTCGGGGGAGGCCATAAGACGGCGAGTGCCGTCGCCGCTTACTATAAGATACTCGTTCTCAAGTCCTTCCTGCCTTAGCTTGTAGACACTTTGATGCCTGGTCTTCAAAAGGACCGCATCATCAAGATTATGTTTCATTGGTGAATCCGATTAGTCCTAACCGGGTTACAAAGTTAATCACAAATCTCATCAATCACGCGCCCGCGGCCAAGAGGTTACTAACAAAGTTATCAACTGGATAGAGTAAAAATATTTTTTGTATATTAGCGGAATACAAGACAAGCGAGCAATGGCTATCACCATCAAGGAAGTGACTGACAAGAAGGGATTGAGGCGTTTCGTCCGTTTCCCTAACGATCTCTACAAGGGTAACAGGTACTATGTGCCACAGATCGAGTCCATGGACATGGACACCATGTCCCCGGAGAAAAACAGGGCGTTCGAGGTCTGCGAGGGCAAGTACTGGCTGGCCCTCGACGAGGCCGGGGAAGTGGTCGGAAGGATCGCCGGGATAATCAACCACAAGTACAACGACAAAGTCGGGAAGAAGATCTGCCGCTTCGGCTGGATCGACTTCGTCGAGTCACAGGAGGTCGCGTCCGCCCTCCTCGCCCAGGTCGAGGAATACGCCAGGGGGAAAGGCATGGAGATGGTGGAAGGGCCTGTGGGCTTCCTTGAGTTCGACGTGTCCGGCGTGCTGGTCGAGGGTTTCGACCAGATCCCCACCGCCTACGGCAAATACAACCACCCCCATTACGAGCCGATGATCCTCAAGGAGGGATATTCCAAATCCACCGACTTCGTCGAGTACAGGATTTCCGTCCCGGAGAACATCGAGCGGTACATCAAGTTCGCCGATCTGGTCGGGGAGAGATTCAATCTCCGGCAGGCCGTTTTCAAGAACAAGAAAGAGTTGGTGGACAAGTACGCCGACGGGATTTTCTCCGTCATGAACTCTTGCTACTCGAAGCTTCACGGATTCTCCGAGCTTTCCCCGGCCCAGTGCGAGGATCTCAAGAAGCAGTTCCTGCCAAACCTTAGGCTCGACTATGTGTCGGTTGTCGTGGACAAGAACGACAAGGTCGTGGGCTTCGGTATCACCCTCCCCTCTCTTTCCCTCGCCTTGCAGAAGGCGAAGGGGCACCTGTTCCCCTTCGGTTTCATCCACATTCTCAAGGCCCTGAGAAAGAACGACACCATTGACGCGCTGTTGATAGCGATCCTGGAGGAATATCAGGACAAGGGAGTTAACGCGTTGATTATCTCAAAGATAGGAAAGGGAATGCACAAGAACGGCATCAAGTACGTCGAGAGCACCCGCGAGCTTGAGGACAATCACAGCGTCCAGAACATCTGGGGAAGGTTCGAGCACCACCTGCACAAGAGAGCCAGGGTCTACATGAAATTTTTTTGATCCACATGAAAATCAATTGACATGACAGACAAGAAAGCGGTCAGAATACAGAACTCCATCCTCAACGGAGCCGAGAAGAAAGCCTTGGTTTGGATGGCGGAAAGGATGCCCGGATGGATAGTTTCCGACTCCATGACACTTCTCGGGATATTCGGGGCCTTGATGATAGCCGTCGGCTTCATCCTCTGCGGGAATGACATCAACTGGCTCTGGTTGAGCGTCGCCGGTTTCGTGGTCAACTGGTTCGGAGACTCCCTCGACGGGACTCTCGCCAGGGTACGAGGCACGCAGAGACCGGTCTACGGCTATTATCTTGACCATACGGTCGACATCATCAACGAGGCCTTCATGTTCATCGGCATGGGTCTTTCCTATCTCATGCGGCTGGACGTGGCCTTGATCATATTCATCCTCTACCTTTGCCTGACTCTCAACGTCAGCATCAACGCCCATCTGAAGAGCGAGTTCAAGCTCACCTACGGGAAACTCGGCCCCACCGAGTTCCGTCTGATAGCTTGTGTCATTCTCATGCTCATCATATTCATCCCGAGCCTGAGAGAGTTCGAGTTGAACATGACGCTTTGCGGGAACGAGCTCGTTTTCGGGCCGCTCGACTTCGCCGGTATAGTGGTCTCGATCGTCCTTGCCCTGATCTACATCAACACCGTCATCAAGGACGCCAAGGGGTACGCCGAGGCCGACCCTCTGCCTAAAAAAGACTGACGGACATGCCACTCCTTCCCGTGAGTGAGTTGGAACGGCTCTCCCCTCTTTTCAAGGGGAGGGCTGGTAACGCTCTCGCGTCAATTCTCCGGAAGTTGTTATCAATCGAGAGATTATCGGATTATCACGACGAATTGGCGGGCAATCACGGGCCGGATTTCGCCGGCGCCTTGATCGAGAGGCTCGGGGTCAAGCTTGATGTCAGCGGCGCGGACCGTCTGCTTGATCTTCCCGAAGGGCCTTTCATCACGGTCAGCAACCATCCCTACGGGGGCATGGACGGAATCATCCTTCTCGACCTGATCGGGCACAGGAGGGAGGATTTCAAGGTGATGGTCAACGAGTTCCTGTCGGTGATAGAACCTTTGCGCCCCTCCTGGATCGTGGTTAATCCCAAGAACAACTCCAGCGATGGAGTGACCCGAAAGAATATCCAAGGAGTGAGGCAGGTCCTCTCAAGGCTTAGGGACGGGCATCCTGTCGGGTTCTTCCCTTCTGGCGCGGTCTCCGATTTCAAGTTCAAGGAGGGGCGTCCTTCGGACCGGGAGTGGCAGGAGCCTATGATCAAGCTGATCCAGAAAGCCAGGGTACCGATTGTCCCGGTCCGGTTTTTCGACCGTAACTCCGCCTTTTTCTATTTCCTCGGCCTGATCGACTGGAGAATCCGGGTCCTGAGGCTCCCGCGCGAGCTGGTGAACAAGAAAGGCTCCAGGATCCGGGTAGGGATCGGGAAGACCATCTCCGTCGAGGAACAGTCCCTGCACCCCGGGACAGCCGCCTTCGGGGCATGGCTCAGGGACAGCGTGTACGGGATGACTTTCCAGGGAAGCGACAAATGATTTGCATTTTTAACGGAAAAGGATTATATTTGCGGAATAATTGGGGTATTAGCTCAGCTGGTAGAGCGCCAGGTTCGCAATCTGGAGGTCAGGAGTTCGATCCTCCTATGCTCCACAGACTAAGGCTGTGAATGAGAATCCGCAACCTTATTATTTTTTTTATATCAGTCCATACTTATGAAACTTAGGATATTGGCATTTTGCCTTGGTGTCTTTTCCCTCTCCGCCATTCTCTCATCCTGCGGCAGGGATCTTGAGCAAGCCGACGCCCTCGTCACTATCGACGGCCAGGCGGCGGGAGTCGTCCTCAAGTACACGGCCAAAATCGACAACACATCTGTCTCCACCGAGACCTATGAGGTCGAGAACCATGTGGTCGGGCATCTCTTCGTCTCCGACTCGAATCCTTTCAAGGGTGACCAGGGATCCGGCGGCAAAGGGGGAAGATATGTGATCATCCTCCTGAAGGAGCGTCCTTCCGCCGATGCCGATGATGACACCCCCATCGTCATTGACATGAAAACCGGAGTCCCTGACGTCCACGTCAATGTCAGGCAGGTGGCTCCCGTCAGGACTATGGACGGGAAGAAGGTCAAGCCTTGGAGGAAAGCTGTCACGACAGTGGATCGCTACCCCGTCGACGGGAGCCCGATGCGCTGATCCCTCGTCACTCATGCTCTATCAACCAACAACCATTATATTATTTCTATCCATTAATTCTATCACGAATGACTAAAAACGTTTTAAGAGTTCTGATGACAATGGCTCTGCTCATAGGCGGGATCACCGTCCACGCGCAGAACACTGTCAAAGGAACCGTCAAGGACGCCACCGGTGAGGGAATCATCGGCGCGTCTGTCCTGGTGCAGGGCACGCACAACGGCACGATCGTGAACGCCGACGGCACCTACACCCTCACAAACGCCAAGGCGGGAGACAAGATCGAGTTCTCCTGCATCGGCTACACTTCACAGGTAATCACTTGGAACGGCGGCGAGATCAATGTCGTTCTGGAGGAGGACTCCGAGATGCTTGAGGGCACTGTCGTGACCGCCCTCGGTATCCGCAAGGACGAGAAGAAACTCGGCTACGCCGTCAGCACGGTCAACTCCGAGAGCCTCATGGCCACCGCCTCCCCTACCCTGGGTACCGCCCTCTATGGTAAGGCGGCCGGTGTCCGCGTGACCACCGCCCCCGGTGGAGCGACCGGCGCTATCTCCATCAACGTCCGCGGTCTCTCGACCATCACCGGAACCAACCAGCCCCTCGTGATCGTCGACGGCATCCCCGTGCGTAACGGTGATGTCAACAACGACGGCTACTGGGGTCAGCAGCGCATGGAGACCAACGGACTCGCCGACATCAACGTCGAGGACATCGAGAGTCTCTCCATCCTGAAGGGCGCCTCCGCCACCTCCCTCTATGGTTCTGAGGGAGCTAACGGTGTGGTCCTCATCACCATGAAGAAGGGTAAGAAGAACTCCGGCACCCATGTCGAGTTCGGCGCCACGGCCTACGCCGACGTGGTGGCCTACATGCCCAAGATGCAGACCGTCTTCGGTCCCGGCGACGCCTTCCAGTACTGGAACTACTACGATGTGGACATGGATCCCACTTCGCCGACCTTCGGTTTCACCACAAGCTACAAGGATCGTAACGGCAACACTGTCCGTTCCTTCTACGGCCAGGCGGTCGACGGCGGCGGTTACTACGGCTTCGGCCCCGAGTATGACGGCAAGGACATCTACACCCCTTCCGGCATGATGAAGTACACCGCCCTCACTAACGACCCGTACTCCGACATCTTCCGCACAGGTTTCACCCAGCAGTACAATGTCTCGGTGACCACCGGAGGCGAAAACGGCAACACCCGCTTCTCCTACACCTGGATGGACAACACCCCCAACCAGTACAACTCCCATCTGGACAAGCACAACTTCCAGATCGCCGGCAGCCAGAACATCACCAAGACTGTCAAGCTTGACTACTCGGTCAACTACATGAAGCAGTACGTGAAGAACCGTCCCTACCGTATCAGCCGACTGGTCACCAACTTCACCGGTATGGTCGGATCGTTCGACGACGCCAAGTATTTCCGCGAGCACACCGTGACCGCGGCGGGCTACCAGAACAGGGTCTACACGAGCTCAAGCCATGAGAACCCCGCCGAGGGTTGGGAATATTCCCCCAATGTGAACTCCCTCATCACCGAGTACTACTGGAATATCCTCGGAAAAGAGCAGCTGGAAGACAACCAGAGGCTCATCGCCAGCGTGACTCCTTCCTGGCAGATCATCCCCGGCCTCACCCTGAAGGGCAACATCGCCACTGACTGGACCGGCCAGGATGTTGAGCTTAAGGAGTACCAGGGAACCGCCCAGGTCTTCTCCGGAGAAGGCGGCTATTACGGCATCACCAAGAGAAAGTACCAGACTGTCTACGGCGACGCCCTCCTCAACTGGCAGAAGGACATCACCGACAACATCGCCCTTGACCTCAACGTGGGTTACTCCGCGAGGAACGAGAAGACTCTCATCACCTCCGTCGGGACAAACGGAGGCCTCACTGTGGAGAACTGGTTCCACCTCAACGCCAGCAAGAACACCAAGAACGCGAGCATGAGCACCAGCGAGCTCCTCAAGCAGGCTGTCTACGCGACCGCCGGCCTCTCCTTCGGCAACTACCTCTTCCTCGAGGCCACGATCCGAAATGAGAAGACCTCCACCCTCGCCCCCGGACACAACTCTTACTTCTATCCCTCGTTCAACGCCTCGCTCATCTACAGCGAGCTGCTCTCCAACCGTCCGTCATGGTACGACTATGGCAAGCTGCGCGCCTCTTACGGTGTCGTGGGTCTCGCCCCGGCCATCTACAAGGCCGCTGTCGCCTACAACCAGAGCTCCGCTTCGGGCTACACCTACAACCAGCTCGGCGCCTCCCTGGGTAACGAGAGTATCCGCCCTGAGACCACCCATGAGTGGGAGTTCGGTGTCGAGAACAAGTTCATGAATAACCGCTACGGCTTTGAGCTGACCTACTACCACAAGCGCATCATCGACCAGATCCTCGAGAGCACAGTGGCCCGCTCCGCCGGTGGTTCCTCCATCCTGATGAACGTCGGTGAGCTCACCAACCAGGGTGTAGAGCTTTCCGCCTATGCCACCCTCATCGAGAACCGCGACTGGCGCTTCGAGATCAGCGGCAACGCCGCCTGGAACACCAACAAGGTCGTGAAGCTGGCCGACGGCGTGACCCGTATCGAGCACAGCCGCTGGGACAACGGAGCCGCCTACCTCTTCTCCTATGAGGGAGAGAAGATGGGCGACATCTACGCCTTCGACTACAAGCGCGACGCTAACGGCAACAAGATCATCGGATCCGACGGCTACTACGCCCGCACCGACGAGGTTGTCAAGGTCGGTAACGCCATGCCTGACCTCGTTGGAGGTTTCGCTTTCAACCTTGGCTACAAGAGAGTCACTCTCGACATGAACTTCAGCTACCAGATCGGCGGCGACGTGTTCAACATGCCTTACCAGTACTACATGCACACCGGCCAGATCGAGGAGTCCCTCCCCTATCGTAACGAGTCCCTCGGCGGCCAGTCATACTACCTGAGCAAGGGATTCAGCGGAGACGCTATCGCCTACACAGGCCAGTACGGCCCCAACGGCCAGGCTGTCCGCCACGACGGTGTCATCCTTGACGGCGTCCTCGCCGACGGAAGCAAGAACACCAAGATGGTCAGCCAGGAAATGGTTCTCGAGAAGCAGTACGGCTGGGGAACCGGCGGCTCCCGCTTCTACTCCGGATCCATCTTCAAGAACACCTACCTGAAGTGCCGCGAGATCACCCTCAGCTACGCGATCCCCGAGAGCTTCACCCGCAAGTTCCACTGCAACAACTTCAAGGTCTCCGCTTTCGCCCGTAACCCGTTCTTCGTCTACAAGAACCTCCCCATCTTCGATGCCGAGGCCACTGACGGTACCAACTGGGCGCAGCAGGTCTGCATCGGTGGTTCCACCTCCACTTCACGCACCTTCGGTGTCTCACTCCGCGCCAACTTCTAAAAATGGATAAGACAATGAAAAAGATATATTCAATCATCCTTGCCATTTCCGCTGTCGCCATCCTGTCCGTTTCCTGCTCTAACGAGAAGTTCGGGGAGCTCTATCCCGACCCCTCCAAGACCACGGTCGTCACCTGCGACAAACTCATGACTGGCACCTTCTACGCCGGCAACCAGAACACTTTCAACAGCTACTGGCGTATGTACACCTGGGACAACTACTTCGGTAAGCTTGCCCAGACGATCGGATTCACCAACAACAGCGGCTCCGTCTATTTCATCAACGACGGTTACGCCAACGACCGTTGGAACAACTACTACGATGTACTGAGGAACTTCCGCGTCCTGGAGAACACCTACAACAACGAGGACGCCGCTGACCAGGCCAACGACAAGATATTCATGGATCTGGCCGAGATCTTCATGATCGACCATCTCACCCAGCTCTGCGACATCTGGGGGCCCGTGCCTTTCAGCGAGGCCTGCTACCTTGGAATCACCGGTGACCTCGCGGCTTCCTACGCCGCCTATGACAGCGATGAGACCATCTACAGCAACGCCATCAGCCGTCTGGACGCGATCTACGGAGAGCTCAGCTCGATGAAGAACAGCATCAGCTCGACCACCCAGGCCAAGCTCACCGCAGCCGATTTCATCAACAAGGGCGACATCGACAAGTGGATGCGCTACTGCAACACCCTTATGCTCCGTCTTGGAGTCCATGTCGCGGCCCAGGGAAGCCTTACCTCCGTTGGTAAGACCGCCTGCGCCACGGCCGCCGGACGTCTCCTTGTCAGCGACAACGACAACGAGATCTTCGTGAAGTCCGACAGCGACGGCTTCCAGATCGAGAGCCGCGACTCCTGGAAGGACATCAACAACACGGCCAGCCAGGCTCTCATCGACGCCATGCAGATCACCGGTGAGAACGATCCCAGGCTCCCTGTCATCTATGTCCCTACCAAGAGCGACTACACCGCCACCGACGCTGACGACATCAGCTATTCCGCCGGAGAGTACTTCGGTCGCAGCACCAGTGAGACCACCGCTCAGCAGAACATCCGCGGAGGCAGCAACCACAACACCGAGGCCACCCGCCTCTACGCCCGCCTCAACGGCTACACCTACACCTCCAACGGCTACGCCAGAAGCCCTATCCTGACCGCCGCCGAGGCCTGGTTCCTCCTCGCGGAGGCTTACCAGCAGGGTTACGCCAGCGGCAACGCCGAGACCGCTTTCAAGAACGGTGTCGCCTGCTCGATCAAGTTCTACTACAGGGAGAACATCGAGAGCGACCAGACCCGTCTCGCCATCTATTCCGATCAGGAAGATGACTTCAGGGCCACTGAATATCCTTCCGACAGCGACATCGCGGCTTACGCCCAGAAAGTGTGGGACGCCTACTCCAACAAGCTTGAGGCCATCATGACCGAGAAGTGGGTCAACTTCAACATCAAGCAGGCCACCCAGGCTTGGACTGACATCCGCCGCACCGGTTATCCCGCCCTCTATTATCCCGCCGACGGAGCCGACAACAACGGCTACCCGACCGTGACCCAGAGGGTCAAGTACCCGGCCACCGAGTCCGCCAACAACAACGACAACTACAAGGCTGCCGCCTCGCAGGTTGACAACGACTCCGCTTACTACACTCTCTTCTGGGCCAAGAAGGTCCAGTAAGGGTCAGCCTTATCCAAGAAAAAGAGTGGCGCCGTCACCAGCGCCACTCTTTTTTTAGTTATTCATTGAGAGTTTTTCTATCAAATCGTCCAGCATCCGGTAGAGATCCGGTGCGGTCTGGGGATTGACGCTGTCGCAGATCACGGCCCCGGCGATCGCGCCGGGCACATCGGAGAGTTCTTTCTGGAGCTCTTTCCCCTTCCTCGTCAGGGAGACAATCATCTGACGGGCGTCTTTCTTGCCTTTCGAGCGAGTGAGGAGGCCCGCTTTTTCCATCCGCTGGAGGAGGGGCGTGACCGTGTTAGTCTCCAGGAACAGACGCTTGGCTATGTCATTCACAGGCAGCTCGTCCTTCTCCCACAGAACCAGAAGCGCGAGGTACTGCGGGTAAGTCAGCCCGTGTCCCGACAGCAGCGGATGGTAGGCCTGGGTGATCAGGCGCGAGGCGGTGTAGAGCCGGAAACAGAGTTGGTTGTCCAGTTTGAACTCCTCGCGGATCATAGCATTCCCTGAATATCTTTCTCGATATCCTCGGGCTTGGTGGTGGGGGCGTAACGCTTGATCACGCCGCCGTCACGGCTGACGAGGAACTTGGTGAAATTCCAGCGGATGTCGCTGTCCTTTTCCATGCTCTTGCTCAAGCCTTTAAGCATCTTGGCCGTGGCTTTGGCCTTGAGGCCGTTGTATTCCTCGGTGGGAGCCTGGGCCTTGAGATATTCGAAAACAGGCTCGGCATCGGGACCGTTGACCTTGGTCTTGGCCATCAGCGGGAAGGTGACGCCGTGGTTGAGTCGGCAGAACTCGGCGATCTGGTCATTGTCTCCCGGCTCCTGGCCGGCGAACTGGTCACAAGGGAAACCAAGGATCACCAGTCCCTGATCCTTATACTTCTGGTACAGGGCCTCGAGGCCGTCGTACTGAGGGGTGAAACCACACTTGGAAGCGGTGTTCACTATCATCAGCACCTTGCCCTCATACTGGGCGAGATCCACTTCCCCACCCTTATTGCCGGTGGTTTTGAAATCGTAAATCCGTGTCATGTCCTTTCTGTTTAGCGCCGCTGAGAGCGATGTTATTAGAGTTGCTTGACAAGCCAGTTCTGAAGACCGATCTTCTCGATGAGATCCAACTGTTCCTCGTCCCAGTAAAGATCCTCCTCCTCGTCCAGCAAATAGGCCTTGGTGAGGTCATAAGTGGTGGGATCAGCGGCAAGTTTGGGCATAATCCCGTAGAGTGTCTCAACACCTTCCCTCTGAAGCTTGAGGTCGGCCTCAAGGTAGGCCTTGGGATCTTCGATCAGGGTGGTCTGGGAGCAGACATTCACCTCAGGCACACATCCAAGATCAAGCATGCGATTGGTGTATTTCTCGACCCATTCCATTTCCTCTGCATAGTGATCGATGTACTTCTGGCCAAGTTTGGTGAAGCCCTGGCTCTTGAAAATCTGTCCCTGCATTTTGTGCACAAAGGCGCTGCCCGCGAGCTCGTTCACAATCATCTGTGAAATCTGAAAAGTAGTTGTGAAATCCATGATTCTATAATGTTTAGTTGTTGTATATATCGTTCACGACACAAATATACGATTTAATTTTTATATCGCAAGCGATATTTATAATATTTTGTCGCGGCACTATTTTGAGGGAATAGATGAAAAAGCTATATTTGTAGAGGTTAACACTCTCAAAATAAACTCTATAGATGAGATTAAGGTTTTTCGCTCCGCTTCTGGTCATCACTCTTGTTCTCAGCTCTTGCGGCCAGCGGATTGTCGACCCTAAGGCTGTCAGGAAGGCGGTCTCGGTCCAAATGGAGTCATTCCCGGAATCGAGGCTGCAAGACTTGTACAAATCATTTTTCCAGGACCGCTTCGGCCCAGGGCACATAATCAATGACAGGCAATCAGCCAAGGATTATATTCTTTCAGAATTAGCCTCCGCCGACACTCTGACGGGGCCAAGAACGGAACCCTGCGGCTGGGAGGGTAATTATGTGAGAGTTAACCTTTCAGTGGTTGCCGACGGTCTGATGACGGCCGACCAGCTCACTGACGCGTTGATGGCGAGCGCGAAAGAAGTCACGGATGAGGACATCGAGCGGTGGAAAGCGGAATGGTCCGAGATCGCGGCTATCATCGAGAAGGAATATCCAGACATTCCTGACTTACGGGAAGAGAAGGCCCGGATCGACGAGCTGCTGGCCTCCGGCCAGTACGCCTGGCACCACAGTGCCGCCTATAACGCCGCTTATCATCCGCACTACCGGATTATCGCGAGTGAACTATTAAATCTGGATAGTAGATAACGCGCTGAAAGGCTTCCGGATCCTTGTCTACTCGAATGTCCGGGCCAAGGGTCTCGCTTACTGGGATGTCGGGAAAATGTTTATATTTGTCTTCGTTAAATCGAAAATGCTTTGTCATTCTGAAACCTGTCCTGAGCCTGTCGAAGGGCGAAGTGAAGAATCTGTAAGCAATTGATAATAACTAGATTCTTCGCTTACGCTCAGAATGACAGATGAAAGCTCAATTCCCTGTTTATCGAAATGAATAAGCCCTGACACTCCTCGTGGGATGCCAGGGCGTTTACCATGGTGTCCAGAGGAACTGCCACCAGCGGAGGATATCAAGAAACTGGAGCGTCGTAAAGAATTAAAGGCGTAGGTCATCAGGAAGGCGGACTTGGCGGAGGATTATTCGGCGGGATAACCGATCGGGTGGTAAAGAACGGGGACTTGCTGATCAGTCAGTCCGAGCGATTTCTGGATTTCCTCGATTCTCATTCTGGGAGCGCAGCAGACAGTTCCGAGGCCGGCGGCCGTGCAATACAGGGAGATATTCCCCGAGACGATGCCAGCGTCAATGAAGCCGAAACTCATGTTACGGCTGCCTGGGCGAGGCTCCCCGAAGCGAGTCTGGTCCGTCACCAGCAGGATGGTGACAGGCGCCTGATCCACAAAGCGGTTCTGGGCTCTCAAGAGCGGACGTATGTCCTCTTCGGTGACTTTGTCCAGACGGGCGGCTTGGGGGTCATACTTGAAGGTGCCGTCGGCCTTGCAAACGTAAAGGTCGATGTCTTGAGCGTTGACAGCTGAAGAGGCAGTCCTGCGTCCGTCTTCCCGGTTCACCCCGTTGGCCGCCCACAGAATCTCCAGCACAGTCTCGTCGCTAAGGGTTTCTCCGGAATAGGAGCGTACGGAATGGCGCTGGGAAAGCGCCTCCTTGACTGTCATGTCCCCCCCGCGCTCCTGCCCCTTGCAGGAAGACGCGGAAAGAGTCGCCGCGAGCATGGCTATCATCAAAAAATGAATATTTCTCATATCTTTCTTACTTTGTGATCGATCCGATCCAGGCGAACAACTCATCCAGGGCATAGTCGCCGCTGTGCGGGCGGTTCCAGGCAAGAAGGAAGTCAACATCCTTCCCGGCATTCTGGAGTTTGGTGGCGAAGGCCACAGGGACAGGGAAGGAGGTATCCCGGTCACGGGCCCCGTGGCGGATATACCAATGGGGAGCGGTCGTGGCTTGGGGATCGCCGACGAAATTCATAGGGTTCATCAGGAACACCCGCCGCCTCAGTTCCTCTGAGACTGTCGCTCCTGTGAGCGAGGCGGCATATTCAGTGTAGTTGACAGAGGATCCCGCGGCGTCGCCGAACTCATCGTTCTCCCCGGAGGCGCGGCTGCCAAGCACATCTTTGGAATCGAAAGCGGGAACGCCCTTCAGCGGCTGGGTGCTCACCACATAATTGAGGTAGGTGGGCATGTCAAGTCCGGTTATATATTCACCGACGCGGCCGCCGGGACCTCCGGCGGGACGGTTGACCGCCTGCGGAGGCATCCCGCCGTTCAGCGGCGCCGCGAAACGGCCCCTGGACTCCTGGTTGAAGGTGAATCCCAACTCGGCGGAAATGTCCGCCCCGGCATCCTTAGCCTTCTGGGCGGCGGTAATGAGCAGCTCGCGGATATAGTCCAGAAAGTTGTCGGCCGTCAGCGGCGAGCCGTCGGCCTTGGTCAGACGGAGACTCTCCAGATAGGCCGGGAACCGCGCCGCCAAAGAGGCGGAAAGCGCCTTTTGCTCATCTGAAAGCCCCTGGCGGCTGTCAGTGTCCTTGAAGAGCCATTCGTAGGCCATGTCGGCATGATCCAGGTCGATGATGGGACAGAAGCAGACGGAGGCGAAGACATCGTCCCTTTCCTTAGCGGCGCCCATCGCCTCCAGGTAAGGCTCGTAGTCAGGATAGTTGCCCGTCGCTCCCATCAAGGCTGACATGGCGCCCCCCGCGCTGGTCCCGTCGGTGATGATCCGCTCGGCGTCTCCCGGCATCACGGCGTCGAAATGACGCAGATAGCGGATAGCGGCCTTGAGATCCAGGATGGCCGCGGGAGCCCTTCCGGTCCAGGTCTCCCCTACCTTGGAATTCCTTCCTCGGCTACCCGGGATGGCCACCACGTAGCCTTCGGCGAGCGCCCTGCCTGAGGCATCGCCGGCCTGCGGCCTGGCCGCCTCGGAAGCCATATACCCGCCAACGTACGTGCGCAGGAATATGGGAGTCTCGCCGGTCGCCGTCTCGGGAACAAAGACGTTCATGTACTGATAGGTGCTGTCCTCCACGTTGGTCACGAAGAAAAGCTTCTCATAGGCGGTGTAGCTCACAGTCTGTCCGTCGGGCATGGTGAGACTGCCGGCTTTGCCGGAAGCGGGGTCGAAAACAAGTCCGTCATCGGCCGAAGCAAGGGCCGAACAGGCGGCGGAAGCCAGCAACGGAAGGACAAACAACAGCTTTATATGTTTCATTCGTAAATAATATTCGTTTATTGCCCGATTTCTCAGGCGTTTAACATACTTTTCTAAAGTTCGGTCAGACCAAAAGAAGCACTTTCCTTGTGGGTAAGTGCGTTTGGCAGATAGAGATTCGGCATTATTTTTTT